>DASPRB010000217.1:0-19580 GCA_035624675.1 Burkholderiales bacterium
GGCGGCACCGAGGCGATCGTGCCCTCGACGAGCTTGAGCAGCGCCTGCTGCACGCCCTCGCCCGAGACGTCGCGCGTGATCGAAGGGTTGTCGGACTTGCGCGAGATCTTGTCGATCTCGTCGATGTAGACGATGCCGCGCTTCGCCTTGTCGACGTCGTAGTCGCAATTCTGCAGCAGCTTCTGGATGATGTTCTCGACGTCCTCGCCGACGTAGCCCGCCTCGGTCAGGGTCGTCGCGTCCGCGATGACGAACGGAACGTTCAGCAATCTGGCCAGCGTCTGAGCCAGCAGGGTCTTGCCGGATCCGGTCGGACCGATCAGCAGGATGTTCGACTTGGCGAGCTCGACCTCGTCGTTCTTCGACAGGTGCTTGAGCCGCTTGTAGTGGTTGTACACCGCGACCGCGAGGATCCTCTTCGCCTGGTCCTGCCCGATCACGTACTGGTCGAGGATCGCGCGGATCTCGCGCGGGGTCGGCAGGTCGGACTTGGCGCCCTTGCCGGTCTTGTCGCCGGCGGTCTCCTCGCGAATGATGTCGTTGCACAGCTCGATGCACTCGTCGCAGATGAATACCGACGGTCCGGCGATGAGCTTGCGCACTTCGTGCTGGCTCTTGCCGCAGAACGAGCAGTACAGCAGTTTTTCGCTCGAGGAGGTCTTTTCCGACATTCAGCGCTCCTAGCCGTTTTCTCTCGAAACCAGCACCTTGTCCACGAGACCATACTTTACCGCGTCGTCGCACGACATGAAATTGTCGCGGTCCGTATCGCGTGAAATCGTGTCCACCGCCTGCCCGGTATGCTTGGCGAGGATTTCGTTCATGCGCTGGCGCAGATACAGGATCTCGCGTGCGTGGATCTCCACGTCGGAGGCCTGGCCCTGGAAGCCGCCGAGCGGCTGGTGGATCATGACGCGCGAGTTCGGCAGGCAGTAGCGCTTGCCCTTGTCGCCGGCGGCGAGCAGCAGCGCGCCCATGCTCGCGGCCTGCCCGATGCACAGCGTGCTCACGTCGGGCTTGATGAACTGCATCGTGTCGTAGATCGCCATGCCTGCCGACACCGACCCGCCCGGCGAGTTGATGTAGAAGAAGATGTCCTTGTCCGGGTTCTCCGACTCGAGGAACAGCAGCTGTGCGACGATCAGGTTGGCGGTCACCTCGTTCACCGGCCCGACCAGGAACACCACGCGCTCCTTGAGCAGCCGCGAATAGATGTCGTAGGCGCGCTCGCCGCGCCCCGACTGCTCGATCACCATCGGGATGAGCCCGAGACCCTGAGGTTCGGGCACGGATTTCTGCCAGATCATGAGCCGCCGCCCATCAGTTCGTCGAAGGAAACCGCCTTGTCGACAACCTTGGCTTTGGCGAGCACCCAGTTGACGACGTTGCCCTCGAGGGCAAGGCCCTCCATCTCGGACAAACGTTGCGGCTGCATGTAGAACCATTTTACCACCTCGGCGGGACTCTCGTAGCCCTGCGCCTCCTGCTCGATCAGCGCGCGCACCTCGGCGGGCTTGGGCTGCAGCTTCTCCGCGCGCGCCAGCTCGCCGATGATCAGGCCGAGCGCCACGCGCCGCTTCGCGGCTTCCTCGAAAGCCTTCGCCTCGAGCGGCACCTGCTCGGGCTTGATGCCGCGCGCCTGCAGGTCCGCCACCGCGCGCTCGAGCAGCTGCTGCGCCTCCATCTGCACCAGGGACTTGGGCAGCTCGAGCTTGGTCGAGTCGAGCAGCGCCTGCAGCGCCTGGCCCTTGACGCGCGCATCGACGCGCTTCGCCACCTCGCGCTCGACGTTGGCGCGGATGTCGGCGCGCATCTTCACCAGGTCGCCGTCGGCCACGCCGAGCGACTTGGCGAACTCGGCGTCCAGCGCCGGCAGGCGCGGCTCGTCGACGCGCTTCATGCCGAGCGCGAACTCCGCCGTCTTGCCCGCCACCTCCTTGCCCTGGTAGTCGGCCGGGAACGTGACCTCGAACTTCCTGCTCTCGCCCGCCGCCAGGCCGCGCGCGCCCTGCTCGAACTCGGGCAGCATGCGGCCCTCGCCGATCACGAACGCGAAGTCGGCCGCTTCGCCGCCGTTGAACGGCTGGCCGCCGAGCGTCCCTTTGAAGTCGACCGTCACACGGTCGCCATCCTGCGCCGCGCGCTCGACCGTCGCGTGCTGCGTGCGCTGCTTGCGCAGGATCTCGATCGTCCGGTCGACGTCAGCGTCCGTGACCTCGGTGCGCGGCCGCTCGACGGTGGCCGCCGCGATGTCGCCCAGCTTCACCTCCGGGTACACCTCGAAGGTCGCGCTGAACTCGAGCGACTTGTCGTCGCCGCCTTCGCGCTTCTCGATCTGCGGGTAGCCGGCGACCTTCAGGTTCGCCTCCTTCACCGCGTCGCTGAAGCCGCGCTGCACCGCGTCGCCCAGCACCTCCGAGCGCACCTGCGGGCCGTATTGCTGCGCCACCAGCTTCATCGGCACCTTGCCCGGCCGGAAGCCCGGCATCTTCACATCGCGCGCCAGCTTCTTCAGCCGCGCATCCACCTGGCGCTCGATTTCCTCCAGCGCCACCGACACCGACAGGCGCCTCTCGAGCGCCCCCAGCGTCTCCACGTTCCCCGTCATCGCTGTCGCTTCCTCATAGTTGTTGCGCGCCGCGCGCGCATGCAGCGCTGGTGCGAAGGGTGGGACTCGAACCCACAAGCGTTTCCGCGCTGGAACCTAAATCCAGTGCGTCTACCAATTCCGCCACCTTCGCGCGTACGGTGCGCCCGCAATGCGATCCATTATACTGCGGAACCCGCGCAGATCCCGCCGCCGCAACGCGCTTTCCCCTTAAGAATCAAACGGTGCCAGTCGACCATTACGAGAACTTTCCGGTCGCCTCGCTGCTGCTGCCCGCCGCCCAGCGCGGCGCGGTCGCGGCCATCTACCGCTTCGCGCGCAACGCGGACGATTTCGCCGACGAGGGCGAGCGGCGCCCCGAGGAGCGGCTCGCGCTCATCGAAGGCTACCGCGCGGCGCTGCGAGCCATCGCGCGCGGCGAGGAGCCGGCGGAGCCCGCGCTGCGCGCCGTCGCGCTCCTGGCGCGCGAGCGCGGCCTGGCGCTCGCGCCTTTCCATCATCTGCTCGACGCCTTCGCGCAGGACGTGGTCAAGCAGCGCTACGCGAGCTTCGAGGAGCTGCGCGCGTACTGCCGCCGCTCGGCCGACCCGGTCGGCAGGCTGCTGCTCGAGCTGTTCGGCGCCGCGACGCCCGACAACCTGCGCGACTCCGACTCGATCTGCACCGCGCTGCAGCTGGTGAACTTCTGGCAGGACGTGCCGCTCGACTACGCCAAGGGCCGCATCTACCTGCCGCAGGACGAGATGGCGCGCTGCGGCGTCACCGAGCGCCACATCGCCGAGCGGCGCTGCGACGCCGCCTGGCTCGCGCTCATCGGCCTGCAAATCGGTCGTGCGCGCGCGATGCTCGAGTCGGGCGCGCCGCTCGGGAGGCGGCTGCCCGGGCGTATCGGGCTGGAGATCCGCGCCACGGTGCAGGGCGGCTTGCGCGTGCTGGAGAAGCTCGCTGCGGCCGGCTGCGACATGTTCCGCCGGCGGCCGGTGCTCGAGTGGTACGACTGGCCGCTCATCGTGGCGAGAGCGCTATGAGCCCCGAGCAGTACTGCCAGCAGAAGGCGGCCGCCAGCGGCTCGAGCTTCTATTACGCGTTCCTGTTTCTGCCGCCGCAGCGCCGGCGCGCGATCACCGCGCTGTACGCGTTCTGCCGCGAGGTGGACGACGTGGTCGACGAAGCCACCGACCTGCAGCTCGCGCAGACGCGGCTCGCCTGGTGGCGCGCCGAGATCGGCCGCATGTTCGCCGGGGATCCGCAGCACCCGGTGACGCGCGCGCTCGCGCCCGCGCTGGCGCCCTTCGGCATCGACGCCGCGCGCCTGAACGAGATCATCGACGGCGTCGAGATGGACCTGACGCAGTCGCGCTACCTCGACTTCGCCGCGCTCGAGCGTTACTGCTACCGCGTGGCGAGCGTCGTCGGGATGCTCGCCGCCGGCATCTTCGGCTACCGCGACGCGCGCACGCTCGATTACGCGCGCGACCTGGGCATCGCCTTCCAGCTGACCAACATCATCCGCGACGTGGGCGAGGACGCGCGCCGCAACCGCATCTACCTTCCCATGGAGGATCTCAAGGCCTACGGCGTCACCGCGGCCGACATCACGGGCGCGCGCTACAGCGACGCGTTCGCCGAGCTGATGCGCTTCCAGGCGCGCCGCGCCGGGAAGTTCTACGACCGGGCGCTGGCGGCGCTGCCGGACCCCGACCGGCGCGCGCAGCGCCCGGGCCTCATCATGGCGGCTATCTATCGGGCGCTGCTCGCGGAGATCGAGCGCGACGGCTTCCGCGTGCTGAGCGAGCGCGTATCGCTCACGCCGCTGCGCAAGCTGTGGCTCGCCTGGAAGACTTGGATCAGCGCGTAGCCATCGTCGGCGGCGGCTACGCCGGCATGGCGGCCGCCGTGAGGCTCGCTGAGCGCGGCGTCCCGGTCTCGGTCTACGAGGCGGGCCCGGTGCTCGGCGGGCGCGCGCGGCGCATCGCGCAGCGCGGCCGCAGCCTGGACAACGGCCAGCACATCCTGATTGGCGCCTACGCCGAGCTCGCGCGCCTGATGCGGCTGGTCGGCGTGCCGGCCGACGCGCTGCTGCGCATGCCGCTCGAGCTGCGCTACGCGCGCGGCTTCGCGCTGCGCGCGCTGCCTCTGCCGGCGCCGCTCGGCCTGCTCGGCGGGCTGCTCGCCGCGCGCGGCGCGCCGCTCGCCGAGCGCCTCGGCGCGCTGCGCTTCGTGCTGGCGCTGCGCCGCAGCCGCTACCGCATGGCCGAGGACTGCAGCGTCGAGACTCTGCTCGCGCGCCACCGGCAGGACGGGGCACTCGGCAAGTACCTGTGGCGCGCGCTGTGCGTCGCGGCCCTCAACACGCCGCCCGCGCGCGCCTCGGCGGCGGCGTTCCTCGCCGTGCTGCGCGACGCGCTCGACGGCCCGCGCGGCGCGAGCGACCTGCTGCTGCCGCGCGTCGACCTGGCGCGCCTGTTCCCCGAGCCGGCTGCGGACTTCGTCGCGGCGCACGGCGGCGAGGTGCGCCTGAACGAGCCCGTGCATGATCTCGCCGCGCTGCGCCGCGCGCACCGCGCGGTGATCGTCGCCGTCGGCCCGCACCAGCTGAAGCATCTGTCTCCGGAATTGGAGCCCGCCGTCGCGTACCAGCCCATCTATACCTGCTATCTCCAGTACCCGGAGCATGTACGCCTGCCGCGGCCGATGCTCGGGCTGGACGAGGGCCTCGTGCAATGGGTGTTCGACCGCGGCGCGCTGCTCGGCGAGCGCGGGCGCCTCGCCTGCGTGATCAGCGCCGAGGGCGAGCACGAAAGCATGACGCACGCCGAGCTCGCCGCGGCCTGTCACCGCGAGCTCGCACGCGCGCTCGCGGGCTTGCCGCAGCCCGAGTGGTCGAGCGTCATCGCCGAGAAGCGCGCCACCGTCGCCTGCGAGGCGAGCCGCCCGCCCATCGCGCAGGCCACGCGCTGGCCGGGCGTGTTCCTCGCCGGCGACTACACCGATGCGGAGTATCCGCCGACGCTCGAAGCGGCGGTGCGCAGCGGCCTGCGCGCCGCGCGGCTCGCCGCGCCCTGACACCTAGAGCTCGCGCAGCGCCTGCACCGCCTGCTCGACGCGCTCCACTGCGACGATCTCCAGCCCGGCGATGCGGCCCTTGGGCTGGTTCGCCTTGGGGACGATGGCCTTCTCGAAGCCGAGCTTGGCGGCCTCCTTCAGGCGTTCCTGGCCGCGCGGTGCGGGGCGCACCTCGCCGACGAGCCCCACCTCGCCGAACACCACCACCTTGCGCGGAATCGCGCGGTCGGTGAGCGAGGACACCACCGCCAGGCACACCGCGAGGTCGGCCGCCGGCTCGCCGATGCGCACGCCGCCGACCGCGTTGACGAACACGTCCTGCTCGAAGGTCGCTATGCCCGCGTGCCGGTGCAGCACCGCGAGCAGCATGGCGAGCCGGTTCTGCTCCAGGCCTACCGACAGGCGGCGCGGGTTGGGCGCGTGCGCGGCGTCCACCAGCGCCTGGATCTCGACGAGCAGCGGACGCGTGCCCTCGAGCGTCGCCAGCACGCAGGCGCCCGGCACTTCGCGCCCGTGGTGCGAGAGAAACAGCGCCGAAGGGTTGCTCACCCCGCGCAACCCCTTCTCCGTCATGGCGAACACGCCGAGCTCGTTCACCGCGCCGAAACGGTTCTTGACCGCGCGCACGAGGCGGAAAGCGGAATGCGGATCGCCCTCGAAGTACAGCACCGTGTCGACGATGTGCTCGAGCACGCGCGGGCCGGCGATCGCGCCCTCCTTCGTGACGTGGCCGATCAGGAGCAGCGCCGTGCCGCGCGCCTTGGCCAGCCGCGTGAGCTGCGCCGCGCACTCGCGCACCTGCGCCACCGACCCCGGCGCCGACTGCAGCGTCTCGCTGTACAACGTCTGGATCGAGTCGATGACCGCGACCTGCGGCCTCTCGGCCTCGAGCGCCGCGGCGATGCGCTCGAGCTGGATCTCGGCGAGCAGCCGCACGCGGCCGGCGTCGAGCGCGAGGCGGCGCGCGCGCAGCGCGACCTGGTCGGCCGACTCCTCGCCGGAGACGTACAGCGTCTTCAGCCCGCCGCCCAGGCTCGCGAGCGCCTGCAGCAGCAGCGTCGACTTGCCGATACCCGGATCGCCGCCGAGGAGCACCACCTGCCCGGCGACCAGGCCGCCGCCGAGCACGCGGTCGAGCTCCTCGATCCCGGTGGGGATGCGCGCCAGCTCCTCCGCCTGGATGCCGGCGAGCGGCACCGGCCCGGCGCCCGGCCCCGCGTAGCGCTGCGCGGTGGCGCGCTCGGCGCGCGTCTCGGTGAGCGTGCCGGCCGCGCCGCAGGACGGGCAGCTGCCGAACCACTGCAGCGCGCTCGCGCCGCATTCCGCGCAGACGTAGGCGGTCTTCGCCCTGGCCACTAGGCGAGCTCCGTCACCGGTACGCGCGGCGCGAGCGCGCACAGCAGCTCGTAGCTCAACGTGCCCGCGGCGGCCGCGACCTCGTCGGCCGGCAGGCCCTCGCCCCACAGCGTCGCCGGTGTACCGACGCCGGCCTGCGGCAGGTCGCTGAGGTCGACACAGATCATGTCCATCGAAACCCGGCCGACGATGCGCGTGCGCCGCCCGTCGACCAGCACCGGAGCGCCCGAGGGCGCGTGCCGCGGATAGCCGTCGGCGTAGCCGCAGGCGAGCACGCCGACGCGCATCGGCGCCGGCGCCTCGAAAGAGAAGCCGTAGCCGAGGCGCTCGCCGGCCTTCAGCGTCTGCACGCCGATCACCTGCGTGGCGAGCGTCATGGCGGGCTCGAGCCCGAGCGCGGCCGCGCTCTGGTCTGCGAACGGCGAGCAGCCGTACAGCATGATGCCGGGACGCGCCCAGTCGGCGCGCGCCTCCGGAAAGCGCAGCAGCGCCGCCGAATTGGCGAGCGAGCGCGGCGCTTCCAGGCCGGCGACCAGCTCGCCGAAGCGCGCGAGCTGCGCGCGCACGCCCGACGGTCCGTCGGCGTCGGCGAAGTGAGTCATCAGCGTGAGCTCGCGCACGCGCGGGTGCTCCTTGAGCGAGCGCCAGGCGGCGCCCACGCCGGCTGCGGAGCCGAAGCCGAGGCGGTTCATGCCGCTGTTCACCTTGAGATAGACGTCGATCGCGCCGGTGGGACGGGCCTTCTTGAGCATCTCGAGCTGCTCGGGGGCGTGAATCACCGGCGTGAGCGCGTATTCGGCGAGCAGCGGCACGTCCTGCTGCTGGAAGATCCCTTCCAGCAGGAGGAGCGGCTTCTTGACTCCCGCGAGGCGCAGCCTGATCGCCTCCTCGAAGTCGAGCAGCGCGAAGCCGTCGGCCGCGGCGAGCGCCTCCGCGGCGCGCAGCAGGCCATGGCCGTAGGCATTCGCCTTGATCACCGCCCACAGCTTGCTCGTCCCCGCGGCGCGGCGCGCGCGCTCGAGGTTGCGCGCCAGCGCGCCCGCCGAGATCGTCGCCCTGATCGGCCGCGGCATGCGCCTAGCGCCGCTCGAGGATGGGGATGACCGGCGCCTTGGCGCGCTCGTCCATCAGCCCGAGCGCCTCGACCAGCGCTGCCGCGACGCGCCCGGTGGTCTGCTGCATCTCGGGCCAATGCTCGCGCGCGCGCTCGATCAGCGCGCCGATGTCATCGGGCAGCGGGCGTCCCTCCTCCATCACCATGTCCTCGAGCATGCCCGGCTTGAGCTCGGGCCGGAATACGAGCCCATAGGCGAGCGTCCCGGCGCGGAACGCGATCGTCCGCCCGTTCTCGGCCGCCACCAGCGGCTCGAGGCCGGGCGCGAGCTCGGCGCGCCCGTTCGCCATCACCAGGACAAGGCGCCCGTCGACGGCGCGCGCGAGCGGCTCGTCGGCGAGCGCGCGTGCGCGCGTGAAGTACGCGTCGTGCGCCGGCTGCGTGTGCAGGGTCGCGCCGTGCGCAGCCGCCAGCACCTGGGCGCCCTCGCCCAGGCCCACCACCGGCCGCTTCGCCTTGAGGAAGGCGCGCACCAGGCGCAGCTCGTCGTCGACCCAGGGGCAGCGCGCGCGGTCGGCGGGCGGCCAGGCCGCGCCGAGCAGCCACAGCGCATCGAACTGGGAAGGCGTGCCCGCCACGTCGTCGCCCGACACCGGGCGCACGTAGCGAAAGCCGATGTCGCGCGCCTCCCACTGCGCCTCGAGCGCGCCGAAGAACTCTGCGAACGTGTGCTGGACGGCGAGGAAGCGCTTCACCCGGCGCGCCGCTCAGCCCGTCTGCACGGCCGCGAGCTGCTCCTTCGCGTACTGCACGAACGTGCCGACCAGCCGCGAGCGGAACTTCTCCTTCGGGTAGACCACCGAAAGATTGCGGATCAGGCGCGGCGAGAGCGGCAAGCGCGCGAGCTGTCCGAGGCGCGTCTCCTTGGCTACCGTCGAGCGCGACATGATCGCGAAGCCCAGCCCGGTCGCCACCAGGCCCTTGAGCGCCTCGGGGCTGCCGAGCTCCATGACGACGTTCAGGTTGTCGAGCTTGATGCCGGCCTTCTGGAAATACAGGTCGGTGACCTCGCGCGTGCCCGAGCCGGTCTCGCGGCTGATGTACGGATGCTCGAGCAGCTCCTTGGGCGTGACCGACTTGAGCTTCGCGAGCGGGTGCCCCGGCGCGCACACCACCTGCAGCTCGTCCTCGCAGCACACGTCCGAGGCGACCGTCGGCAGATGCGAAGGCGACTCGATGAAGCCGATGTCGAGCGTATGCTCGGCGACGCGGTTCTCGACGGTGCCGGAGTTGGCGACGAACAGGCGCGGCAGGACGCCGGGGTACTTCGACTTGAAGCTGCCGAGCACTTGCGGCAGCAGGAACTCGGCGATCGTGGTGCTCGCCCCGACCAGCAGCGGCCCGGCGATCTGGCCCGTCATCTCCTTCAGGCGCGTGTCGAGCTCGGCTGACAGTGCGAGAATGCGCTCGGCGTACTCGAGCACGATCTCGCCCGCGGGCGTGAGCGTGATGCGTCCGTGGCCGCGCTCGAACAGGCGCGAGTTGAAATGCTCCTCGAGCTGCTTGATCTGAAAGGTGACCGCCGGCTGCGTCATGAACAGCGCCTCGGCCGCCTTGGTGAACGACAGATGCTTGGCAACGGCGTGGAACACCTGCAGGCGCCGATCGGCCATGTGGATCAATCTCGCAAATCGTGATCAAGAAGACGCTTATTCAAGCATAATCTGACGCCGATTCAAAGCTTATGGAGCGCTGTGAGCGAAAGCTGGAAGCGGCTGGATCTGGGCGGCGAAGGGCTGCAGCAGGCCAACCTGCGCCTCGCCGCGGCGCTGCGCCGGCCGCGCACCGCCTACCTGCTGTGGCTCGCCTTCCCGGTCGGCGCCCACCGCGCCTACCTGCGTGAGCGGCGTGGCGCCTGGGCCTACCGCGCGGCGAGCCTCGCCGCACTCGCGCTGCTCGCGCTCGACTGGCGCGCGAGCGCGGCGCTGGGAGCGATTCTCGTTTGCGCCGCGCTCTACGACCTGGCCTGGATCCGGCGCCGCGTCCCCGAACTGAACAAGGCGCTGCGCATGCAGGCCTACCTGCGCCCGGTCGCGGGCGCGCCGCAAGGCTTCCGCGGCCGCTTCACCGACGACGGGGACGAGGAGCGCAGCGCGCGTCCGCCTTCCTTTGCCGAGCAGGAACGGCTGCTCGCCGAGATCGAGCGCGGCAAGCGCCTGGAAAAGTAGTTCCGGCGTGTTATAAAGCCGGGCCTTCGGGCCCCTCGTATCGATGAATCTCGGCTTCTACATCATCATGGCGGCGCAGTTCTTCTCGTCGCTCGCCGACAATGCGCTGCTGGTGGCCGCGATCGCGATGCTCATGCAGTCGAACGAGCCCTCCTGGCTCACGCCCTACCTCAAGTTCTTCTTCGTGCTGTCGTACGTCCTGCTGGCGCCCTACGTCGGGGCGTTCGCCGACCGCCTGCCCAAGGGCCAGGTCATGTTCCTGTCGAACGCGATCAAGATCGCCGGCTGCGCGCTGATGCTCTTCCAGCTCAATCCGCTGGTCGCCTACGCGCTGGTCGGGCTGGGTGCAGCGGCGTATTCACCGGCCAAGTACGGCATCCTCACCGAGTACCTGCCGCCCACCAAGCTGGTGCTCGCCAACGGCTGGATCGAGGGGCTCACGGTGGCCTCGATCATCCTCGGCGCGGCGCTCGGCGGCGTGCTGATCAACCACTCGGTCGCCGCGCACCTGCTCGCCTTCGACATGCCGCTCATCGACACCGGCATCGACACGCCCGCCGAGGCCGCGCTCGCGGTCATCATTCTCGTGTACACGGTGGCCGCGATCTTCAACCTGTACGTGCCGCGCACGAGCGTTCCGCTCAAGCACCTGCATCCCAGCCCGCTCGCGACTCTGAAGGACTTCTGGCGCTGCAACCTGCGCCTGTGGGCCGACAAGCTCGGCCAGGTCTCGCTCGCGGTGACCACGCTCTTCTGGGGCGTGGGCACGACGCTGCAGTTCATCGTCATCGAATGGTCGCGGGTGGCGCTCGGCTTCGACCTGTCGAAGGCGGCGGTCCTGCAGAGCGTGGTGGCGCTCGGCATCGCCACGGGCGCGATCGCGGCCTCGGTGCGCATTCCGCTGCACCACTCGGTCAAGGTGATTCCGCTCGGCATCGCGATGGGAATCGTCGTGCTGACGATGGTGGTGGTGCGCAACGTGTGGATCGCCGTCCCGCTGATGGTGCTGGTCGGCGCCCTGGCCGGCTTCTTCGTGGTGCCGATGAACGCGCTGCTGCAGCACCGCGGCCACAACCTGATGGGGGCCGGGCGCTCGATCGCGGTGCAGAACTTCAACGAGAACCTGTCGATCCTGTCGATGCTCGCGCTGTATTCGCTGCTGCTCTGGCTCAGGGTATCGATCTACGCGGTCATCGTCCTCTTCGGCCTGTTCGTCGCGGGCAGCATGACGCTGGTGCTGCTGTGGTACCTGCGCAACCGGCGCCTGTACCGGCGCAAGATCGACCGCCTGCTGTCCTTCGCGCGCTCCGAGGACTATCATCACCACCACCGCTTCCGCTCCCAATGAAAATGCTCCTGCGCCTGCTGCTGTTGCTGCTCGTCTCGCTGCCCGCCATGGGGGCCACGCCCCCGCCGGACGATGTCGTGCGCAGCGTCACCGACGAGGTGATGCAGGCGGTGCAGAAGAGCGAAGAGCTCAAGTCGGGGGAGCGCGACGCGGTGATCGCTCTGCTCCAGCAGAAAGTGCTGCCGCACGTCGACTTCCGCGAGGCCACGCGCCTCGCGCTCGGGCGCGACTGGCGCATCGCCACGCCCGCGCAGCGCGACCAGCTGGTGCAGCAATTCCAGCTGCTGCTGCTGCGCATCTACACCAGCTCGATCGGGCATTATCACGGACAGAAGATGGAGGTGCAGCGCACGAAGGTGCCCGCCGGGGCGGACGACGTGACCGTGCGAAACCGCTACCTGTCGCCCGGCCATCCGCCGGTGTCCGTCGACTACGCGATGCATCTCACCCCGCAGGGCTGGAAGATCTACGACGTGGTCGTCGACGGCGTGAGCATCGTGCTCGCCTTTCGCACCGAGTTCGCCCAGGTGGTGCGCCAGTCCGGGATCGACGGCCTGCTCGCGCGCCTGACCGAGAAGAATCAGCCCGCGCGCCCGTAGAGCCGCACGTACGCCTCGCGCGCGAGCGGCGCGCTGTGCGCCACCGCCACCAGGTCCTCGAGGTGCGCGGGCGTGCTCAGGCCCGCGAGCGCGCTGCCGATGCCCGGCGTCGAGCGCGCGAACTGCAGCGCACGCTGCGCGGGATTGGCGAGTCCCGGCACGGCCGCGGCGAGCGGATCCTCCGACGCGAAGCGTCCCTTGCCGAGCGTGTGGCTCGCCATCACGTACAGCCGGAGCTGGTGCGCCGCCTGCACGGTCGACGCGACGTTGCCCTGCCCGGTGGCCTGCGAGAAGCGCGTGAAGCCCTCTGTCATCGCGGGGTTGAAGGGCAGCTGCACGATGCGCAGACTGTGGCGCGCCTGCGCGTCCTGCCACACGCTGCGCGCCGCGCCTTCGGCGAGCCCCAGCAGCGCGGCGAGCGACTGGAACAGCGCGTGGTCGGTCTCCACGCGCAGCGCCTCGAAGCTCGAGACGCCGTAGCAGCGGATGCGCCCGTCCTTCACCGCCTGCTCGAGCAGCGCGAAGGCGCGCGCGAGCTTCGCCTGCGCCTTTTCCTTGCCGAGCGCGGCGACCTGCACCTCGGGCTGATCGATGATGAAGGCGTCCAAAGTCGCCAGGCCGAGCGCGGCGCGCGCGAGCTCGAGCTGCCAGGCGATATACGGCGCGGAGATGAGGTGCGCGCCGGCCAGGTCGCCGCGCGTGCCCAGGCCGCGCGCCGCGATGTGCGCGTCGAACCACTGCTCGACGTTCGCCGGCGCGCCCTCGGGATAGAGCAGGAACCCGCCCTTCACCGCGACGAACACCTGCTCGCGCGCCACCCCCGCGGCGAACGCGCGCTCCAGGCCCGCGCGCACCGCTGCGAGCGCGCGCCCGTAGCGGTAGTGCACCGCGGTGTCGATCACGTTGATGCCGGAGAGCAGAGCGCGCTCGACGATCGCCGCCACCGCGCCGTCGGTCGCATCGTCCGCCGCCCCCGGGAAAGTGCCCACCCCGAGCGAGGAGAGCTTGAGGTGCAGGTTGAGGAAGTCGCTGTAGTGCCCAGGCGCGCACTGCGCGCCGAAGCTGGCCGCGTAGTCCTCGGTCGCGGCGCGCGTGGCGTGCCCGGCGATCATGCGAGTCGCGGGTGGCGCGCGGCGCGCGCCGCGCGCTCGCGCAGCTCGGGGCGTATGCGCGCTTCCCCCTGCGGGTCGGCGAAGGACTCGAACATCCACGCGCCGACCCACTCCTCCTCGTGCTGCCAGTCGACCGCGGCGAGCAGCGCCGCCGCCGCCTCGGGCATCGGCTCGGGGAGCCTGCGCCCGGCGAGCAGCGCCCATACGCCGGCCCAGGCGCGCGCGACGAGCAGAGGATGGTAGCCGCCGCCGCCGGTCACCGCGAGCCGCGGCGCATCCGCCACCACGCGCGCCACCGCGGCGAGGAAGCCCTGCGTGGTCACCGCCAGCTTGCCGAGCGGATCGGGCGCGATCGCGTCGCTGCCCGCCTGCAGCATCACCGCGTCGGGCGCGAAGCGCTCGAGCGCGCGCGGCCACAGCGCGTCGAAGGCGTGCAGGTACTCGGCGTCGTTCGCGCCGCGCGGCAGCGGCAGGTTGACGACCTCCGGATCGTCCAGCCCGCCGCCCGACTTCGGGTAGGCGTAGGCGGTGTCCATGTGCAGCGACACGATGAGCACCCGCGGGTCGCCGCGCAGTGCCTCGGCGACGCCGTCGGGGTAGTGCGCATCGAGGTCGAGGTACAGCACGCGCAGGCCCGCCGCGCGCAGCCTGAGGATGCCGAGCACGTTGTCATTGAAGTAGCAGAAGCCCCGCGCGCGGTCGCGCCGCGCGTGGTGCATGCCGCCGGCGGGATTGAACGCGCGCCGGCCGGCGAGCACCTCCTCGGCCGCCTGCAGGCTGCCGCCCGCGGCGGTCGCCGGGCGCGTGTAGACATCCGCGAACCAGGGATTCTCGAGCGTGCCGAGCGCGTAGCGCTCCCGGTCCTCCTGCGCCACTGCGCCGGCTCGCTCGGCGCGCCGCAGCGCGGCGACGTAGCCCGGATCGTGGAACGCGGTGAGCTCGGCCTCGCTCGCGCAGCGCGCCTCGAGGTACTCGCCCTCCTCGACGAGGCCGCAGGCGCGCGCGAGCTCGTGCGCGAGCGCGACGCGCGGTATGGCGAGCGGGTGGTTGCGGCCGTAGCCGCGCGAGGCGAAGCGCGGCGAGGCGATGAAGCGCGCGCTCAAGCCGCGATCCTCCCCTCGCGGATGCACCGCGTGCGCACGTACAGGTAGACGTGGCGCGCGAGGCGCACCGCCATCTTCTCGGGCACCGCCGGCAGCGCGTCGCGGCGCCCGGCCGCGAGGCAGTTGCGGTAGTAGACGAGTTCGCGCAGGTTGTCGCGGATCGCGTTCCAGCTCGGGTCGCCCTTTACCAGCCGCTTGAAGGCCTCGAGCAGGTCGGCATCCGCCGGCGGCACGGACTTCTTTCCTTCAGCGCCGAGGTAGGCCAGGATGAGTCCGCGCGCGGCGTCCGTTGCCGCTTCGAGCGCGGCCTTGAGCTCGAGCCGCTCGCCCGCGGCGAGCCGCGCCTCCCAGCGCGCGATTTCCGCGTCGATGCGTTCCAGTTCCTCTTGCATGCGTTATATTAGCGTCGTCTTATGGAGGACGACATGTCCAAGCCGCTCGTGCGCATGGTGAAGGTCAACGGATTGCAGTACAACGCAAACCGCGATCCCGCCGTGTACCGGCGCGCCGCCGGCGCGCCGTTCCGCCTGCAGGCGCTGCTCGCGGGCAGCGGCAGCGCGCAGTGCAGCGTGATCGACGCGCGCGGCAAGATGCTCGCCTCGCAGACGGTGCAGCGCCCGGCCACCTTCACCTGCGAGCTGAAATTCGATCGTCCCGGCTCGCAGATCGTCACGCTCGAAGTGCGCAGCGGCGCCGAGCGCTTCGCGCAGGACCTGCGCCTGGACGCGCTGGCGCAGGCCTGGGCGGGCTAGAGCACGACCGGCCGGTCCGGCAGCTCGTTCGGGCCGCTGCCGCCGGGGTAGTGCTCGGCGAGGTGCGCGCCGATCGCGCGCAGGCCGGCGATCACTCCCTCCGCGTACTCGCCGCGCGCGAAGCGCTCTTCCATCAGCGCGCAGATGCGCCGCCACTCGGCCTGCGGCACGCGCTCGGCGACGCCGCGGTCGGCGACGATCTCGACCACGTGCTCGGCGAGCAGCAGGTATACGAGCACGCCGTTCGCCTCGCGCGTGCCGCCCACGCCCAGCCGCCCGAACAGCTCGAGCGCGCGCTCGCGCGGCGCGACGCCGCGCAGCACCGCGCCGAGCGGCAGCGAGGCCTCGAGCGCGACGCGCAGCTCGCCGCGGTGGCGCGCTTCCTGCGCGCGCACTTCGGCCTCGATCGCCGCGAGCGCCGCGCGGGGGAAGGCGCGCCGCAAATGCGCGCGGCCGTGGGTCAGGTGGTGCAGGAAGCGCTCGCGCATCGCCCGCTCACCAGCGCCCCGAGGCGCCGCCTCCGCCGAAGCCGCCACCTCCGCCGGAGAAGCCGCCGCCGCCGAAGCCGCCCCCGCCCCAGCCGCCGCCGCGCCCCATCGTGTACAGCCCCGAGCCGCGCCCGGGGAGCGCGACGAGGAAGACGACGATCCCCGCGATCACCGCGACGAGCAGACCGGCGGACAGCCAGGCGTACAGCCCGACCAACGCGCCGGCGAGGCCCGCCGCGGCGGCGCGGCCGATGAGCGCGCCGAGCAGGGCCGCCACTGCCACCGCCGCGAAGCCGACGAAAATCAGCCCCTGCAGCGCGTCGCCGAGGTTCGCCGCCGGCCGCCGCGGCGCGGGCAGCGGCTCGCCGCGCACGAGGCCCGCGAGCGCGTCGACTCCGCTCGACAGCCCGCCGTAGAAGTCGCCCTCGCGAAAGCGCGGCACGATGCGCTCGTCGATCACGCGCCAGGCGAGCGCGTCGGGAATCGCGCCTTCCAGGCCGTAGCCGACCTCGATGCGCACCGCGCGGTCGTCCTTCGCCACGAGCAGCAGCACGCCGTCGTCGACGCCCTTGCGGCCGAGCTTCCAGCGCTCGGCGACGCGGATCGAGTACTGCTCGATCGTCTCGGGGCTCGTCGTCGGAACGATCAGCACCGCGATCTGGCTGCCCTTGTCCGCCTCGACCTTGGCGAGCTTCGCGTCGAGCGCGGACTTCTGCTCGCCGGTCAGCGTCCCGGTGAGATCGGTGACGCGCGCGGCGAGCGGCGGCACCGGAACCTCGGCGCGCGCCCAGCCCGCGGCGCCCGCCGCGAGCGCCAGGCACACGGCGAGGAGCCTGCGCAGCATGTCAGGGCTTGGGCTTGGAGAAATCGATCTTCGGCGGAGCCGAGATCGCCTTCTCGTCGGGCACCGAGAAGTTGGGCTTGGCCTTGTAGCCGAAGGCCATAGCGGTGAGGTTGCTCGGGAACTGGCGCACGAGCACGTTGTATTCCTGCACCGCCTTGATGTAGCGCCCGCGCGCGACGGTGATGCGGTTCTCGGTCCCTTCGAGCTGCGCCTGCAGCTCGCCGAACTGCTTCGTTGCAGTGAGCGTCGGATAGTTCTCCGCGACCGCGAGCAGCCGCGTGAGCGCGCCGCCGAGCTGGGCCTGAGCCTGCTCGAAGCGCTTGAACGCCTCCGGGTCGTTCAGCAGCTCGGGCGTCGCCTTGATCTGGCCGACCGAGGCGCGCGCGTTGGTCAGCTCGGTGAGCGTGCTCTTCTCGAAGTCGGCCGCGCCCTGGACGGTGGCCACCAGGTTCGGGATCAGGTCGGCGCGCCGCTGGTAGTTGTTCAGCACCTCGGACCAGGCGGCGTTCACCTGCTCGTCGAGGCGCTGGAACTGGTTGTACCCGCAGCCGCCGAGCAGCACGGGCAGCAAGGCGAGCGCGGCGATGAGCAGTTTGCGCATGATCGTTCCTCCCAGGAAGGCTAGTTGGGGGCGGCGCACCCCGCCTGCAAGTCCTGCATCAGGCGCCGCGCGAAAACGAGGTCGCTCCAGGCCTTCGCCTTGTCGGGCAGGTTCCTGAGCAAGTAAGCCGGGTGATAGGTGACGATCAGCGGGACGCCCGCGTAGCGGTGCACGCGCCCGCGCAGGCTGGCGATCGAGGCGTCGCTCGCGAGCAGCGTCTGCGCGGCGAAACGTCCCATGGCGACGATCAGCTTCGGCCGGATGAGCGCGATCTGGCGCAGCAGGTACGGCGTGCAGCGCGTCACCTCCTCGGGCTCCGGATTGCGGTTGCCGGGCGGGCGGCACTTGAGCACGTTGGCGATGTACACGTTCTCGCCGCGCTTGAGTCCCAGCGCGGCGAGCATGTTGTCGAGCAGCTTGCCCGCCTGGCCGACGAAGGGCTCGCCGAGGCGGTCTTCCTCGCCGCCCGGCGCCTCGCCGACCAGCAGCCACTCGGCGCGCTCGTCGCCGACGCCGAACACGGTCTGCGTGCGCGTCGCGTGCAGGCTGCACGCCGTGCAGCTCGAAACGGCACGCTTCAGGTCCTCCCAGTTCATTTCTTGAACTGAAGTCTTTTCTGAAGAAATGGAATTGCTTCTCAAGCGCCAGACCGGCGCGAGGCCCATCTCAGCGAGAATTTCGCTGCGCCGGCTCACAGCGCGACCGACAGCACGAGCGCATCCTCGCGCCCGCCCTGCGCGGGGTAGTAGCCGCGCCGCAGCCCGACGCGCCGGAAGCGGAAGCGACGGTACAGCGCCTGCGCGCCGAGATTGCTCGGCCGCACTTCGAGGAACAGCGTGCGCGCGCCGAGCTCGCGCGCGAGCCGCAGCACGTCGGCGAGCAGCGCGCTGCCGTGCCCCTGGCGCTGGTGCTCGGCGGCCACCGAGAGATTCAGCAGGTGCGCTTCGCCGGCCGCCACCATGAGCACGAAGTAGCCGAGGAGCTCGCCGCCGCGGCGCAACGTGTAGCACTGGTAGCGCGCGCGCAGCGAGTCGGCGAAGTTGCCGCGCGACCAGGGGTGCGAGTAGATTGCGCTCTCGGCCGCCGCCACCTCGGCGAGGTCGGCCTCGCGCATCGGCTCGAGCCGGGGAGTCTCCTTGGGTACCGCACTCATCTGCCGCCGCGTTCCTGCGTGGTAAGCGCCACCTTGTCGCGCACGTAAAGCGGCGCCGCGAGCGCCGCGTCGACGCCCTCGCCGGCCGCCAGCCGCGGCGCGGCGAGCCGCGCAACCGCGAGCGCGCTCGCGTGCGCCTCGGGCGAGACGCGCGCGAGCGCGCCGCCGAGCCGCGCGGCGAGCGCCTCGCCGTACGCCGCGAAGCCGTTGCCGCATCCGTGCCAGCCGCCGCCCGCCGGCAGCGGCGCCGCGGCGGGCGCGACGCACTGCGTTTCGATCGCCGCGCGCCAGCCGGAGGGACCCCGTTCCAGCGCCGCATAATACACTTCGTGCATGCGCGCATCGAGGCACGCGAGCACACGCTCGGCGCCAGAATCCTCGGCGAGCGCCTCGAGCGTCGGCACGCCGAGCACCGGGATGGCGCGCGCGAACGCGAGGCCCTGCGCCACGCCGCAGGCGATGCGCAGGCCCGTGAACGAGCCGGGGCCCGCGCCGAAGGCGACCGCGTCCAGGTCGCGCGCCGCCATGCGGCGCGCCGCGAGCAGCCGCTCGAGCATCGGCAGCACCAGCTCGGCGTGCTTGACGCCGGCGCGCCGCTCGACCGCGGAGATCTCGCCGTCGGCCCACAGCGCCACCGAGCACCACTCGCTCGAAGTCTCGATCGCTGCGAAACGCATGGGGCGCCATTCTATCGCCTGCTAGAATTTCGCCTCCCCTACGGAGGCGCGCATGGCCAAGCACCGCATCGCAGTCATCCCCGGAGACGGCATCGGCAGGGAAGTGATCCCCGAGGGCATCCGGGTGCTCGAGGCCGTGGGCGCGAATCACGGCGTCGGCTTCGAGTGGCAGGAGTTTCCCTGGAGCTGCGACTGGTACAAGGCGCACGGCAAGATGTGCCCGGACGACGCGCCGCAGATCCTGCGCAAGTTCGACGCGGTGTACTTCGGCGCCGTGGGCAACCCGGCGATCGTCGCCGACCACATTTCGGCCTGGGGGCTGCTGATCAACTTCCGCCGCTGGTTCGACCTGTACGTCAACCTGCGTCCGGTGCGCCTGTTCGAGGGCCTGCCCTGCCCGCTCGCCGGTCGCAAGCCCGGCGACATCGACTACGTCGTGATCCGCGAGAACACCGAGGGCGAGTACGGCAACGTCGGCGGGCGCGTGTACGAGGGCACCGAGCGCGAGATCGTCACGCAGCAGGCGGTGTTCTCGAGGAAGGGCGTCGACCGCATCATGAAGTACGCCTTCGAGCTGGCGAAGACGCGCAA
>DASPRB010000220.1:0-16757 GCA_035624675.1 Burkholderiales bacterium
GGCGCGCGCGCACCTCCGCGGGCGAGGGCAGATCGTCCAGCGCGGTGACGTTCAGGTTGTCGAGCTGCGCGGTCATTGGCCGACCCCGACCGGCACCGAGATCTCGATCAGGTTGAGGTCCGGGTCGCGCACGTAGAGCGACCGGATCTTCGACACCGCGCCGGTCTTCATCACCGGCCCCTCGACGATCGGCACGCCCGCCGCGCGCAGGCGCCGCTCCACTTCCTCGAGCGGCAGCGCCGCGATGAAGCACAGGTCGAGCGTGCCGGGCGCCGCCACGTGCGCGCGCGGCTCGAACTCCCTGCCCCACTCGTGGATGTTGATCTTCTGCGCGCCGAAGCCGAGCGCCATGCGCCTGCCCTGCGGCGTGTCGAAGCTCGAGAGCTTCATGCCGAGCACGTCGCGGTAGAAGCGGATGCAGCCTTCCAGGTCGCGCGTGGTGAGAACGACGTGGTCGATGTGGTCGATCATAGGGGCAAAAATAGGGACAGACCCTATTTTTGCAAAAAAATAGGGTCTGTCCCTATTTTTCCTATTTTTATACGATCTTGTCCTTGCGGAGCTCCCGGATCTTTTCGGGGGCGAAACCCAGCTCCCGCAGCACCTCGTCGGTGTGCTCGCCGAGCCCGGGCGCCGGGCCGCCGACCGCGCCCGGGGTGGCCGAGAGCTTGGGCACGACGCCGGGCTGCTTGAGCGGTTCGCCGTCGCCCGCGATGCCGTCGACGAGCATGCCGCGCGCCGCGTAGTGGGGATCGGCGGCGATGTCGGCCGCGCTGTAGATGCGCCCGGCCGGAACCTCGGCCTTTTCCATGCGAGCGAGGACTTCCTCCAGCGAAAACCGCGCAGTCCATTCGGCGATCGCGTCGTCGATCCTCTTCATCTGCGCCGCGCGGCCGTCGTTCCTTGCGAGCGCCGGGTCGTCGCGCAGGTCCGTCCGCCCGATCTCGGTCATCAGGCGCCCGTAGAGCGCATCCGCGTTGCCCGCGATCAGCACGTAGCCGCCGTCCTTGCAGGGGTAGAGATTGGACGGCGCGATCCCCGGCAGGCTGCTGCCCGAGCGCTCGCGCACGAAGCCGTCCGCGTCGTACTCCGGCAGCAGGCTCTCCATGACGTTGAACACCGACTCGTACAGCGCGACGTCGATCAGCTGGCCGCCGCCGCCGCTCTTCAGGTGCAGCAGCGCGAGCAGCGCGCCGATCACCCCGTACAGCGAGGCGAGCGTATCGCCGAGCGACAGGTTCGGGCGCACCGGTGGCCGGTCGGGGAAGCCCGTCACGTAGCGCAGGCCTCCCATCGCCTCGGCGATCGCCGCGAAGCCCGGGCGGTGGCTGTACGGTCCGCTCTGCCCGTAGCCCGAGACGCGCACCATGACGAGCCGCGGGTTGTCCCGCGAGAGCGTTTCCCAGCCGAGGTTCCACTTCTCCAGGGCGCCGGCGCGGAAGTTCTCGATCACGACCTGCGAGCGCCTGGCGAGCGCGCGCACGATCTCCTGCCCGGCGGGACGGCGCAGGTCGACGGTGACCGATTTCTTGCCGCGCGACTGCACCTGCCACCACAGGGAGGTGCCGTTCCTCATGCGCCGCCAGCGGCGCAGCGGATCGCCCTCGCCCGGCGGCTCGACCTTGATCACCTCGGCGCCGAAATCGCCGAGCAGCTTGGCGCAGTACGGGCCGGCGATCAGGCTCCCGAGCTCGAGGACGCGGATCCCCTGCAGCGGCGGCGAGCCTATCCGGCTAGCGCACAGCGCCGTGGCTCCGCAGCAGCCTCACCATGTCGTAGTTCTCGGCGCTCTCGGCGAGCGCGAGCGGAGACGGTCCGTCGGACCGCGCGGCGTTCACGTTGGCGCCGTTCAGCAGGAGCAGCCGCGCGATGTCGAGGTCGCCGCGCTTCGCCGCGATCATGAGCGCGGTGTTGCCGTCCTTGTCGCGCGCATTCGGATCCTTGCCGTCGTTCAGCAGCTGCAGCGCGGCCTGGAAGTCGCCCATCCATACCGCGGACACGAGATCGTTGTAGTGCGCGTACAGCACCGGCAGGTTCGGCGCGCGCTGATAGCCGCTCGGCGCGGGCTGCGGCTTGGGCGCAGCCTGCTCGGCCTGCGCCGCGGGCTTCGGCTCGGCCGCGGCCTCCTTGGGCGCTTCGGCCACGGTCGTCTCCGGCTTCTTCTTCGCCTGCTGCGCGTCGCGCCGCGCGGCGGCCGCGCTGGCGATCTCGCCGCCGAGATCGCGCCCGGTGGCCTGAATCACGTTGCGCAAGGCGTTCGCGATCATTGTCGTGCCCCAGCGCCCGGTCTCGGTCTCGAGCAGCTCGGCGTACTGCTTGAGCTCGGCATCGCTCGCGTCGCGGTACGTGTAAAAGAGCAGCCCGTGCACCTGCGCCTGCATCTGCCGGCGCAGTTGCGCCATCTCGCGGTCGATCTTGGCGAGCGCCTCCTTGCTCGACTTGCCGCTCGCCTCGAGCGCGCCTTCGGCGACGCTGCGCACGGAGACCACCGACATGTCGGCGGCCCACTCCGAGACGCCGCTCGCCAGGTCGACGCGCTGGATGAGGTCCCTGCGCTCCTGCGACGGCGGCTTCGCCTTCAGGCCCTCCATGTACTGCTTGACCGCCTCGGGCTGCGGAGCCTGCGCCTCGAGCTGGGTCATCTTCTCGTTGACCGGCTTGCGCAGCAGCTCGATGAAGCGTGCGAACTGGGCGGGGTCGTAGCTGCGCTTGAGCTCGCCGGCGAGCAGGTTGTTGATCTTGTCCTCGGCGAGCGCGCGCTCGACGGCCTGGCGGAACGCCTGCGCGTCTGCCGCGTCGAGCTTGCCGCCGGCCTGCGCCGAGGCATCGACGCTCTGCAGCGCGCCCGCGCGGTAGCTCTTCGCGAAGCCGTCGAGCCCCGAACGCGCCATCACCTCCGCGACCGCGGCGTCCGCCGTCTGCGGAATCGGCGCCTGCGCTGCGGCGGGCGCAGCCGGCGTCGCCGCCGGCTTGGGCGCGGGCTTGGGTGCGGGCCTGGGCGCCTGTACGTGCGCCACCGGCTGCGGCGGCGGCGCTTCCTGGCCGAGGAAATACCAGGCCGCCCCGGCGGCCGCCAGCACCAGTACGCCGACCCCGGCCAGCAGCAGGGTGCGGCGATTGCCTCCCGCGATCGTCACCATCTCGTTCTCCCTCGGCGCTTCAGTCGATCCTGCGTTTGAGCAGGCGTAGCGGGGTGTATTCCAGCACGACCTCGCCGTTCTGGTTGAGGACCTTGTTGGCAAATCGCACCAGACCGCGATCGCCCTTCGATGTGAGGCGGTGCTCGATCACCTCCCCCTCGACGTAGATCGTGTCGCCGACCAGGGTCGGGCGCCTGACGTCCAGCGTCGCCCCGAGGAACGCGAGTCCCGTGTCCTGCATGGTCGGCAGCAGCAGCCCCTCGGCGAAGGCGTACACGAGCGCGCCCGGTACCGCCCGGCCCCTGATGCTGCGGCCGTGGTCGTCGGCGACCGTGAAAAGCTCCTCGGTTAGCCAGGAGAGATTGACGAAAGCCGACAGATCGGCCTCGCTGATCGTGCGCCGGTGGGTGCGGAAGCGGAACCCGGCCGCCAGGTCCTCGAAGCAGAAGCCGCGCCCGACGACGGGCAGCGCTTCGCTCATTCCTTCCCGTTCATTTCTTTTCGCTCATTTCTTTTCGAAATGGGAGCGCGCCTTCACGAACGCCTCGCCCATCGCGCGCCAGGCGGCGTCCGCGCCCTGCATCATGTCCGTCCACGCCTCGCCCGTGGCGGCCTGCAGCTGGCGCAGCTGGTACGTCGCTTCGTCGCGCCGCGAGCGGAAAGACTCGAGGTACTTCTCGTACTCGGTCCTCATCTCGCTCTGCGCGCTCTTGGTCCGCTGCTCCCACTTCGCGGCCTCGGCATTCCACTGATCGAGCTGGTTCTTCAGCTTGCGCACGTATTCGTCACGCTTCGTCATGGCGGCCTCCCGGTGAGCTGGCGAGCCGATTCTACTCCGCTACCTCCCGCCGGAGACGTCGACGAAACTGCCGGTGACGTACGAGGCCTCGTCCGAGGCGAGCCACAGGATGGCGCGCGCCACCTCCTCGGGCTGGCCGCCGCGGCCGAGCGGCACGGCGTCCTTGAGGCGCTCGACGCGCCCCGGCTCGCCGCCCGAGGCGTGGATCTCGGTGTAGATGAGCCCCGGGCGCACCGCGTTCACGCGGATGCCGTCGCGCGCCACCTCTTTGGCAAGGCCGACGGTGAGCGCGTCGACGGCGCCCTTGGCGGCGGCGTAGTCGACGTACTCGCCCGGCGCGCCCAGGCGCGCCGCCATCGACGAGAGATTGACGATCGCGCCGCCCGCGCCGCCGCGCCGCGTCGACATGCGGCGCACCGCCTCGCGCGCGCACAGGAAGGTGCCGGTGAGGTTCGCCGCCAGCACGCGCTCGAAGCGCTCGAGCGTCATGTCCTCCAGGCGCATCTGGCGCTCGAGGATCCCGGCGTTGTTGACCAGCACGGCGGCCGGCCCGAGCGAGCGCTGTACGTCGTCGAACAGGCGCGCGACCTCGCCCTCGGCGCTCACGTCGGCCTGCAGCGCGAGCGCGCGCCCGCCGGCGCGCGCGATCTCGGCGACCAGCGCCTCGGCCGCGGCCCGGTTGCGCAGGTAGTTGACGCCCACCGCGTAGCCGCGCGCGGCGGCGAGCCGCGCGGTCGCGGCGCCGATGCCGCGGCTCGCGCCGGTCACCAGCATCACTTTTTCCATGCTCAGCTCCCCTGGATGACGCGCACCTGGGTATGCGCGAGGCCGAGGTAGGTCCTGCGCCGGCGCATGATCGGCCACCATTCGTAGAGAAAGATCTGGATCGGCCGCCACATCGCGACCCAGCCCGCGATCACCAGCCCCTCGCTCGCGATGTCGCCGTACGGCCCCGCCGCGAACGTGCCGATCGCGCGCGCACCGAGCGTGCACAGCGCGAGGAAGCCGACGCCGACCAGCAGGCTCGTGCGCCCCAGGCGCAGCAGCCGGCGCAGCTCGCGCTCGGTCATCTGCGCCTTGTAGGCGTAGAAATTGTGGATCGCCTCGGTGAGCAGCGCGCCCGGGTCGGCTTCCTTCGCCGGCTGCGCCAGGTGGACAATCAGCTGGAAGCGGCTGCCGGCCGGAAATTCCTGCGCCCAGCTCTCGATGAATTCCTCGGCGTCGGGGTCGAGGTCGCGGTGGTGGAATGGCGTCGGATCCATCGAGTTGAAGATCTGCCCCAGCTCGCGCAGGCGCAGTGAGATCTGGTGCACCGGCGGCACGGAGGTTTTCATGCCGCGCCGCTCAGCGCTTGCCCTTCAGCAGCGCATCCAGCCCAGCGAAGGGCTTGTGCGTCGTCGGTGCGGGGTCGCGTCGTGCCGCCTCGGGGCCGCGCGCCGCCGCCTCGAGCTCGCGCCGATGCTCGTCGTCGTGGCAGTACACGCACAGCAGCTCCCAGTTGCTGCCGTCCGGCGGGTTGTTGGTGTGGTCGTGATCCTTGTGGTGCACGGTGAGCTCGCGCAGCCGCGAGCCCGGGAACTCGCGCGCGCAGCGCGCGCAGATCCACGGCAGAACCTTCAGCGCCCGCTCGCGGTAGTCCTGATCGCCGGCCATCGCTTCATAGCCTAGCGCCACTCGCCGCGCAGCGCGAGCACCGCGGCGCGCAGCGCCTCGGGCGTCGCAGCCGGCGCGGGCAGCGGCTCGCCGACCGCGAGCCGCACCTTGGGAAACAGCTTCGTCGCGTGGCGCAGCTTGTCGCGGTTGCGCGCGAACAGGCTCTGCCACAGTCCCGAGAGCGCCATCGGCACCACCGGCACCGGCGTGCGCGAGAGGATGCGCGTCACGCCGCCGCGGAACTCGGCCATCTCGCCGTCGGCAGTGAGTCGCCCCTCGGGGAAGATGCCGACCAGCTCGCCCGCCTCGAGCGCGCGCGCGATCTCGTCGTAGGCGCGCTCGAGCGCCTGCGCGTCTTCCTTCGCCGGCGCGATCGGGATCGCGCGCACGGTGCGGAAGAAGAAGCTGAGCAGCGGCACGTGGAAGATGTTGTGGTCCATCACCCAGCGGATCGGCCGGCGGCAGGCCGCCGAGACGACCAGCGCGTCGACGTAGGACACGTGATTGCACACCAGCAGCGCGGGCGCTTCCTCCGGGACGCGCTCGAGGCCCGATTTGTCCAGCCGGTACACGGAGTGGACCAGGATCCACACCATGAAGCGCATCAGGAACTCGGGCACCAGCGTGTAGATGTACAGCGCCACCGCGGCGTTCATCAGCGCCGCGGTGAGCAGGATCCAGTTCACCGTCACGCCCGCCTCGAGCATCCCGATCGTCGCGAGCGAGCCGATCACCATGAACAGCGCGTTCAGGATGTTGTTGCCGGCGACCACGCGCGAGACGTGGCTCGGCTCGGTGCGCGATTGCACCAACGCGTACAGCGGCACGATGTACAGGCCGCCGAAGGCGCCGGTGACAAAGAGATCGACGAACACGCGCGCCTCGCCGCCGCCCGCGCCGAGCGCCTGCGCGGCGAAGAACAGGTCCGCGCCGAACAGCGTGATGCCGATCGAGCCGAAGGGCACCAGGCCGATCTCGACCTTGTGCCCGGAGAGCCGCTCGCACAGCAGCGAGCCGGCGCCGACCCCCACCGAGAACGTGGCGATCAGCGCGGTGACGGTGTGCTCGCCGCCGTGCAGCACGTCCTTGCCGAATTGCGGGAACTGCGACAGGAACACCACGCCGTACAGCCAGAACCAGCTGATGCCGAGGATCGACAGGAACACCGTTCGGTTGCCGCGGATGAAGTGGAAGTTGCGCCAGGTCTCGCGCACCGGGTTCCAGTCGATTCGCAGCCCCGGCGCCGCGGGCGCGAGGCGCGGCATCGCGAGGCTCGCGCCGAAGCCGACCAGCGCGAACGCGATGCCGCTCGCCGCCGCGGCCTGCGCGCCGATGCCGGGCAGCGCGGCGAGCAGGCCGCCTGCGATCGTCCCGGTGAGGATCGCCACGTTGGTGCCCGCCTCGACCAACGCGTTGCCGCCGACGAGCTCCGCGGGATCGAGCGTCTGCGGCAGGATCGCGTACTTGGTCGGGCCGAAGAAGGTCGAGTGCATGCCCATCAGGAACAGCGCGCCGAGCAGCAGCGCGAGGCTGCCGGCGACGAAGCCCCAGGCGGCCAGCCCCATGATGCCGATCTCGGCTGCCTTGATCGCGCGCACCATCAGCGCCTTGTCCATGCGCTCGGCGATCTGCCCGGCGGTGGCCGAGAACAGGAAGAAGGGCAGGATGAACAGGCCCGCCGCCAGGTTGACCACGACGCCAGTGGGCATGCCGGCGAGCGGCGAGCTCGCGCCCGCGTAGCGCGCCGCCTCGTAGGTGACGAGGATCACGAGCGCGTTCCTCAGCACGTTGTCGTTGAACGCGCCGAAGAACTGCGTCCAGAAGAACGGCGCGAAGCGCCGCTCGCCGAGCAGTCTGAACTGGCTGTGCGATCCGCCCATCGGCCCGGTCAGCGCCCGCGAAAGCGAGGCGTGCCCTTGTCCTTGAAGCTGCGCAGGCCTTCCTGGAAGTCCTCGCTCGCCAGCAGCGCGCGCTGGGCGGCGCCGAGCTGCGCGATCGCCGCCGGCGCGCCTTCGCGCCCGGCGCTGCGTGCGCTCGCGATCACCGCCGCCAGCGCGAGCGGCGCCTGCTGCGCGATCACGCGCGCGATCTCTCGCGCGCGCTCGAGCTGGCGGCCCGCGGGCACCACCTCCTGCACGAAGCCGAGCCTGAGCGCGGTCGGCGCGTCGAACTCGTCGCCGGTGAGCAGCCAGCGCATCGCGTTGCCCCAGCCGGCGCGTTCCGGCATGCGGATCGTCGCGCCGCCGGTCGGCAGCAGGCCGCGCCGCACCTCGAGCTGCGCGAAGCGGCAGTCGGCGGACGCGACCACGACGTCGGCGGCGAGCATCAGCTCGATGCCGAGCGTGTAGCAGATGCCCTGCACCGCGAACACCACGGGCTTGGAGCGAAACGGCGCGCGCAGACCGAAGGGATCGATCTCGCCCTCTCCGGCCAGCGGCCGCTCGCCGCCGAGCTGCGGCGCCATCTTCGGCAGGTCAAGGCCGGCGGTGAAGTGCGCGCCTTCGGCGTACACCAGGGCGCAGCGCGCTTGCGGCTCGCGCTCGAACGCGGTGTAGGCCTCGCCGAGCTCGCGCATCATCTGCGGCGTGAATCCGTTCAGCTTCGCCGGCCGGTCGATGCCGATCAGGTACAGTCCGTCCTCGAGCGCACGGGTGATGCGGCCATCGGCGTTCGGCATGTCGGTCAGGAGCCCATCAGGCGCGGCAGCAGCAGCGTAATCTGGGGGAACACGATCAGCAAGGCCACCACGCACAGGGCGAGCGCGATGAACGGCGCCACCGAGACGATGATCTCGCGCATCGAGGTCTCGGGCGAAGCGCCCTTGGCGACGAACAGCAGCAGGCCGAAGGGCGGCGTCGCCAGCCCGATCTCGAGCAGCATCAGCATCAGCACGCCGAACCACACCAGGTGGAAGCCGAACTGCTGCACCACCGGCATGAACAGCGGCGCGGTGATCATCATCATGCTCACCTGGTCCATGAAGCAGCCGAGGAAGAGCAGGATGCCGAGCATGCCGAGCAGCACCAGGGTCGGCGACAGCCCCGAGCCTGTCACCAGGTCCGACAGCCCGCTCGATGCCTGGGTGAAGGCCATGATCTGCGAGAAGCTCACCGAGCCGCAGATGATGAACAGCGTCATCACGGTGAACTGCAGCGTCTGGCGCAGCGCCACGCGAAACGAGGACCAGGTCAGCCGCCGGTAGGCGGCCGCGGCGGCGACCGCCGCGGCCGCGCCGAGCGCCGCCGATTCGGTCGGAGTCGCGATCCCGCCGATGATGCTGCCGACCACCACGACGAAGATCGCCATGAGCGGCAGCACGTATTTGACGAACGGCATCAGCCGCTCGCGCCAGGAGAGCGCTGCGACGTCGTAGCTCGGCGCGAGGTGGGGGCTGAGGCTGCAGCGCAGGATCACGTAGCCGAAGAACAGCGCCGCGAGGATCAGTGCCGGCAGGATCGAGGCGACCAGCAGCTCCCCGATCGGGATACCGGCCACCGAGCCGAGCAGCACCGCGAGCGCCGAGGGCGGAATCAGCATCGCCAGGCCGCCGACGGCGACGATCGGCCCGACCGCGATCGACGAGTGGTAGCCGCGGCGGTACATCTCCGGCAGCAGAGTCGAGCCGAGCATGGCGGTGTTGGCGATGGTCGAGCCCGAGAGCGCGGAGAAGATCGTGCCGCCGGTGATCGCCACCAGCGCGAGCCGCCCGGGCAGGCGCGCGATCAGGCGGTCGACCGCGTCGATCGCGCGCGAGGCGACGCCGGTGTGGAACATCACCTCGCCCATGAAGATGAACAGCGGAATCGGGGCGAGCGCGAAGCTCTGCACCGCGTCGACCGAGTTGCGCATCAGCTGCAGCACGCCGGCATCGCCGCCCATGAAGACGTAGGCGCCGATCAGATTGGTGGCGAAGAAGGCGAACACCACCGGCACGCCGAGCGCCATGAAGGCGACCAGCGTGCCGATCAGCAGCGCGAGGATCTCGTACCAGGCCACGCGTTCAGGGCTCCGCCGGCGGGCGGGCGAGGTGCGGCCACAGCAGCCGGCGCAGGTAGATGCCGCAGAGCAGCAGCATCACCGGCGGCACGATGCTGAACTCGATCCACTCGGGAAAGACGACGCTCTTCTGCACGATCACGCCGCTCGCGTACGAGCGCCACAGCAGGCGGCAGGCGTAGACGAACAGGATCGCGCACACCGCGGCCCCGACCGCGTCCGCGGCGAGCCGCGCCCGCGCGCGCGCGCGCGGCGGCAGCCGCTCGACCGCGAGCTCGATCGCGATGTGGCCGTTCTCGCGCAGCACCCAGGGCGCGCCGAGGAAGGTCATCGCGTACAGCATGTACTCGCTCGTCTCGAGCGACCAGGGAATGGCGAACAGCTTGAGGTTGCGCGCGCCCACGTCGATCAGCACCAGCAGCGTGAGCGCGCACAGCAGCAGCGCCGCCGCGACCGCGAGCGCGTCGATCAGGACGTCGAACCAGGAACGCGCCGGCGCCAGCTTGCGGCTCTCTCGCTCGCCGCTACTTGCCCAGAAGCGGACGGATCTTCTTCACGAACTCGGGGTCGCCCTTCGCCAGGTCCGCCCAGTAGATCTCCTCGGCCTTGGCGGCGAAGCCCGGGCCGAGGTCGACGTACTGCACCCCGGCGGCCTTCTGCGCCGCCTCCTGGCGCGCGTTCTCCTCGGCGCGCCACTGCGGCCACTGCTGCTCGACCCACTCCGAGGTCGCCGTCAAGCAGCCCTGCGCGGCCTTGTCGAGCGACTTCCACTTGTCGAGGTTCATGATGATCGCCACCGCCGCGCTGATGAACCCCGGGCCGTAGCGGTACTTGGTGTACTTCTGCCAGCCGAAGTCCTGGATGCCCCACAGCGGCCAGCCGTATCCGTCCACCGCGCCGCGCTCGAGCGCGGTGTACACCTCGGGCGGCGCCATGCGCAGCGGCTCGGCGCCCAGGGACTTGAAGAAGGCGTCGTACACCGGCACCGAACGCAGGCGGAAGCCCTCGAAGCGGCTGTTCACCGCCGGCTTGTTGGTATAGATGAAGAAGCGCACGCCGTTTACGAGCTGCGTCAGGTACCAGGCGTTCAGCTTCTTGTTGTATTCCTGGTTGATCAGCGCCCAGGCGCCGTTCTTCCGCTGCGCGGCCGACTCGTTGTGCGCCAGGCTGATCACGTCGCCCGCGGGCACGGCGCCGCGGAAGTAGTTCGGCGGCCCATAGTGCATGTCGATCACGCCGTTCTTGAGCGCGTTCCACTGCTCGAGCGAGGGCACGGCCTCGGGACCGACCACGCTGATGGCGATCTGGCCGGCGCAGCGCCGGTTCGCCTCGTCGACGAAGCGCATGAACTGCTGCGCGTACACCGAGCGCACCGGCAGGAACGAAGCGGCCTTCAGCTTCACCTCGGCGGCGTGCGCCGCAAACGACAGCAGGACGCAAGCCGCAACCGCGGCGCGCAGTCGTCTTTTCATGGTCTCCTCCTTGATCGCAGCCCGCGCGAGTCTATCGGCTGGCTAGTCGCGCGGCAACCCGGGCGCAGCGAGCATCCCGAGGTGGCGGAACAGCGCCACGAAGCGCCCCACCAGCTCGCGCTGGTAGGCGGCCAGGTCGCGCCCGCGCCAGTCGTACAGCCCCTCGCCATCGCGCGCGCCGCGCCGGCCCTCGCGCATCAGGCGCGCGACGATCTCCGGCGGCTCGTAGCGCGGCGCGCCGAGCGCGCGCGCCATCGCGCTCGACGCGTAGTACAGGATGTCGAGCCCGCCGTAGTCGATGAACTCGCACAGGCCCATGGCCGTGTAGCGCGGGCCGAAGCCGGCGCGCACCGCACGGTCGATGTCCTCGGGCGTGGCCACGCCCTCCTCGACCATGCGCGCGGCCTCGTTCATGGCCGCGGCCTGCAGGCGCGGCACGATGTAGCCGGGCGAGGGCGCGCAGCGCACCACCACCTTGCCGGCCGATTGGAGCAGGTCCCTCATCGCGGTGAAGCTCGCCTCCGAGGTCTCGTTCGCCGGGCTGAGCTCGACCAGCGGGATCAGGTACGCGGGGTTGAGGAAGTGCGCGTTCAGGAAGCGCCCGGGGCGGGTCACCCGCTGCGCGAGCGCGTCGGCGGAAAGCGACGAGGTGGTCGAGGCGATGAGCGCGTCGGGCCGCGCCTGCGCGCAGGCGCGCGCGAGCGCATCGCGCTTCGCCTCCATCGTCTCGGTCACGCCCTCGAAGATCGCGTCGGCCCGCGCGAGCGCCGCCGGCGCCTCCTCCAGCGCGAGCACGCGGATGCGCCCGAGGATCGCCGCGCGCTGGGCGTCGTCCAGCAGCCCGAGCCCGCCGAGCAGCGCGAGGTTCGCCTCGATCTCGGCGCGCGCGGCGGCGCGCAGGCGCTCGCCCTCCCCGGCCGCGCGCGGCTTGAAGTCGACGATGTCGACGCGGTAGCCGGCGTAGGCGAACACGTGGCCGATGCCGCGCCCCATGCGTCCGGCGCCCAGGGCGACGATGCGCGTCACAGCCCTTTCTCCAGCAGGTGCTTCATCGTGTCGCGCGAAAGGCCCGCCAGGCCGAGCGCTTCCAGCGTCCGGCCGCCGGCGCGCAGGTCGCGCCCGAGTACCGCGCCGGCGAGCGCGAGCAGCCCGCGCGCTACCGGGCAGGGCACGCCCGCCCAATCGCACACCGAGACGAGGAACGCGAGGCCGAGCTCGACGTCCTCGCGCATGTAGCGGTGCTCGGCGAGCACGATCCGCTCGCGCCAGTCCTGCGAGCCGGTGAGCTTCTCGTGCACCTTGCGGCCGTACATCCACTCGTCGCCGTCGGCGCGGTAGTGGTCGGCGAGCGGAAAGTGCGGCGCGCGATAGCCGAGCGCGACGCGCGCGGCGATGCGCTCCGCGTCGAGCGCGTCGGTCACGCGCCGGATCGCGGGCTGCGTGCCCTCGTTGTGGATGTCCCAGCGCTCGAAGTGCTCGAGCGGCCCGGCGTTCATCAGGATGAGCGGCGGGTGGATCACCGGTCCGGCGTTCATGAGCGCCGCCGAGAGCGCGTCCTCGACCGGCTCGACTGCAGGGAAGGCCTTCTTCAACACCGCGAAAGCATGCACGTTCTGCGCCGGAAACACCCCGGTCGGCAGGCGCGTGGCGCGCGCGGTGATCGCCGCGGTGCCCGGGCCGTGCTTGCGCGTCAACCACGGCAGCGTGCCGGTCTCGGCGAAGGTGAAGCGCGCGCGGCTGCCCGCCTCGCGCGCGATGCGCGTCATGACGTACGAGCCGAAGCTGCCCGGCGCGAGGAACAGCACCTGGCCGTCTTCCAGGTGCGGCGCGATGCGCGCCGCGTTGTCCGCCTGCGTGAACGCGGGGTCGGGCAGAAAGACGAGCTCGGCGCCGGCCAGCGCCTCGCCCGGCTCGCGCGCGACGCGCGCGGGCGCGACGCGCCGCTCGCCCGCCGCGTCCTTGAGCACGATGCCGTCGCGCCGCAGCGCCTCGAGCGCGCGCGCGTCGCGCCGCCAGAAGCGCACTTCGTGGCCGCGCTCGGTGAGGTCGGCCGCCGCCGCGTACGCGCCGTTGCCGCCGCCGAGCACTGCGATCCTCATCGCCCGGCTCCCCAGCGCGCGCTCGCCAGCACCACCGAGGTCGCGATCTGGCGTTCGGGCACGCTCCAGTAGCGCCGTAGCAGGCGCTCGGTGTCCTCGCGCGCGAGCACGCGGTAGCCGTGCTTTTCGTAGAAGTCGATCGCCCAGCGCGCCGCTGCCCAGGTGCCGATCAGGATCGGCTTCGCGGAGAGGCGTTCGACGTGCGCGAGCAGTCCCGCGCCGATGCCGCGCCGCCGGTCGCGCGTCCTGACGTAGGCGTGCCGGATCAGGTCCACTTCGCCCCGGTCCTGCAGCCCCATCACGCCGGCGAGCTCGCCGCCCTCTTCCCAGCCCCAGAAGCGCACGCCCGCGGCGATCTCCGCCTCGAGCTCGGCGCGGTCCATGTACGGCTCGTGCCAGCGATCGGCGGGGATCACGCCCTGGTACGCCTGCGCCGCGTCGTTCACCACGGCGAGGATCGCGTCCAGGTCGGCCGGCCCGCAGGCGCGCAAGCGGTTCATCGGGCGGATGCTAACAGCAGGACGCGGCGTCAGCCTCCACCGTGATTGGAACTGACGTACTTGCGCGCGGTGCGCGGATCGAGACCGGTGCGCTTGGCTACCTCGGCGTAGCTGCCGAAGCGCCGGTACAGTAGTGCGCAGTAGCCCTCGAGCAGCTGCGCGGCGCTCAGCTCGCCCGCGCGCATGTTCTCCACGAGGCGGACTTCCCGGTCCAGCGTCGCATCCGCGACTTCGCCCGCGTAGCGGCCCGTGAGCAGGATGCGGCGCACCGCCTGCTCCAGCTCGCGAACGTTTCCCGGCCAGGCATAGCCGCGCGGCACGTTCACTTCGAGCGCTTCCATGACGGTTGCGATCAGGCCCGCGTCTTCCGTTCCCGTGATGCGCGCGACCAGCAGGCGCACCAGCTGCGCGAGCTCGCCCGGTGCCTCGGCCAGGCGCTGGCGCAACGTCGGCATTTCGATCACGTCGGAGCACAGGCGGTAGAAGAAGTCGTCGCGGAAGCGTCGCTCGCGGCGCAGCTCCGCGAGCGGCCGGTTGGTCGCCGCGATGACGCGCCCGGAGAAGCGCTTGCGGTCGCGACCGCCGAGCGGCGTGAACGTGCGCTCCTGCAGCACCTGCAGGAGCTTCACCTGCACCGGCGTGGAGACCTCGCCGATCTCGTCCAGGAACAGCGCGCCGTGCGCGCTGCAGCGCTCGAACACGCCCTGGTAGTCGGCGATCGCGCCGGTGAAGGCGCCCTTGCGGTGGCCGAACAGCTCCGACTCGATCAGTGTCTCGGGGAACTGCGACAGATTGATGGCGATGAACGCGTCGGCGAAGTTCGCCGCGAAGCGCCGCTCGGCAGGGAGATAGGGAATGAAGGCCGTGCGGCCGATCGCCGCGGCGGCCGAGCCCTTGCCGGTGCCCGTCTCGCCGAGCAGCAGGGTCGAGAAGTCCTCCATGCGGTTCCACAGCGCGGTCTCGTAGCCGCGCATGTCGTGCGTCACCACGTTGTTCCACAGCGACTCGCGCAGGCGGCGCATCGATTCCGACTCGCCGACGAGCGAGCCGTGGATGAAGTAGAACACCCGCCGCAGGTGGAAGATGAACGCGAAATAGCGCGCCGCGCGCTCCTCGGAGAAGCCGTTGCGCACCAGCTCGCCGATTGCCTCGTCGGCGAACGTCACCTCGAGCGGCGCGCCGCTGCGCTTCGCCTGGCGCTCGATCAGCGCATCCAGCTGCGGCACGTGCCGGAAGTAGCACACGTACAGGAACGCCGGCTCGAGCAGGCGCCGGTCGGCAGCGCCGAGGCGCCGCAGGCGCGCGCCGCCTTCGGCAAGCAGCGGCGCGAGGCGCGCCTCGATGATCTGGGCGAGCGGATTGGGGTGCGCCCTGAAGTCGCGCAGCGGCGCTCCCGGCACGAGCCGCGCAACCACCTGCGCGCGCTGCGGGCTGTACTGGTTGCCGTACATGACGTCCGCGACGGCCGCAAAGAAGTCCCGGTCCGCGCCGCTTAGCTCGCCAGAGGTCATGCATTCAATGTACGCTTCGCCTGCAGTGAATGCCAGCCTGACGTCAGGCTGTTGCTGCGGCGGATGGTGCTTCCTCAGAACAAACAAGCACTTGTCTCGTTGGCACGGCCTGTGCAGCTCGAATAAGCAATCGGTAAGCAGACGGTAAGCGGTTTCGGGGCCCCGTCCGCGGAAGCTGAGCGCACCGGCCGCAGCCAAGGCCGGCGAGAAAAGAGGAGGCAGGCGATGAAGATCGAGTCCGTGACGACGGCGGCGGGCCTCACCGGCCGCGAAGCCGAGGTGCTGCAGCTCCTGGCGAGCGGGCGCACTTACGAGCAGGCGAGCGACGCGCTCGGCGTGTCGCTGCACACGGTGCGCAGCCACGTGAAGAACCTGTACCGCAAGCTCGGCGTGCGCTCGGGGCGCGCCGCGGTGTGGCGCGCGCTCGAGCTCGGACTGCTCGGGGGGCCCGAGTCATGAAGGCCGCTCTCGCCGCACTGTGCCTGCTGCTCGCCGCCAGCGGCTGCTCGGTGCGCCAGTACACGGTGGGCAAGCTCGGCGACGCGCTCGCCGAAGGCGGCGACGTGTACGCCTCCGACGACGACATCGAGCTGGTCGGCGCCGCGGTGCCCTTCGGTCTGAAGACCATCGAGTCGCTGCTCGAGACCGTGCCCGAGCACCGCGGATTGCTGCTCGCCGCGACGCGCGGCTTCACGCAGTACGCCTACGTGTACGTGCAGATGCCGGCCGACGAGCTCGAGGCGCGCGACGTTGCGGGCGCGTACGCGATGCGCGCACGCGCCCGGCGCCTGTACCTGCGGGCGCGCGATTACGGCCTGCGCGGCCTGGGGCTCTCCGGCGCCGATGCCGCGCACAGGCTGTTCGCCGATCCCGCCGCCGCGCTCGCCGCGACGACCCGCGACAACGTGCCGCTGCTGTATTGGACCGCGGCGGCCTGGGGGGCCGCGATCTCGCTCGGCAAGGACGACCCGGCGCTGCTCGCCGGCCTGCCCGCCGTCGACGCGCTCGTCGCGCGCGCCCGCGCGCTCGACCCCGACTGGGACCACGGTACGCTGCAGACCTTCCTCATCGGCTACGAGATGAGCCGCCCGGGCGCGCCGGCCGACGCGCAAGCGCGCGCCCGCGCGCATTTCGCGCGCGCCGTCGAGCTGAGCGCCGGCGACCAGGCCGCGCCCTACGTCGCGCTCGCCGAGTCGGTCGCGGTCGCGCGGCACGACCGGCGCGAGTTCGACGCTCTGCTCGCCAAGGCGCTCGCCGTCGATCCCGCCGCGCGTCCGCAGTGGAGGCTCGCGAACCTCGTCATGCAGCGCCGTGCGCGCTGGCTGCAGAGCCGTACCGAAGAACTCTTCCCGGAGTGAAATCCATGATCAGGATCCGCATACTCGCGTTCGCCCTGCTGCTTCCCGCCGCGGCGCTCGCAGGACCGGCCGTCATCAAGGTCGCCACCATCGCGCCCGAGGGCTCGATCTATCACCGCGTGCTGCAGGAGATGGGCGAGTCCTACGCGCGCGCGAGCGGCGGCCGGGGACGCTTCGTCATCTACCCGAACAGCATCCAGGGCACCGAGGCCGACACCGTGCGGCGCAT
>DASPRB010000227.1:0-7836 GCA_035624675.1 Burkholderiales bacterium
GTTGCCGGCTGCCTCCACCTGCGCGAGCGCCGCGAGAAAGTCCGGCGTGATCACCGCGGTCGCATCCTCGCGGAACAGCGGCGCGTACTGCCGCCAGGTCTCCTCCGGGGTCTTGGACAGCGCGCCGCTCACCGGGAAGAAGAGTTCTGCAGGCTTGCGCGCCGCCTGGTACGTCCAATTGATCGCAAACGCGAGCGCGATCAGCCCGAGCGCGATGAGGCCAGCCCGGTAACCGGGCGGCAAGGACCGTAGCGCCCGCAGCGCTCGGCGTAACGCGCGAAAACGGCGGCGGCGCATGCGCCTCGAATGTACCCCCGAAATGAAAAAGGGGCTGCATGAATGCAGCCCCTTCTTTTGACTGGCGCGCCCGGCAGGATTTGAACCCACGACCCCCTGGTTCGTAGCCAGGTACTCTATCCAACTGAGCTACGGGCGCGAGGGCGTAAATTATAGCAAAACGCTCCACCCGATGGTTCGCCCATTTGTTGACGCTCGCACCACGGCGCCGATAATCGCCTGTCCCACACAAAGGAGGCGCACATGGGTGATTTCGTGCTGTCGGTGAAGATCAAGGTAAAGCGCGACGCGGTCGACAAGTTCATGGCCGCGGTCAAGGAGAACGGCAAGGCGGCGCGCGAGACGGAGCCCGGCTGCAGGACCTTCGACATCCTGGTCGACCCCAACGACCCGACCTCGGTGATGCTGTACGAGGTGTACAAGGACGAAGCGGCGTTCGAGGCGCACCAGCAGACGCCGCACTTCAAGAAGTACCTCGCCACCGCGCTGCAATGGCTCGATTCGCGCGAGCGGCAGTTCTTCCGCCGCGCGGCGCCCTGATGGACCTGCGCATGGCCGAGCTGGCGCCGACCGAGCGCTACAAGCTGCTCACCGGCCTGGTGGTGCCGCGCCCGATCGCCTGGATCTCGACGGTCAGCGCGGCAGGCGTGGCGAACTGCGCGCCGTACTCGTTCTTCAACGCCTTCGCCGAGGACCCGCCGCTCGTCATGGTGAGCTACGGGCCGCGCCAGGACCGCAAGGTGAAGCATTCTCTCAAGAACACGCTCGACACCGGCGAGTTCGTCGTCAACCTGGTGGACGAGGACACCGCGAACGCGATGCACCTCTCGAGCGAGGAGATCCCCGAGGAGGAAAGCGAGTTCGAGAAGACCGGCCTCACGCCCGCGCCCGCGCTCCTGGTGCGCCACCCACGCATCGCCGAGGCCGTGGCCTGCTTCGAGTGCCGTGTGTTCAGGCACCTGGAGATCGTGCCGGGGCGCGTGTTCATCATCGGCGAGATCCTGCTGGTGCACGCGCGCGAGGGCGTGATCGACCCGCAGACGAAGAGGATCTCGGACGCCCACTACCGCCCGATCGGGCGCCTGTACGCCAACCGCTACTGCACCACGCGCCAGCGCTTCACACTGCCCGGCAAGCTGCCAGACTGAGGCCGCGCCCTCAGAAGCCCCAGTAATCCAGTCCCTCGGGAAGCGGTTCGCCGTGGGTCAGCGAGGCGAGCTTGGCGTATTGACCTTCGGAATACAGCAACGGCTTGCCGCGCTTGCCGAACATGACCTGCTCGACCTGGCCGAGGAAGATGGTGTGCGAGCCGTGCGCGAGCTTCTTCACCACCCGGCAGTCGAAGGACGACAGCGCTTCGATCAGCACCGGCGAGCCCGTGACCAGGTGAGTCCAGTCGCGTGACTTGAAGCGCCCCTCGCCGCTCTGCGCACCGCTGAACGCAGTCGACAGATCCGCGTCCTCGGCGCGCAGCACGTTCACGCAGTACACGCCCGATTTCTGGATCGCGCCGTGCGTAGCGGCCGCGCGGTTGATGCATACCAGCAGCGTGGGCGGATCGGCGCTCACCGAGCACACCGCGGTGGCGGTCATGCCGTGGCGATGTCCGGCCTGCGCCGTCGTGATGATCGTCACCGCGCCTGCGAGCGTGCGCATCCCGAGCTTGAACTGCTTGGCGTCGACGCGCTGAGCGGCGTGCTCCTTTTCCATGCGCCGGAGTTTACCTTTTGCGTGCTAGATTGTGCGCGCTCGCGCCATGCCGCTCCGCATACTCGTTCTGTACGCCCACCCGGCACATGACCGCTCGCGCGCCAATCGCGCGCTGCGCGCGGCGATCGAGCACCTCGAGGGCGTGACGCTGCACGACCTGTACGACGTCTATCCGGATTTCTTCATCGACGTGCGGCGCGAGCAGCGGCTGGTCGAGCAGCACGACGTGCTCCTCTTTCAGCATCCGATGTACTGGTACAACGTCCCGGCGCTGCTCAAGGAATGGCAAGACACGGTGCTCGAGCCCGGCTGGGCCTACGGCGAAGGCGGCGACAAGCTGCGCGGCAAGCACTTCATGCAGGCGCTCACCACCGGCGGGCACGCCGCGTCGTACCGGCACGGCGGCCACGCCCACTTCGAGATCGCCGAGCTGCTGCGCCCCTTCGAGCAGATGGCGCACTACTGCGGCATGCGTTGCCTGCCGCCGTTCGTGACGCACGCCGCGCGGCTCGTCGACGAGCGCGCGCTCGAGGCGCAGGCGGCGGCCTACCGCGCGCGCATCGTCGCGCTCGCCGCCGGTGAGCTGCCCACCCCCTTCGACACGATTCCACCCGCGGAGTGAGCCATGAACGACCACGGTTTCCTCGAGCAGGCGCTCGTCTACCTCGCGGCCGGCGTGATCGCCGTCCCGGTCTTCAAGCGTCTCGGCCTGGGCTCGGTGCTCGGCTACCTGGTGGCAGGCGTCGCGATCGGCCCCTGGGGCCTGCGCCTGATCGCCGAGCCCGGCACGGTGCTGCAGTTCGCCGAGTTCGGCGTCGTGCTGCTGTTGTTCCTGGTCGGGCTGGAGCTCAACCCTGCGCGGCTGTGGGCGCTGCGCCGGCCGATCTTCGGGCTGGGCAGCGTGCAGGTGCTGGCGACCGTCGCTGCGGTGACCGCGCTCGGCATCGCGCTCGGCCAGCCGCTCGTGGTATCGCTGGTGGCCGGCATGGGCTTCGCCATGTCCTCCACCGCGATCGGACTGGCCACGCTCGCCGAGAAGAACCTGCTGCCGACGCCAGGCGGACAGGCATCGTTCTCGGTGCTGCTGTTCCAGGACCTGGCAGTCATCCCGCTCGTGCTGCTGCTCGCGCTGATGAGCGGCGGCGGGAACGGCGCCGCCACCTTCGACTGGTTGTCGGCAGCCAAGGCGGTGGCGCTCATCGGATTGCTCGTGGTCGCCGGACGCTACTTCCTGCGCCCCTTGCTGCGCTTCGTCGCCAACACCGAGCTGCGCGAGGTGTTCGTCGGCTTCTCGCTGCTGCTGGTGCTCGGCATCGCCGCGCTCATGCAGGCCGTCGGACTTTCGATGGCGCTCGGTGCGTTCCTGGCCGGCGTCTTGCTCGCCGACAGCGAGTACCGCCACGAGCTCGAGCTCGACATCGAACCCTTCAAGGGACTGCTGCTGGGTCTGTTCTTCATCGCCGTGGGCATGTCGGTCGACCTGCGGCTGTTCCTGGACGAGCCGCTGCTGGTGCTCGGCCTGGCCGGCGGGGTCGTCGCGCTGAAAGTGGTGCTGCTTTACGCCGTTGCCCGACCCTTCTACTGCGGCCGCAGCGACGCGCGCCTGTTCGCCCTGGCGCTGTCGCAGATCGGTGAGTTCGCCTTCGTGCTGTTCGGCGCCGCGGGCCAGATCCTGCCGCGCGCCACGATCGACCTGCTGAACGCCGTGGTCGCCGCCTCGATGCTGAGCACGCCGCTGCTCATGTTCGTCTACGTGCGCCTCGTGGCGCCGCTCCTGGCTCACCCCGGCACGCGCGCAGCCGACATCATCTCCGAGGCCAACCCGGTCATCGTCGCCGGCTTCGGGCGCTTCGGGCAGATCGTCTCGCGCGTGCTCGGCGGCGCCGGCATCGCGACCACCGTCATCGACCACGACCCGAACCAGGTCGATCTCGTGCGCCGCTTCGGCACCAAGGCCTACTATGGCGACGCCACGCGCCTCGACCTGCTGCGCGCGGCCGGGGCGGACAAGGCCGCGCTCATGGTCGTGGCGGTGGACGACGTCGAGGCGGCGCTCGCGATCACGCGCCTCGCGCGGCAGAACTTCCCGCGCCTGCGCCTGCTCGTGCGCGCGCACGGACGCACCGACGCGTTCGAATACGTCGAGATGGGCGTGCCGGCGGTGCGCGAAACGCTCGGCTCGGCGCTCGACGCCGCGCAGGTCGCGCTGCGCGAGCTCGGTTTTCATCCACACTCCGCCTGGCGCATCGCGGCGCAGTTCCGGCGCCGCGACGAGGCCATGCTCGCCGAGCATGCACCGCACCGCCACGATGAGAAGAAGCTGATCGCCGTCTCGCAGCAGGCGCGCGCCGATCTCAATGCGCTGCTGCGCGAGGAAGCGGCCCGCTTGCGCGGCACCGAGGAGCCGGGCTGGCGCTAGCGGCCGCGCAGATTGACCAGCACGATGCCCGTGCCCACCAGCAGCGCCGCCGCGCCGAAGGCGGCGGTGAGCGGTTCGCCGAGCACCAACACACCCGCCAGCACGCCGAACATCGGCGTGAGGAACGAGAACACCGAGAGTCGCGCCGCGAGGTAGCGCGTCAGCAGCCAGAACCAGGCGAGATAGCTCGCAAAAGCGACGATCACCCCCTGATAGGCGAGGCTCGCGAGCGCGAACGGCGTAAGCGCGACGACGCCCGGCTCGCCCATCAGGACCGACGCGACAGGCAGCATCAACGCGGACACCGCGAGCTGGTAGAAGAGCGTCTTCGTGGCTGTTACGCCGGCGAGTTTCGAGGCGCGCACCAGTACGGTGGTCGCGCCCCACAGCACCGCCCCGATCACGCCGAACAGATCCCCGAGCAGCGTCGCGTCATGCCCGGCGGAAAAACCGTTGGCGAACGCGAGCACGACACCCGTAAACGACAGCAGCACGCCCAGCCACTGGCCGCGCACCAGCCGCTCGCCGCGCACGAACAGGTGCAGGCCGAGCGCCGCGACCACCGGCGCGAGATAGATGAACACGATCATGCGCGAGGCACTGGTGTGCCCGAGTCCGGCGTAGATGAACACGAACTCGCCGCCGAACAGCAGGCCGGCGCCGATGCCGGGCAGCAGCGTTCCGTCGCGCCGGAACAGCGCGATGCCGCGCAGCCGCGCCCAGACGAAAAGCAGGACCGTTGCGACGATCGAGCGGATTCCGGCCTGCATCACGAGCGACACGTCGTGCGCGGCGAGCTTGATGGCGACCTGCTGGAAGCCCCACAGGGCGGTGCACAGCACCATGATCCCGAGGGCCGTGGCGTCGAGCGGCGCGCGGTCGTTTGGCATAGGCAAAGGGGGATTGGACGGCGCGCAGTCTAGCAGGCCGGCCGCTCGCTCATAGCGGTCGACTATGGGAGCCATGGCGAGAAGTCATTGGAATTCTCCCGGTCCGTACGTTATCTTGATTGCCAATTTCAATCACCGATTTGGAGTAAGGACATGATCGCAAGCCGCGAAGGCAAGCCCGTACCAAGCGTCACTTTCCGTACGCGCAGCCACGGCGAGTGGCGCAATCTCTCGACGGAAGAACTGTTCAAAGGCAGGACCGTCGTGGTGTTCTCGCTACCCGGCGCCTTCACCCCGACCTGCTCTTCGACCCATCTGCCGCGCTACAACGAGCTCGCGCCGGCGTTCTTCGCCAACGGCGTCGACGCCATCGTGTGCGTCTCAGTGAACGACGCCTTCGTCATGCAGGAGTGGGCCAAGGACCAGGAGTGCCAGAACGTGATCCTGGTTCCCGACGGCAACGGAGAGTTCACCGACGGCATGGGCATGCTGGTCGACAAGTCCGACCTCGGCTTCGGCAAGCGCTCGTGGCGCTATTCGATGCTGGTGCGCGACGGCATCGTGGAGAAAATGTTCGTCGAGCCGGAGAAGCCGGGAGATCCCTTCGAGGTGTCCGACGCCGACACCCTGCTCGCCTATCTCAACCCGCGGGCCAAGAAGCCCGACCAGGTGGCGATCCTGACGCGCGAGGGCTGTCAGTACTGCGCGAAGGCGAAAGCGCTGCTCGAGCAGCTCGGCTACGACTACGCCGAAGTGCCGCTCGGCCACAGGATCCGCAGCCGCGTGCTGGGTGCGATTGCCGGCGCGCAAACCGTGCCACAAGTGTTCATCAACGGCGAGCGCATCGGCGGGTGGGAAGACCTCGAGCGCTGGGCAAAGAAGGCCGCCTAGAAGCTCGCGTCCCACCAGCCGCCGCCGAGCGCGACGAACAGCTGCGCGGTGTCCTGCAGGCGCCGTGCCTGGGCGGTAACCATTCCCAGGCGCGCCTGCTGGTAGGCGCGCTCGGCGACGATCAGCTGCAGCAGGTCGGACTTGCCGGCGGCGTAGCTCTCACGTTGCAGCGCGAGCGCGTTGCTGGCGCTTTCGAGGAGCTGGCGCTGGGCGTCCACCAGCTCGGCGTCCTGAGCGAGCGCTTGCAGGACGTCGGCGACCTGCTGCAGCCCCTGCATCACGGTCTGCTCGTACGTGGCGAGCGACGCCTGGTAGAACTCGATCGCCGCGCGGCGCTGGGCGCGCAGCGTTCCGCCGTGGAAGATCGGCTGGGCGAGGCTGGCGGCCAAGGTCCAGAAGGTATTGACGCCCTGAAACAGCGAGCTGCTGTCCAGCGACTGCTGCCCGCCCGTGGCCGACAGCGTGATGTTCGGATAGAGGCGCGCGGTGGCGACGCCGACCGCTGCGCTGTCGGCGTGCAGCAGGGCCTCGGCCGCCAGGATATCGGGGCGCTGACGCGCGAGCTCCGAGGGCAGGCTCAAGGGGAGTTCCTGCGGCAGCGTGAAGTCCTTGAGGTCGAAATCGGGCGGCACCCAGGCCGCCGGCGCGCGCCCGGTCAGGACCGACAACGCGTCGCGCGCGGCGGCGAGCTGCTGGCGCAGTCCCGGCAGCGCAGTGCGGTCGATCGCAAGCTGCGTCTCGGCCGTGAGGACGTCGGTGCGCGGCGCCTTGCCGGCCTCGTACTTGAAGCGCACGAGCTCCAGGTTGCGCGTGTCGTCGGCAACCACCTCTTCGCTTGCCTCGAGCTGGCCGCGCAGCGACGCGATCGTGATCGCCTCGGTCACGACGTTCCCGGTGAGCGTCAGATAGGCGGCGGCGAGCTCGTAGTGCTGCTGCTCGGCGAGCGCTTCCTGCTGCTCCACGCTGCGAGCCGTCGCGCCGAACACGTCCGGCGCATAGCTCGCCGTCGCGCCGACCGTGTACAGGTTCGGAGTCCTGCGAAACCTCTGGGCACTCGCCGACACGTCGACCTGCGGCCAGTAGCCGCCGCGCGCCGCGAGCACGTTCTCCCGCGCTGCCGCCAGAGTCGCGCGCGCCGCCGCCAGGGTCCTGTTTCCGCCGACGGCCGCTTCCACCGCGTTCTTGAGCGCTGGCGACCTGAACAGCTGCCACCACTCGGCGGGAATGCGCTCTCCAGGCTGCAGCCGCTGCGATTCGGCCCCGGTCGAAGAGGCGATCTCCTCAGGCAAGGGTTGGGGAGTGTAGCCGTTGGCGCCGGGCGCGGCGGGACGCACGAAATCCGGACCGACTGCGCACCCGCCCAGCGCGAGCAGCACCACGACGCCGAGCGCCTTATTCATAGCGCAGCGCCTCGATCGGATTGAGCATCGAGGCGCGCCGCGCGGGGTAATAGCCGAAGAACACCCCGACCACCGCGGAGAACAGGAAGCCTCCCGCGATCGCGGCCGGCGAGAGCAACGTCGGCCAGCCCGCGACGACGGACACCAGCTCCGAGATCGCCACGCCGACGACGATTCCGGCGAGCCCGCCGATGCCGCTCAGCAGCACCGCCTCGACCAGGAACTGCAG
>DASPRB010000245.1:0-3155 GCA_035624675.1 Burkholderiales bacterium
GCAGCTCGTGGTGGCCGGCATGATGACGCAGATGTGCGTCGATTCGAGCGTGCGAGCGGCCGCCGACCTCGGCTTCAAGGTGACGCTGCTCGCCGACGCCTGCGCGACGCGCGCGCAGAGCTTCGGCGGCGAGACGGTGCCGGCGGCGCAGGTGCAGCGCGCGTTCCTCGCGGCCCTGAACGGCCTGTTCGCGAAAGTGCAGACGACTGACGAATACCTGAAGGGAGCCTGAGCATGGCCTACGAGTTCATCACCACCGAGGCGCGCGGGCGGGTCGGGCTCGTCACGCTCAACCGCCCCAGGCAGATGAACGCGCTGAACCCGAAGCTCATGCAGGAGCTCGGCGCGGCGCTGTACGCGTTCGACGCCGACGAGGCGCTCGGCGCGATCGTCATCACCGGCAGCGACAAGGCGTTCGCCGCGGGTGCCGACATCGGCGCGATGAAGGACTGGAACTTCATCGACGTGTACCGCGCCGACTACATCACGCGCGACTGGGAGCACATCCGCAGGGTGAGGAAACCGGTGATCGCCGCGGTCGCCGGCTACGCACTCGGCGGCGGCAACGAGCTCGCCATGATGTGCGACATCGTGATCGCCGCAGAGAACGCGAAGTTCGGCCAGCCCGAGATCAACCTCGGCGTGCTGCCCGGCGCCGGCGGCACGCAGCGCCTGCCGCGCGCCGTGGGCAAGGCCAAGGCGATGGACCTGTGCCTCACCGCGCGCATGATGGACGCCGCCGAAGCCGAGCGCGCGGGGCTGGTGTCGCGCATCGTGCCGGTCGACAAGGTGCTCGCCGAGGCGCTGGCCGTCGCCGAGAAGATCGCCGCCTACTCGCTGCCGGTGGTGATGATGGTGAAGGAGGCGATCAACGCCGCCTACGAGATGCCGCTCGCCGAAGGCGTGCATTTCGAGCGGCGCCTGTTCCATGCCGCCTTCGCGCTCGCCGACCAGAAGGAAGGCATGGCGGCGTTCGTCGAAAAGAGAAAACCGGGGTTCACCAACAAGTGAATTCCGCCCGCAGGACGGCGGTCATCATGCTGACCGCCCACGTCCTGTCGATGGTGGGCTTTTCCACTTTCGCGGCGCTCCTGCCCGAGCTGCGCGCGCTGTGGCGCCTGACGAACGCGGAAGCGGGCGTGGTGAGCGGCATGTTCTTCGTCGGCTACGCGGGCAGCGTGTCGTACTGGACCGCGCTCACCGACCGCCTGGACGCGCGCCGGGTGTACGCAATCGGCGGCCTGCTCGCGGCAGCGGGCAGCGCGGGCTTCGGCCTCGGTGCGCAGGGCTTCGCGAGCGCGGTGCTGTTCCAGGTGCTGCTCGGCACGGGCGTCGCCGCGACCTACATGCCTGGGCTGCGGCTGCTCTCGGACCGCGCCGCGGGGCCCGCGCAGAGCCGCTACATCGCGTTCTACACGTCGTTCTTCGGCATCGGCACCGCGCTCTCGCTCGCCGCCGCGGGCGCGGTGAGCGCGGCGGCCGGCTGGCAGTGGGCGTTCATCGTTGCCGGCATCGGGCCGCTGGCCGCCGCGGCGCTGGTGGTCGCGGGCATCGACGCGCGCGCGCCGGCCGCGGCGGCCGCGCCGCGCTTCTCGCTCGGCGCGCTGTTCCCGCTCGCCGCCTGGCGCAGGCTGCTCGCCGTGCGCCCGGTGGCGGGCTTCGCGCTCGGCTACGCGATGCACTGCCTGGAGCTGTTCGGCTCGCGCAGCTGGATGGTCGCGTTCCTCGCCTTCGTCGCGGGGCTGCACGCGGGCGACGCCACTTTTCCCTGGAGCCTGGCGGTGATCGCGGCGTTCGTGAACATCTGCGCGGTGCCGGCCTCGATCCTCGGCAACGAGATCGCGCTGCGCATCGGCCGCCGGCGCTGGATCGCGCTCGCCATGTTCGGCTCGGGCGCGGGCGGGCTCGCGCTGGCGGCGTCGGCGCCCTGGCACTGGGCCGCGGTGCTCGCCGTCCTGCTCGTCTATGCGATGCTGGTGATGGCCGAGTCCGCGACGCTCACCGCGGGCATGGTGGCGGCGGCGCCCGCGGAGATGCGCGGCACGGCGATGGGGCTGTATTCGCTCCTGGGTTTCGCCGGCGGCATGATCGGGCCGATGGTGTTCGGAGCCGCGCTCGACGCCGCCGGCGGCGCCGCGCGCCCTGCGGCATGGCTGGCCGCGTATGCTTCGATCGGCGCCGGTGCGCTCGCTTCGTCGTTCGTCGCCTGGCGAGGTCGCCGGGGTTAGACTAGCGGCGCGTGTAAGCTGAACGACAGGAAAGGGGGAGCGATGGAGCGCATCTGGCTGAAGAGCTATCCGCCCGGCGTCGCCGCCGAGGTCCGCTACGACCAGTACCGCTCGGTGGGCGACCTGTTCGACAAGAGCATCGCGCAGTTCGCCGCGCGCCCCGCCTACGCGTGCATGGGCAGGACGATGGGCTTCGGCGAGCTCGATCGCCTGTCGCGCGCCTTCGGCGCCTGGCTGCAGGCGAGGGGGCTCGCCAAGGGCGCGCGCGTCGCGATCATGCTGCCGAACGTGCTCCAGTACCCGGTGGCCCTGTACGGCACGCTGCGCGCCGGCTGCACGGTGGTGAACGTGAACCCGCTCTATACCGCGCGCGAGCTCGAGCACCAGCTGAAGGACTCGGGCGCCGAAGCGATCGTGATCCTGGAGAACTTCGCGCACGTGCTGCAGGCGGTGCGCGCGCGCACGCCGGTGAAGCACGTGCTGGTCACCTCGCTCGGCGAGCTGCTCGGCGCGAAGGGCCTGCTGGTCGACTTCGTGGTGCGCAAGGTGAAGAAGATGGTGCCGGCCTACCAGCTGCCGGGCGCGCAGCGCTTCAAGGCGGCGCTCGCCGAGGGCGCGGCGCGCGAATTCAAGCCGGTCGCGAGCGGGCACGACGACATCGCCTTCCTGCAGTACACCGGCGGCACGACCGGTGTCTCCAAGGGCGCGATGCTGCTCCACCGCAACATCCTCGCCAACATCGAGCAGGTGGCCGGCTGGCTCACGCTCGCGTTGAAGGGCGAGACGCCGAGCATCATCACCGCGCTGCCGCTCTACCACATCTACTCGCTCACGGTGAACTGCCTGGTGATGCTCAGGCTCGGCGGCGAGAGCATCCTGATCACCAACCCGCGCGACATCCCGGGCTTCGTGAAGGAGCTCGGCAAG
>DASPRB010000253.1:0-18570 GCA_035624675.1 Burkholderiales bacterium
CAGCCGCTCGACCGTCCGGGCCGTGAAGCGGATGGTCATCAGCTCGTTGGAGATCTGCTCGCGGGCGCGCACGTAGTCCTTGTCGCGCGGGCCCTTGTTCTCGAGCGCGCGCTTCAACTTGTCGTACAGGCGGCGGATGCGGGCGAATTTCTCGAGCGCTTCGGCGCGCAGTTGCATCAGGCTGGCCCGTGCCGCCGCGCCTTCGTCGTCCTCTTCTTCCTCGATCTCCTCTTCGATCGTCTCTTCTTCCTGCTCGGATTCGGCCTTGCGGGGATCGAAGTCGTCCTTGGCATTCGGGTCGATCAGGCCGTCGACCACTTCGTCAATGCGCATCTCGTCCTTCTCGACCTTTTCAGCGAGGTCGAGGATTTCCTGGACGGTGGTCGGGCAGGCGCTGATCGCCTGCACCATGTGGCGCAGTCCTTCCTCGATGCGCTTCGCGATCTCGATCTCTCCCTCGCGGGTGAGCAGCTCGACGGAGCCCATTTCACGCATGTACATGCGCACCGGGTCGGTCGTGCGGCCGAACTCCGAGTCGACCGTGGAGAGCGCCGCCTCCGCCTGCTCTTCGACGTCCTCGTCGTTCGAGGCGACCGGCGCCGCCTCGGTGATCAGCAGGGACTCCTGGTCGGGCGCCTGGTCGTAGACCTGGATGCCCATGTCGTTGAAGGTCGAAATGATCGACTCGATCTGCTCGGCGTCGACCAGATCGTCGGGCAAATGGTCGTTGATCTCGACGTAGGTCAGAAAGCCGCGGTCCTTGCCGAGCTTGATGAGGTTCTTGAGGCGCGTGCGCCGCGTCTCGGCGTCTTCCTTGGGCAGCTCCGCGGTCGCAGCGAGCCATTCCTCGCGACGCGCCTTGCGATTGCCGCGGCCCTTCTTGTCCTTTGCGGCCTTGAGGCCCGCGTTGACCTTGGCCTCGAGCAGCTCGAGCGCGTGTTTGGCGCTCTGGATCGCCGCCTTGCCCTTCTTGCCCGCCGGCACCTCGACCTTGGCCGCGACCGGCTTCGCTTGCGCCTTCTCCTTGGCAGCCGGTTTGACGGCCGCGCGAGCCGGCGTCTTCGCGGGCGCTGTCTTCCTCGGATCCGGGCGTTTCGCCTTGCGCAGCGCTTGGGCGGTCTTCTTCTTCGCCGCGGGTCGCGCCGCAGCCGGCTTCCTCGCCTTCAGGCTCTTGATTACCTTGGCCTTTTTCTTCGCCGCACGGGCCTGCCTGACTTTACGGTTGCGCTTGTCCTTGACCATCCTGACCTCTTGGTGTCACGCGGGGGCGTGAAAGAACCCTATATTCTAGCAAAGGCCTTGATCTTCAAGGCCTGTCACGTTGCGCGGCAAGCATCTTTTCCTCGAAGCGTCGCCGCTCGTCTGCCGTCGCGACGCCCTTCAGCACCCGCTGCCGCAGCGCGCGATCGGCCTCGGGCTCGCGCCGCTCGAGCGCCGCGAGCAGTTCTCGGAATTCCGACTCCGCCTCCTCGGCACCGAGCTTGAGCTCGAAGTTGAGCGCAGCCTGTGCGCGCGACAGCACCTCGCGGTGCGCGGCCCGCTCGATCAGCTCGGCGAGCACGCTGTCGGTCAGCCGGGCGGGGTCCGGAACGTCCGCGACCAGGGCCTTCAACTCGACCAGCGCCGCCGATTCCGGCAGCTCCGCGCTCAACAGCGCCGGATCGATCTCCAGCGCGAGCTCGGGCCGCGCGAAGGCGCGCGCCAATAGCTTCCATTCGAGCGACAGCGGCACCGCGGCGCTCGCGCGCGGCGGTGCCTGTTTCGCATAGATGGGGGCGCCGGGCAGCTCGAGCAAGCGCTCGGCCTCCTGTTGCGTGACGCGCGCCAGCTCGGCCACCTCCTTCAGCACCTGGAGCCTCAGGCCCCCGGCGCCGATGCGCTGCACATGGGACTTGGCCGCCGCGAGGAAGCCCGCGCGACCTTCGGGCGTTGCGAGGTCCGACTCGGCGCGCAGCTCGGCCAGCAGGAAGCCTGACAGCGTCTGGCCCTCGCGCAGAAGGCGTTCGAAGGCCTCCTTGCCGTGCGCGCGAACGTAGCTGTCGGGATCGTCGCGTTCCGGGAGGAACAGGAAGCGCACCGGCTTGTTGTCGGGGGCGAGCGGCAAGCTGACCTCGAGCGCGCGCCACGCGGCCTTGCGGCCGGCCGCGTCGCCGTCGAAGCAGAACACCAGCTCGTCCGCCAGGCGCAGGAGCTTGGACACGTGCACCGGCGTGGTCGCCGTGCCGAGCGTGGCCACCGCGTAGCCGATCCCGAACTGGGCGAGCGCCACCACGTCCATATACCCTTCCACGACCAGCACGCGTCCCGCCTCGCGCACCGCGTCGCGCGCCTGCACGAGGCCGTACACCTCGCGGCCTTTCTCGAACAGCGGCGTCTCCGGCGAGTTTAGGTACTTGGGTTCGCCTTCCCCGAGCACGCGCCCGCCAAAGCCGATCACCGCTCCGCGCGCCGAGAGGATCGGGAACATGATGCGGTCGCGGAAGCGGTCGTAGCGCTTGCCCTCGTCGCCTTGCACGACCAGCCCGCACTCGACCAGGGCCTTGTCCTCGTATTCCGGAAACGCAGCGCGCAGCGCCTGCCAGTCGTCCGGCGCGTAGCCCATGCGGAAGCGCGCGGCGATTTCGCCGGTCAGTCCTCGCCCCTTCAGGTAAGCGATGGCGCGCGGCGACTTCTTCAGCTCGGCCCGGTAGAACTCCATCGCGCGCTCCATGAGCGCGTACAGGTCGATCTCGCGCTCGCGGCGCGCAGCCTCCTCGGGACTGCGCGGCTGGAACTCGGGCATCTGCATGCCGGCTGATGACGCGAGCTCCTTCACGGCGTCGACGTAGCCGAGCCCGGCATGGGCCATCAGGAAGCCGATCGCGTTGCCGTGCGCGCCGCAGCCGAAGCAATGGTAGAACTGCTTGGCCGGGCTGACCGTGAACGACGGCGTCTTCTCGTTGTGGAAGGGGCAAAGCCCGAGAAAGTTCGCGCCGCCCTTCTTCAATTGGACGTAGCGCGACACGACGTCGACGATGTCGACGCGGTTCAGGAGGTCCTGCTTGAAGCTCTCGGGGATCACGGCGGCACCGCTCCCCTGTAGTTTAGCGGCCCCCGGTCCGGACTACGCCGAGAGTCTCGCCTTCACCTGTGCCGAAACCTTGCCCATGTCGGCGCGGCCGGCAAGGCGCGGCTTGAGCAGCCCCATCACCTTGCCCATGTCCTTGACTCCGCTCGCCCCGGCCTCCGTCACCGCCGCGTCGATCGCCTGCGCGATCTCGGTCTCGCTCATCTGCTTGGGCAGGTACTCGGACAGCACGCCGATCTCGAACTTCTCGGCATCCGCCAGGTCCTTGCGGCCGGCGGATTCGTACTGCGCGATCGACTCGCGGCGCTGCTTGATCATCTTGTCGATGATCGCCAGCACGTGCGCGTCCTCGAGGGCGATGCGCTCGTCGACCTCCTTCTGCTTCATCGCCGCGAGCAGCAGGCGGATCGCCGACAGGCGCGCCTGGTCCCGGGCGCGCAGCGCCGCTTTCATGTCCTCGCCGATTCGGTCCTTTAGCGACACGGTGCCTCAGAAATGCAAACGCCCCGATGCTCCGCATCGGGGCGCATGACGAGCAATCGCCGGCGCCGCTCTAGTACAGCTTCTGCGGCAGCATCTGGCTGCGCAGCCGCTTGTGCAGGCGCTTGACCGCCGCGGCGAGCTTGCGCTTGCGCTCGGCGGTCGGCTTCTCGTAGAACTCGCGCGCGCGCAGCTCGGTGAGGAGCCCCGTCTTCTCCACGGTGCGCTTGAAGCGGCGCATCGCCACTTCGAAGGGCTCGTTCTCCTTGACGCGAACAGTCGGCATCCAGTCCTCGACCACGAATTGCGGAAAGGGGCGGATTATAGCCGTTTCCGGGCGATGGCCGCCAGCCCCTTAAAATCCCCGGCATGCTGATCCTAGGGCTCGAGACCTCCTGCGACGAAACCGGCGTCGCCCTGTACGACACCGGCTGCGGCCCGCGACGCGGCCTGCGGGCGCACGCCGTGCATTCCCAGGTCGCGATGCACGAAGCCTACGGCGGCGTGGTGCCCGAGCTCGCCTCGCGCGACCACATCCGGCGGCTAGTGCCGCTCGCCCGGCAGGTGCTCGCCCAAGGCCATTGCAGTGCGCAAGAGCTCGCAGCCGTGGCCTACACCGAGGGCCCGGGCCTGGCCGGCGCGCTGCTCGTCGGTGCGTCGTTCGCGCATGCGCTCGCGTTCGCGCTCGGCGTGCCGGCAATCGGCATTCACCACCTGGAGGGGCATCTGCTCTCGCCGCTGCTCTCCTCCCGGCCGCCCCAGTTCCCGTTCGTCGCCTTGCTCGTCTCGGGCGGGCACACGCAGCTGATGCGCGTCGACGGCGTCGGGCGCTATGCGCTGCTCGGCGAGACCCAGGACGACGCCGCCGGCGAGGCCTTCGACAAGACCGCCAAGCTGCTCGGCCTGGGCTATCCCGGCGGCCCGGCGGTCTCGGCTCTCGCGGAGTCCGGCACGCCGGGACGCTACCGACTGCCGCGCCCGATGATCGCGAGCGGTGACCTGGAATTCAGCTTCTCGGGCCTGAAGACCGCGGTGCTCCTGCTCGTGCGCGGCGCGGAGCCGAACGAGCAGTTCTTCGCCGATGTCGCGCGCGCCTTCCAGGACGCGATCGTCGAGGTGCTGGTCGCGAAGTGCGCGCTGGCGATGGAGACGACCGGGCTCACGCGGCTGGTCGTAGCGGGCGGTGTGGGCGCCAACCGGCCCCTGCGCGCCGCGCTGGACGCCGAAGGCGCGCGCTGCGGCTTCGACGTCTTCTATCCGGAGCCGGAACTGTGCACCGACAACGGCGCCATGATCGCGCTCGCGGCGGCGCTGCGCCTGGAGGGGCGCGCGCCGCAGCCCGCGCGCACCGGCTTCACCGTGCACCCGCGCTGGGCGCTGGAGAAGATCTCCTAGGCGGGCGGTGCGGCATTTCGCTTGGCGCCGATGCGCGGCTCTTCGCCGGACGCCAGGCGCGCGATGTTCGCGCGGTGGCGCCACATGAGCAAAACCGCGATGGCGACGATCACGGCAAGCAGCGGGCGAAACTTGAACCCAAACATCCACCAGGCGTAGAGAGGCGCGAACAGCGCCGCCGCCAGCGCTGCGAGCGACGAGATGCGGAAGAACACCACCACGATCACCCAGGTGGCGATGGTCGCGAGCCCGAGCCAGCCGTTCAGGCCCACGAGCACGCCGGCGGCGGTGGCCACGCCCTTGCCGCCGCGAAAGCGGTGAAACACCGGGAACAGGTGTCCGCAGAACACCGCCAGGCCCGCGAGCGGCGCGGCGTAGCCCTCGGTCGCGGGCGTCCCGCTCGCCAGCGCCGCGAGCCAGACCGCGAGCCAACCCTTGCCGGCGTCGCCGACGAGCGTCAGGGCGGCCGCAAGCTTGCTGCCGCTGCGCAGCACGTTGGTCGCGCCGGGATTGCCCGAGCCGTAGCCGCGCGGGTCGGGCAGCGCAAGCACTCGGCTCACCAGAATGGCGAACGACACCGAGCCCAGCAGGTACGCGAGGACGACAGTCAGGACGATCTGCATCGGCCGGGCATTCTACCCTCGCGGCCCCTATAATCGACCGGCCCCATGGACTGCATCCTCATCCGCGATCTGCGCTACGGCGTGCTGATCGGCATCCACAAGCGGGAGCGGCACGTACCGCAGACCGTGTCGCTCGACCTCGAGATCGGACTGCCGGGCACCGCCGTGTTCGCGAGCGACAAAGTGTCCGATACCATCGACTACGAGCAGGTCGCGCTCGGCATCGGCCAGATCGCGGCAAGCGGCCACTTCCGGCTGGTAGAGACCTTCGCCGAGCGCGTCGCGCACCTGATCCTCGACGATTTCGGCGCGCCCTGGGTCAAGGTGAGCGCCGCCAAGATCGGCGTGCTCGGCAACGCGAAATTCGTCGGCGTCGCGATCGAGCGGCGCAAGGGCTAGTCCTCGAGCGCCGCATCGACGAGCTGCGGCGCGAGCGCGCGCTCGATGTCCGCGGGCGCCAGCCCGACGAGGAATCCTCGCCGCCCGCCGTTTATGTAGACGCGCGGCAGATCGCGGATGCTGCGTTCCATGTAGATCGGCATCGGCTTGCGCAGCCCGAAGGGGGAAGTGCCGCCGACCTGGTAGCCCGAGTGGCGCTGCGCGACTTCCGGCCGGCACGGCTCGATGCGCTTGCGGCCGGCCTGGCGCGCCAGGTTCTTCGTCGAGACCTTGCGATCGCCGTGCATCAGCACCACCAGCGGCCTGGCGTGCTCGTCCTCCATGACGAGCGTCTTGACGACCTGCTCGGGCGGCACGCCGAGCTCGTCGGCGCCGCGCTCCGCGCCGCCGCGCTCGACGTATTCGTAGTAGTGCTCGCTGTAGCCGATACCGAGCTTCCTGAGGACCTGGGTGGCCGGCGTCTCGCTGTGGCTCGGCCGCTTCATCCGCGCGGGTGATGCTTGGCGTGCAGCTGCTTGAGGCGCTCGCGCGCGACGTGTGTGTAGATCTGCGTGGTCGAGATGTCCGCGTGGCCGAGCAGCATCTGAACCACGCGCAGGTCGGCGCCGTGGTTGATGAGATGCGTGGCGAACGCGTGGCGCAGCACATGCGGCGAGAGGCTCTTGCCGGGAATCGCACGCGCTCCGTGGCGCTTCAAGTTGTGCCAGAACGCCTGGCGCGTCATGCCGCTGCCGCGCTCGCTGACGAACAGCACGTCGCTCGCCGCGCGCCTGACGAGCCTGGGGCGCGACTCGCGCAGGTATTCCTCGAGCCAGTGCACGGCTTCCTCGCCGAGCGGCACCAGCCGCTCCTTGGAGCCCTTGCCAAGCACGCGCAGCACCCCCGCGCCGAGATTGACCTCGAAGGTCCTGAGCGACACGAGCTCCGAGACCCGCAGGCCGCAGGCGTACAGCACCTCGAGCATCGCGCGGTCGCGCATCCCGAGGGGCGTGGCGGTGTCGGGGGCCGCGAGCAGCGCCTCGACGTCCGCCTCGGACAAGGTCTTCGGAAAGCGCGGCGCGCGCTTGGGCGCTTCGAGCCGCAGGGTCGGATCGGCGCGTACGCGGCGCTCGCGCAGGCAGTACGCGTAGAAGCGCTTGAGGCTGGAGAGCAGGCGCGCATCCGACGAGGCGCGATGCTGCACGCCGCCCTGGTGGCGCGCAGCGAAATAGGCGTGCAGGTCCGCTTCGCCGGCCGCCGTCAGCTCCACGCGCCGGCGCGCGAGCCAGCGCGCGAGCTGCGTGAGATCGCGCCGGTACGCGGCGATCGTGTTGCGCGCAAGCCCGTCCTCGAGCCACAGCGCGTCGCAGAACGCGTCGAGCAGTGCGGCATCGGGGGCTTCCGACACGCGCGCCGCCTCAGGCCTGCGCGAGTCGCGCGATTCTCGCCAGCAGCGCGTCCGGCACCTCGATCCCCTCGGCGCGCGCGCGGAGTGTGGCGGTAAAGCGCCGCGCGCCGGGCAGCCGTACCTCGGGATCGGCAAGCATCGCGGCGACCACCGTCTCGACGCGTTCGAGATAACGCTCGCGGCCGGCGAGCGCGCCGGGATCGATCGCCAGGAACGCCTGCCCGATGCGCGGCCGGTTGCCCTGCTCGGCGAAGAAGGAGTCCGCCTCCGGGCCGATCGCGGCACCGGTGAGCGAGGTGCAGATCAGCTCGAAGGCGAGCGCGAGCATCGCGCCCTTGACGCCGCCGATCGGGAACATGCTGCCGTGCTCGATCGCTTCCTTCGGATCGGTGGTCGGCCTGCCGTCGCGGTCGAGCGCCCAGCCCTCGGGGATGCGCTCGCCCTTTTGCGCCGCGAGCATGATGCGGCCGCGAATCACGGTGGTCAGCGCCAGGTCGATGACCAGCGGGTTGGCGCCGGCGCGGGGGAACACCGCGGCCACCGGATCGGTCCCGAACAGCGCCTTGCGCCCGCCCCAGGCCGGAATCGCCGCCGGCGAATTGGTGAAGGCGAGACCCACCATGCCGGCCTGCGCCACCGCGAGCAGGTGGATGCCGAGCACACCGACGTGGCCGCTGTGGGTGATGCCGGCGAAACCGATGCCGTTACGCCGCGCGCGGTCGGTCGCCTCCGCGATCGCCCAGGCACAGGATTCGTACGGCAGTGCGTCGCGATTGTCGATCAGGCATACGGCCGCGCGCTCGGCGGCGAGCACCGGCCGCGCGGCGCCGTCGGCGCGGCCGTTCTTCAGCATCGCGCAATAAAAGGGCACGCGCGACATGCCGTGCGTCGGCAGCCCCTGCTCCTCGGCCTGCACCAGGTGGCGCGCGGCGGCTTCGGCCATCTCGGCGCGCGCGCCGGCGCGCTCGAGCGCCGCGCACGCGAGCGCAAGCAATTCGTCAGGCGTCTTTTTCATGGGCGCGATTCTACCGGCAGCCGCTAGAATGGCCGGCCAACACGCTACGGGAGGAGGAGATGGGAAAGACGATCGAACTGACCGCCGCCGACGGCCACGAGCTCTCGGCCTACCGCGCCGATCCGGCAGGCAAGCCGCGCGGCGCCGTCGTGGTAATCCAGGAGATCTTCGGCGTCAACAGCCACATCCGCTCGGTGGCCGACGGCTACGCGGCCGACGGCTACCTCGCCATCGCGCCGGCGCTCTTCGACCGGGTCGAGCGCAGCTTCGAGGTCGGCTATACGCCCGATGACATCGCCAAGGGGCGCGCGGTCCGGGAGAAGGTGACCATCGACATGGCGCTCAAGGACGCCCAGGCGGCCATCAAGGCAGCAGCGAGCGCCGGCAAGGTGGGCATCGTCGGCTACTGCTGGGGTGGGTACGTGGCGTGGATGGCGGCCGCGCGCCTGCCCGGGCTCGCCTGCGCGGTGCCCTACTACGGTGGCGGAACGACGACGGACCAGGCAATCGCCGAAAAGCCGAAATGCGCGGTGATGGCGCACTACGGCGAAAAGGACGAGCACATTCCGGTCGAAGGGGTGAAGAAGCTCGCCGCGGCGCATCCGTCGGTGACCGTGCACCTCTACCCGGCACCGCACGGCTTCAACTGCGATCAGCGCGGCTCGTACGATGCCGCGAGCGCGAAGCTCGCGCGCAGCAGAACGCTCGAATTCTTCCGCAAGCAGCTCGGCTAGCGGCTACTGGGTGTCGGCCGCCGCGCCGAGCAAGGCGCGGCGAAAGCGCGCCTTGAGCAGGCCGCCGTCGCGCGGCGGCAGCACGATCGGGATCTTCTCCGCCATGACTTTGACGCTGGCGAAGTTCGGTCCCGGCGCGCCGTGCACCGCGGCGCGCAATGCCGCGATCTCGCCGGCGCCGGTGAGCGTGCTCGCGCTGGCGATGCCGCAGGCGCGCGCGATCGCCGCAAGGTCGACTCCGGAAGCGGTGTGCGTCGCCTGCATGCCGGTCTCGCCGTAGCGCTCGTTGTCGATCACCACCACGCTCAGGTTGGCCGGCCGCTGCACGCCGATGGTCGCGAGCGAGCCGATGCCCATCAGCATTTCGCCGTCGCCGGTGATTACCAGCACGCGGCGCTTGGGCTGCGCGAGCGCGAGGCCGAGCCCCATCATCGCGGCCTGGCCCATCGCGCCCCACAACGGAAAGGTAAGCGGATGGTCCCCGGCGGCGGTGCAATCCCAGGCGGTCGAGCCCAGCCCTGCCACCACCAGCAGCTCGCCGCGCCCTTCCAGCAGCTGCGCGACCACGTCGCGCCTTTTCAGGGTCGCGCTCATCGAGCGGCCTGCTCCTGAAAGCTCTTGATGCCGATCACGCGCTGCGAGATCAGCACCGCCACAGCGACGTAGCTGCTGTAAGCGAGGCGCAGCGCCGCGTCGACTGCCGCGGGCACGTCGGCCGCTTCGCGCACCGGTTGCACGACGACGCCCATCGCCTCGAGCACCGCCGCGGTGGCCTGCCCCATCGGCACCTGCCAGGGGTTGAACTCGCCGTACTCGCCGCGCATCGTCACCAGCATCGGCAGCGGGATGCGGCACTCCTTGACCGTTCCGAGCGCGTTGACGATGTTGCCCACGCCGCTCGATTGCATCAGCAGCGCGCAGCGCTCGCCGGCGAGCCACGCGCCCGTTGCGAGCCCGATTCCCTCCTCCTCGGTCGTGAGGGGCACCGCGCGCATCGAGCGCTCGGCATGGCACAGCTCGATCAGCCGCTTGTGGCCGGCGTCGGGCACGTAGCCGACGATGCCGATTCCGGCCGCCGTAAGCAGGCGGTGGATCTCGAGCGGCCAGTCCATGGTCGGCGCCACCGCTACGCCGCCGCGAGCAGGGTCTCGCCCGGCCGCACGCGCGTAAACGCAACGGGCTGCATCGTGATGTCGATTCGCCCGTCCGCAAGCCTCGCCCGGGTGAAGGCGGATCCTTCGAGCGCTCCGGTCTCGGGAAAGTCTTCGCGGTAGTGCGCGCCGCGCGAGTCTTCGCGCGCCGCCGCCGCGCGCACGATCACGCGGCTGACTTCGACCAGGCTCTTCAGGTTCATCCAGTCGTGCCAGGAAAGATTGAAGGCGCGATTGTCGTCGGCCAGACCGCTCGCGTCGAGTTCCGTTTCGATCGCGTCCAGGCCCGAGAGCGCTGCGCGCAGCCCCGCGGCGTCGCGCAGGATGCCGACCTTTTCCCACATCAGATCGTAGAGCGCTTCGCGCACCGCCTCGAGCCCGCCGTGCCCCGCGCTGCGCGCGGCGAACGGCTGCTCGCAGCGCGCCAGCGCCGCATCGATCCGGGCGCGATCGGGTTCGCGCAACCCGCCGTGCGCGGCCACCCAGCCGGCGATCGCGTCGCCCGCGACGCCGCCGAATACCGTGGAATTCGCCACGCCGTTGCCGCCCAGGCGGTTCGCGCCGTGCACCCCGCCGGAATCCTCACCCGCCACGAACAGACCCGGGAGCGCGGTCGCGCAATCGAGCCCGAACTCGACTCCGCCCATCATGTAGTGCGCCGTGGGCACCACCTCGACCAGCCCGCCGGCGAGGTCGAAGCCGCAGTCCGCGCAGCGCTCGACCATGCCCTTGAACGCCTTGCGCACCTTCTCGGGCCCCAGGTGCGCCATCGACACGTACACCCCGCCGTTCGGCGTCACACGTCCCGCGCGCATCTCGCTGAAGATCGCGCGCGAGACGATGTCGCGCGTGGCGCGCTCGAGCTTCGGATCGTAGTTCCGCATGAAGCGCTCGCGCGCGCCGTTCAGCAGGTAGCCGCCCGCGCCGCGCAGCCCCTCTTCGAGCACGGTGCCGGTCATCCGGGTGTGCGCACCGGCGAGCAGGCCGGTGGGATGGAACTGCACCATCTCCATGTCGCGCAGCGGCAGGCCGGCGCGCAGCGCCATCGCCAGCCCGTCGCAGCTCTTGTCGCCCGAGGGCGTGTGGTACCTGTACATCGTTGGGCCGCCGCCGGTGGCGAGCAGCACCGCCTTGGCGCGCACGAACACGTAGTCGCCCGTGCGCATGTCGATGAAGAGAACTCCGGAAATTGCCTCTTCATTCTTCGCTTTTATCAGTTCAACCGCGCGATGCTCCTCCAGGCGTTTGATGTCGCGCGCCCAGACCTGCTCGGCGAGCCGGTTGATGATCTCGATGCCGGTGAGATCGCCCTTGTGCACGGTGCGATCGAAGCTCTGCCCGGCGAAGGCCTTCTGGTGCACGGTGCCATCGGGATTACGGTCGAAAAAGCAGCCGAGCTCGTTCTCGAGCTCGCGGATGCGCTCCACCGCGATCGACACCAGCTTCCAGGCGAGATCCTGGTCCGGCAGCCACTTTCCGCCCTCGATCGTGTCCATGAAGTGCCGCTCGACCGAGTCGCCCGCCGCGAGCGCGACGTTGTAGCCGCCCTGCACCATGCGCGTGCAGCCGCACTTGCCGAGCAGACCCTTCACCGCGACCGTGATCGAGAGCCCGGGCGCCGCCTTGTGCGCGTGCAGTGCCGCGAACAGGCCCGCGCCGCCCGAGCCGAGGATCAGGACGTCTGTGGCGAGCTCCTTCACGCCTTGACGCCGAGGCTCGCCAGCACCGCAGCGCGGCGCGCCTGCGCGGCCTGGCCGACCGCCGTGTAGAGGCTCTCCCCGTGGCCGTCCATCGCTACGAGCAGCGGGCCGAAGCCCTTGACGCGGAACTTCCACAGCGACTCCGGATTGAGGTCGTCCAGGTCCACGTCCTCGATCGCCTCGATCCAGGTGGTCTCGAGCGCGGCGGTGCCGCCGATGATGGCGAGGTAAGCGCCGCCCAGCTCGCGGAACGCCGCGAGCGAGCCTTCGCGCAGCCCGCCCTTGCCGATGATGAGGCGCACCCCGTACTGCTCGATGAGCGGCCGCGTGAAGCGCTCCATGCGGTCGCTGGTCGTGGTGCCGATGCACACCGGGGCGTAGCCGGCCGGATGCGCCGCGCTCTTCGCCACGCGCTTGACGTTCGGCGCGGTGTGGATCACGGCGTGTCCCGCGAGATCGAAGCGCGTCCTGCGGCCTCGGTCGAACATGTGGATCTGCGTCGCGTCGCGGATGCCGAACAAGGTGCCGTTCAGCGTGACCGTGTCGTTCACGCGCAGCGCGCGCGTTTCGCGCTCGCCGATCGGCATGTCGAACTCGTAGTGCGCCACGTCAACCCTTCTCGCCGAGCAGCGCCTTCTTCAGGTCGTCCTGCGCCGGGTGCTCGCCGATCCAGATGCGCAACAGCGCCTGGTAGAAATCCTCGCCGGCGATCGGCTTGCCGCGCGCGGTGCCGTCGACGACGATCACCGTGCCGCTGCCGGGTATCCAGTCGAGCGAGATGTTCATGCCGTCCTTCGTCTCGCCGACATCCTTCATGACGGCCGCGAGCGCCTCGACGCGCGGCTCGAGCGCCGCCGTCTCGGCCGCACTGTGATTCTTCTCAATGCCCTCGCGCAGCGCGCCGGTGAAAGTGTCGGCTCCCACGTCGCGCAGCATGTGGATCGCCACGCGCTTGGGTCCCGGCTCGGAGATCAGCTCCAACGCCTGCGCGCTGGTGCGCGCCACGTACAGGCCCGCGACGTAGACCTTGAAGAAGAGGCGCTTGCGCAGGCCGGCGCCGTTCAGCATCAGCGTCGTACCGGATACCTGGACGCTCGGCGCGAGCGTGACGCCCGCCACATCGGCCGCGAGCGATGGAATGGCGCAGGTTGCAAGCAAGACGAGCAGCGCGGCGCGCAGTCTAGTAGCCATATTCGACCCCCCCAGGACGGAATGTTGCGCGCGCACGGCGCGCGGAATGGCATTGCATGTTGACCGCGACCGGATTCATCGTGATGTGCGTGGCCGCGGTCTCGACGTGCACCGCGAAGGCCGTCGCGTCGCCGCCCAGCCCCTGCGGCCCGACGCCGAGCCGGTTCACCGCGCGCGTCAGCTCGGCCTCGAGCCGCGCGCCCTCCTCGTCCGTGCACGCCGTGCCGAGCGCCCGCGTGGCCGCCACCTTGGCGAGGTGCAGGCACAGATCTGAGGTGCCGCCGACGCCCACGCCGACGATGGTCGGCGGGCAGGTTTTGCCGCCCGCGGCGAGCACGCAGTCGACGACGAAGGTCTTGATCGCGTCGATGCCCTCGGCAGGAATCGCCATGCGCAGGAACGAGTTGTTCTCCGAACCGGAGCCCTTGGGCACCATCTCGATTGCGAGCGTCTCGGGCTCCTCGCTGAAGTCGATGTTGATCACGGGGATACCGCGCCCGCAGGAGGTGTGCTCGTTCTTGCGCGTCACCGGGTGCACGACCGACGAGCGCAGCGGATACTCGCGCGTGGCGCGCTCGCAGCCCTTGCGGATCGCCGCCTTCAGGCGCGCGCCGTCCAGCTCGACGCCGCGGCCGATCGACACGTTGTAGATCGGAATGCCGGTGTCCTGGCACAGCAGATTGTCGCTGTCCTCGGCCACCCGGATGTTGGTGACCATGGTGCCGAGCACGCTCTGCGCCGTGGCGTTCGTCTCGCCGCGTACGAGCATGTCGAAGCCCCGCTTGATGTCGGGCGGCAGCAGCTTGAGCGCCCGGACGTAGAGCTCCTTGGCCGCTTCCTCGATCTGCCCCGGATCAACTCTCATGACGGCATTCTAGCCGCGCTCACAGTGCAAGCGCGAAGGCGAGGCCGACGACGAGCGCGAGCGCCGCGGCCGCCGCGGCCAGGCTCTTCTGCCAGTCGCGCCAGGGCAGGAATTCGAGCGCCAGCAGGCGCAGCCCGCCGCCGAGGTGGACGGCGAGCAGCAGCACCAGGCCCCACTCGCCGAAGCGCACCAGCGGCTGGTCGGTCCAGCGCAGGAAGGCGTCCAGCCGCGCCGCCTGGTGCAGCGCCAGGCCCAGCGCCCAGAAATGCGCCGGCAGGTAGAGCGCGAGCAGGATCCCCGAGACCCGGTGCACGACGAACGCCCAGTAGGCCGGATGATTGCGCGCGCGCAAGGCGGCTTTCACAGGAATACCCCCAGGATCGCGCGCGCGCCGAGCCAGGCGAGCGCGAGCGCGAAGGCGGCGAGCGCCGCGTCGCGCGAGCGCCCGCGCCAGCCGAGCCACTCGCCGAGCACTGCACGCAGGCCGATCGGCACGTGCACCGCGACGGCGAGCAGGAACAGCGCGTAGAAGCCGAGCCACAGGGCGTTGCCGCGCGTGCGGTGCAGGATCTCGGCCGCGCCGAGGCCCGCGTGCACCGCGTAGATCATCGTCGCGAGGTGCACCGCGACGCATAGCGCGAGCAGGGCGGCGCTCGCGCGCTGCGCCGCCCACAGCAAGGCCTCGCCGCGCACGCTCACAGCTCGCCCTTCAGCGCCGCCGCGGTAGCAGCGCGCTTGAGGCCCGCGATCCCCGCAGTCGGCGAAATGCGCTGTGGGCAGCGCTCGCTGCAGCTCATGTGCGTGTGGCAGGCGTGGCAGCCCGCGTCGCCGGCGACCGCGCGCAGGCGCTCGACGCGCGCCGCGTCGCGCTCGTCGCGCTCGAGCGTCCAGGCGCGGTTGAGCGCCGCGGGCCCGAGATAATCCGGGTTCCAGGCCACCACGTCGCAGGAGCTGTAGCACACGCCGCAGCCAATGCACTCGATCGCCGCGTCGACGTCCTGGCGCGCGGGCGACTGCGGCGCGACGCGCGCGAAATCGTCCGCGCGCGAGCGCGCGCCGCTGAACTGTCCCTTCGCGCGCGCCCACTTGTCGAAGAACTCGCGCATGTCGGTCACCAGGTCGCGGATCACCGGCAGGTTGGCAAGCGGCGCGATTTCGAGCGCACCGCCGCGCGCAACCTTGTCGACGTGCGTGCGGCAGGTCCAGCGCGCCACGCCGTTCACCGTCATCGCACAGGAGCCGCACATGCCGACGCGGCAGGCGAAGCGGTAGGCGAGCGTCGGCTCCAGCACGCGCTGGATGTGCGTGACCACGTCGAGCACGGTCTGGCTCGCGTGCCGCGGCACCTCGAACGCCTGGAAGGCGCCCTCGGCGCTGCCGCGCCAGACCCGGACCCGCAGCACGCTCACGCGCTCTCGTAAAGCCGGGTGAGCACGAACTCGCGATGGCCGAGCGCCTCGGCCGCGGTGAGCCGGCCGTTGGCGGTGCGGAACATGGACTCGAGCAGCTTGTCGCCCGCCTGGTCGGGCGTCAGCTCCTTCCTCAGCAGGCCGGACACGTCGACGTCGATGTGCTCGCTCATGGTGCGCACGGTGCGCGGGTTCGCGCACAGCTTGATCACCGGCAGGATCGGGTTGCCGATCACGTTGCCTTGTCCGGTGGGGAAGAGGTGCACCGCGAAGCCGGCAGCCGCGCACAGCGTGACCATCTCGGCCGCGGCGGACGAAGAGTCCATGAACCACAGTCCCGGACCCGTCGGCTCCTCGGCCTTGTCGAGCACGCCGTCGACCAGGCACTTGCGCCCGATTTTCTGTATGTTGCCGAGCGCCTTTTCCTCGATCGTCGTCAGGCCGCCCGCGATGTTGCCCTTGGTCGGCTGCGAGTCCGACAGGTCGCTCGTCTTGTGGCGGTTGATCACGTCCTGGTAGCGGTCGAACATGAACTGGAATTTCTTCCTCACCTCGTCGGTGCGGCAGCGCGCAGCCACCAGATGCTCGCCGCCGGTCAGCTCGGTGGTCTCGCCGAAGCACAGCGTCACGCCGTGCGGATAGAGCTTGTCGAAGGCGTTGCCCACCGTGGGGTTGGCGCCGCAACCCGAGGTGGTGTCCGACTCGCCGCACTTGGTCGACACCCACAGCTCCTTGAGCGGCCGTTCCTCGCGGCGCAGCTCGCCCGCCCACTGCACGAACTCCTTGGCCGCCTTCGACGCCCGCATGATGGTGTCGTGGTCGCCGTGCAGCTCGATGCCGAAGCCGGCCACCGGCTTTCCGGTCTTCTTGACGCCGTCCACCACCTTCTGCGTCCAGCCTTCCTCGATGCCGATCACCACCACCGCGGCCACGTTCGGGTTCGAGCCGGTGCCGATGAGCGTCCTGAAGTGCAGGTCGAGGTCGGCGCCGAACTGCAGCCGCCCGTACGGATGCGGCAGCGCCAGCGTGCCCTTGATGTTGTTGGCCACCGCTTCGGCGGCCGCATTGGAGATGTCGTCCACCGGCAGGACGATGACGTGGTTGCGCGCGCCGACGCGCCCGTTCTCGCGCCGGTAGCCCCAGAAACTCGCCTTCGAGAGATCCATTGTCACCACCCTCATTTACCAGCGCTTGGTCTTGATGTTGTGAACGTGGGCGTGCTCGCCCTGCTTGATCGGCGCGACCACCTTTCCGATGTCGACGCCGTACTTGATCACCGTGTCGCCGGGCTTGTAGTCCCTGAGCGCCACCTTGTGGCCGATCGGGATGTCGGTCTTGGCGAGCACCTTGACGTCCTTGTCGTCCTCCATGATCCAGCCGGTCAGCTGCTGCCCGGCCTTCACGCCTTCGACGACCACGACGCCGACGCCGTCGCCCTGCTCGTGCACCACGAAATGAATCATCGTCCGCTCCGCTTGGGGAAGGCGTGCAGTCTAGGTTCGCCCGCGCCTGCAGTCAACTATATGAGTTGTATGACCTCAGTGCTACACTCGGCGCGCCATGAACCAGGTCCTCGATCGGGGGGTCGCAGCGCCGCTCTACAAGGAGGTGAAGCGGCTGCTCACGCACAGTCTCGCGCAGGGCGAGTGGAAGGCGGGCGAAGCGCTGCCCTCGGAGACGCAGCTCGCGCAGCGCTTCGGCGTGTCGATCGGCACGCTCAGGAAGGCGATCGACGAGCTGGTCGCCGAAGGCGCGGTCGTGCGCCGGCAGGGGCGCGGCACCTTCATCGCATCGCACGGCGCCACGCGCCTGATGTTCCACTTCTTCCACATCGTGCCGCACGAGGGCGACAAGCAGTATCCGCGCACGCAGACGCTCGCCTTCCGCCGTTCGCGCGCCGATCCGACCGAGGCCGCGAAGCTCGTCGTCGCCGCCGGCGACCCGGTGCTGCGCATCCGCAATCTGCTTTCGCTCGGCGGGGCGCCGGTGATCCTCGACCAACTGGTGCTGCCGCAGCGCCTGTTTTCCGACCTCACGGAGAAGATCCTCACTGCGCGCGACAACACCATCTATCACCTGTACCAGACGCGCTACGGCGTGCACGTGCTGCGCACCAGCGAGCGCCTGCGCGCCACCGTCGCCGACGCTGTCGCGGCGAAGCTGCTCGGGGTGAAGAAGGGCGCGCCGCTGCTGGAGATCAACCGCGTCGCCTACACCTACCACGATGCGCCGGTCGAGCTGCGCCGCAGCCTGGTGAACACCGCCGCACACGAGTACTTCTCGGACCTGCGCAAGTGAGCGCACGGCGGCGCTTCCTGCAATCGGCCGCGGGGCTCGCGCTCGCCTCGGGGCTGCCGCTGCGCGCGCTCGGCGCCGCGCGCTTCGCGGCCGATCCGTTCCGCCTCGGCGTCGCCAGCGGCTACCCGGGTCCCGGCGGCGCGGTGCTCTGGACGCGGCTGCTGGGCGAGCTCGATCCCGCGCCGATCCGCGTTCGCTGGGAAGTCGCCGAGGACGACGCGATGAGCCGCATCGTCGCCTCGGGCGTGGAGATCGCCGCGCCGGAGTGGGCGCATTCCGTACACGTCGAGGTGCGCGGGCTCGCCCCCGCGCGCCCCTACTGGTACCGCTTCATCGCGGGCGACGCCGTGAGTCCTATCGGCCGTACGCGCACCGCGCCGAGCCCCGGCGCACAGGTCGGGCGGCTGCGCTTTGCCTTCGCTTCCTGCCAGCAGTACGAGCAGGGCTACTACGGCGCCTGGCGCCACGCGGCCGCGGACGACCCCGAGCTGATCGTGTTCCTGGGCGACTACATCTACGAGTCCTCCTGGGGACGCGAGCACGTGCGCGCCCAGGATCCCGGCGAGCCCTATACGCTCGACGAGTACCGCATGCGCTACGCCTGCTACAAGAGCGACCCGGACCTGCAGGCCGCGCATGCGGCCTGCCCGTGGCTCGCCACCTGGGACGATCACGAGGTCGACAACGATTACGCCGCCGACCGCCCCGAGGACGGCATGCCGCGGGGCCGGTTTCTCGCGCGGCGCGCCGCGGCTTACCGCGCCTACTACGAGCACATGCCGCTGCCCGCGCGCATGCGGCCGCGCGGACCGCACATGCGCATCTACACGCAGCTCGGCTGGGGCTCGCTCGCGCG
>DASPRB010000004.1:0-23735 GCA_035624675.1 Burkholderiales bacterium
TCGACGCCCGAGGGCGCGCGCGATTACCTGGTGCCCTCGCGCGTGCACCCGGGAGAATTCTTCGCGCTGCCGCAGTCACCGCAATTGTTCAAGCAACTCCTGATGGTCGCCGGCTTCGACCGCTACTACCAGATCGTGAAGTGCTTCCGCGACGAGGACCTGCGGGCCGACCGGCAGCCCGAGTTCACGCAGATCGACATCGAAACCTCCTTCCTCGACGAGCGCGCCATCCAGGACATCAACGAGGGACTGGTGCGCACGGTGTTCAAGGAAGTGCTCGGCGTCGAGCTTCCAGCGCCGTTTCCGCGCATGACCTATGCGGAGGCGATGTCGCGCTACGGCTCGGACAAGCCCGACCTGCGCGTCGCGCTCGAGCTCACCGAGCTGACCGATTTGATGAAGACGGTCGAGTTCAAGGTGTTCCGCGCCGCCGCCGACATGCCCGGCGGACGCGTCGCCGCGCTCAGAGTCCCGAAGGCGGACCTCTCGCGCAAGGAGATAGACGACTACACGGCCTTCGTCGCCATTTACGGCGCGAAAGGCCTCGCCTACATCAAGGTGAACGATCGCGCGCGGCTGCCCGACGGGCTGCAGTCGCCGATCGTCAAGTTCCTGCCGCCCGAGGTGCTGGAGCGCATCCTCGAGCGCACCGGCGCCGAGAACGGCGACCTCATCTTCTTCGGTGCCGACCGCGCCAAGGTGGTAAACGACGCGCTCGGCGCGCTCCGCGTCAGACTCGGCCACGACAAGGGCTACGCCGCTGCGGGCTGGCGCCCGCTGTGGGTGGTCGATTTCCCGATGTTCGAGTGGAACGATGAGGAGAAGCGCTGGGCGGCGATGCACCACCCCTTCACCTCGCCGAAGGATGGCCACGAGGACCTGCTCGCGAGCGATCCCGGCCGTGCGCTTTCCAAGGGCTACGACATGGTCCTGAACGGCTCCGAAATCGGCGGCGGCTCGGTGCGCATCCACCGCGCCGAGGTGCAGGCAAAGGTGTTCCAGGCGCTCGGCATCTCGAGCGAGGAGGCGCAGGCCAAGTTCGGCTTCCTGCTCGAGAACCTCCAATTCGGCGCACCGCCGCACGGGGGCATCGCGTTCGGCCTGGACCGCCTGGTCGCCATGATGGCAGGCACCGAGTCGATCCGCGACGTGATCGCGTTTCCGAAGACGCAGCGCGCGCAGTGCCTGCTCACCAAGGCGCCGAGCCCGGTCGACGACAAGCAGCTGCGCGAGCTCGGCTTGCGGCTCCGGGAGCGGCCCAAGGCGTGACGCGGCTGCTGGCGGCACTCGTTGCGCTTGTCGTGGCGACGGGCGCGGCGGCGTTCCAGCCGCTCGGCGAGATCGGCATTACCGAGCTGCCGCCGGAGGCGCGGCTCACGGTCGACCTGATCCACAGCGGGGGGCCGTATCCCTACGCTCGCGACGGGGCGGTGTTCGGCAACCGCGAGGCGCGGCTGCCCGCGCAGCCGCGCGGCTACTATCGCGAGTACACGGTCCGCACGCCGGGCGCACGCGACCGCGGCGCGCGGCGCATCGTCGCCGGGCGCGACGGCGAGCTGTACTACAGCGGCGACCACTACCGCAGCTTCAGGCGCATCAGAGAGTGACATGAGCAAGCTGCTGGCCCGCCTGCAGGATGCATCGCGCTCCGGTGTCTATCGCGCGCCGCGCGCTGACGACGTGGTCGACGTCCTGCGCGGCGCGGACTTCGACGTGGTGCGCATCGACCTGCCGGAGGTGGCGGACAAGGCGGCGCTGCTCGCGCGGCTGGCCGAGGCGCTCGCCTTCCCCGAGTGGTTTGGCGGCAACTGGGACGCGCTCGAGGACTGCCTGACCGACCTGAGCTGGCGACAGGGGGCGCGCCACGTGCTGCTCATCGAGCGTTTCGAGGCGCTGCGCGTGAAAGGGTTCGACGACTTCGGCACGCTGCTCGATGTGCTGGAAGCGAGCGCGGCCTACTGGCGCGAGCGCGGGCGCCCGTTCTTCGCAGTGCTGGTCGACCCGGCGCACACGCTCTCGCTGCCCGACTTGTATCGCGCCCGCCACCAGTGAACTGGAAGATCCCGGTCTCGGTACTGGTGGTGATCCACACGCCGGCGCTCGAAGTGCTGCTGCTGCAGCGCGCCGCGCGACCGGAATTCTGGCAGTCGGTGACCGGATCGCTCGACCGTCCCGACGAGCCGCTCGAGGATGCCGCGCGGCGCGAAGTGCGCGAGGAGACCGGCATCGAAGCGCCTCAGGAGCGCCTGCTGCGCTGGAACGTGATCAACACCTTCCGCATCTGGGAGCAATGGCGCCACCGCTTTCCTCCCGGCACGACGCACAACACCGAGCACGTGTTCAGTCTGCAGGTGCCGGGGCGCATGCCGGTGCGCCTCGACCCGCACGAGCACCTGGCCTTTCTCTGGCTGTCATGGCAGGCAGCTGCCGACAAATGCGCCTCGTGGTCCAACCGCGAAGCGATCGCCATGCTGCCGCAGCGCGCGCGCGCGGGCGCGGCGTAAAATCCTCGCCGTATGCAGAAACGCCCCAAGGCAGCGCCGCCGGGCCCACAGCGCGCGCGCCGCGTGCGGGCGGAGGCGCCCGCCATGCACGAGTTGCGTGTCGCGACGCTCAACATCCACAAGGGCCTGTCGCAGTTCAACCGCCGCATGGTGATCCACGAGCTGCGCGAGGGCCTGCGCGCGCTCGCGCCGGACCTCGTGTTCCTGCAGGAGGTGCTCGGCCTAAACGAGCGCCACGCCTTGCGCTTCGCGAGCTGGCCGCATACGCCGCAGTACGAGTTTCTCGCCGAGGAGGGCTGGCAGCATGCCTACGGGCGCAATGCGGTCTACGATCACGGCCACCACGGCAACGCCATCCTGTCGCGCTTTCCGATCCTGTCGACCGCCAACGAGGACGTTTCAGACCACCGCTTCGAGCGCCGTGGCCTGCTGCATTGCGTGGTCTCGATTCCGGGCTGGCGCAACAACGTGCACTGCGTTTGCGTCCATCTCTCGCTGCACGAGCGTGGCCGACGCAAGCAGCTCGACGCGATCGCGGAGCGGCTGGAACAAATCGCCGGGCGCGGCATGCCGATCATCATCGCCGGCGACTTCAACGACTGGCGCCAGCGCGCCACGTCGATCCTGGAGTCGCGCCTCGGAATGACGGAGGTGTCGACGGCGCACTCGGGCCGCGCGGCACGCACGTTTCCGAGTTTGCTGCCGCTGCTGAAGCTCGACCGCATCTACGTGCGAGGCTTCGACGTCGTTGCCTCGCAGGCGCACCGCGGCGTGCCCTGGTCGCTGCTCTCCGACCATCTCGCCCTGAGCGCCGATCTGCGGCGCGCCTCCGCGCAGGCCGCGACGCGGCGCTAGCGCGATGCGGTACGTCGGCGGCAACCGGCTGACGCTGCTGCGCAACGGAGTCGAGTACTTCCCCGCGCTCGTGCAGGCGATCGACGCGGCGCGCAGCGAGCTGTTTCTCGAGACCTACATTTTCGCCGACGACGAGACGGGCAGCCTGGTGGCTGACGCGCTCGCGCGCGCCGCAGCGCGCGGCGTCGCCGTGCGCCTGCTGCTGGACGGTTTCGGTGCGCGCGATTTCGCGCCGCGCTTCGGAGCCGCGCTCAGGAGCGCGGGAGCGGAGGTGCTCGTATTCCGGCCCGAGCGCAGTCCCTGGCGGCTGCGCCGCGCACGCCTGCGGCGCATGCACCGCAAGCTCGCCAGCATAGACGGGCGAGTCGGCTTCGTCGGCGGCATCAACGTAATCGACGACTACGACACGCCGGGGCAGACACCGCCGCGCTACGACTACGCGGTGCGCATCGAAGGGCCGCTCACCGAGCAGCTGCGCGCGGCCGCGGCGCGCCAATGGGCGCAGGTTTCCTGGGCGACTTTCCGTCGCCGGTGGCCGGGGCTGCGCAGGTTCGCCACCCGCGCCGGTCCTCCGAATCCGGCCTCGATCGCCAGCGGGCAGCGCGCGGCGCTGGCGGTGCGCGACAGCCTGCGCCACCGGCGCGATATCGAGGACGGCTACCTAGCCTTGATCGCGGGCGCGCGCGAGGAAATCGTGATCGCCTGCGCCTACTTCTTCCCGGGGCGCCGGTTCCGGCGCGCGCTCGCGGACGCGGCGAGGCGCGGGGTAAAGGTGGTGCTGCTGCTGCAGGGACGCGTCGAGTACGCGCTACTGCACTATGCGTCGCGCGCGCTGTACGGAACGCTGCTCGAGGCGGGCATCGAGATCCATGAGTACCATCTGAGCTTCCTGCATGCGAAGGTGGCGGTATTCGATCGCCGCGTGGCGAGCGTCGGTTCCTCCAACATCGACCCCTTCAGCCTGATGCTTGCGCGCGAGGCGAACGTGTTCGTCGACGACGCAGGCTTCGCGCAGGAGCTGCGCGCGAGCCTCGCCGACGCGCAGCGCAGCGGCGCGCGCGCGCTGCCGCCGCAGCAATGGAAGCGCCAGCGCCTGTGGCTGCGCGTACGAATCTGGATCGCTTATGGCATTGCCCGACTGCTGATCAGCCTGGCGGGCTACGAGGGCTATCACTGAGCGGGTGGCGCGCGCTTATCGACTCAGCGCGGGCGGCGGCCGAACATGCCCCAGGCTTCCATCGACAGCACCAGCTCGCCGTGCTGGTTGAGCGCTTCGGTGCGCGATCTGACCAGGCCGGCGCTCGGGCGGCTCCCCGAGGCACGCGATTCGAGTACCACGCGCCGATAGGTGAGGGTGTCGCCGGGACGCACCGGCCTGAGCCAGCGGATGTTGTCGACGCCGGGCGAGCCGAGGCTGACGCTGCGGTTGATGTAGCTATCGCACAGGACGCGCATCGCCACGGCACAGGTGTGCCAGCCGCTCGCGATCAGCCCGCCAAAGAAGCCGCCCGCAGCCGCCGCCGGGTCGATGTGGAAGGGCTGGGGATCGTACTTGCGCGCGAACTCGACGATCTCGTCGGCGCTGAATGTGTGCCTGCCGAGCTCCGCGGTCTCGCCGACCACGAACTCCTCCCAATACATCGGCTCGGCCGCGCTCATTCTAGACGGTGGTGGATTTTTGCGGCAACATCAGAGCCTTACAAGAATCCCGAGTGTAAACCAAAGGAGGCTTCCATGCTGCGCAGGATGATCTTCGCGCTCGCTGCGGCGCTGGTTGCGCCGGCGGCAATGGCGCAGGGGACGATCAAGATCGCGGTCATCGGCCCGATGGCCTACGTGCAGGGCGAGAATCACTGGATGGGCGCCGAGCTGGCGCGCGACGACATCAACAAGGCGGGCGGCATCTCGGTCGGCGGCAAGAAGCTGAAGGTCGAGCTGATCCGCGCGGACTCCAACGAGATCCAGTCGGTATCGGACGCGACCAACGCGATGGAGCGCGTCATCACCAGCGACAAGGCCGACTTCATCGTCGGCGGCTTCCGCTCGGAGGCGGTCCTCGCGATGCAGGAAGTCGCGATGGACTACAAGAAGCTGTTCCTCGGCTGCGGCGCGGCCGACGCCAAGCTCGGCCAGAACGTCGAGGCGAATTACGAGCGCTACAAGTACTGGTTCCGGGTCACGCCCACCAAGGCGCCCGACCTGGCGCGCACGCTGTTCGCGGTGCTCGGCAGCATCGCCGGCCAGATCCGCACGGACCTGAAGAAGGACAAGCCGAAGGTCGCGATCCTCGCCGAGAAGGTGCTCTGGACGCAGGGCATCGTCAGTGCCCTGCAGGCCAACCTGCCGAAGATGAACATGGAGGTTGTCGGCCTGTGGCAGCCGTCGCCGACGGCCACGGACGTGAGCGCGGAGCTCTCGGCGATCGACCGCAGCGGCGCCGACATCGTGTTCACCGCGGTGTCCGGGCCGGTCGGCATCGTGCTCGGCCGGCAGATGGGCGAGCGCAAGATGAAGGCGATTGCCTTCGGCATCAACGTCGAGGCGCAAAAGGACGGCTTCTGGGAGGCAACTGCGGGCAAGGGCAACTACGTTTCCACGCTCGACACCTATGGCATGGTCGAGGCGACGCCGAAGATGATTCCGTTCGTGAAGGAATTCGAGGCGCGCTTCCACAAGGAGCCGACCTACACCGCGGCGACCTACGACGCGATCATGATGCTCAAGGACGCGATCGAGCAGGCGAACACCACTAACGCCGACAAGCTGGTGCCCGTGCTGGAAGGCTTCAAGGATTACGTCGGCACGTCGGGCACGATCACCTGGGACAAGCTGCACGACCCGATCTGGGCGGTGGGCAAGACCTCGGGCATCGCGGTGCAGTGGCAGAACGGCAAGAAAGTCCCGTTCTGGCCGCAGCAGATCAAGGGGATGCAGCCCTTCCTGCTGCCCTGAGCGGGCGCAGCACTTCCGGCCGATGCTGCAGGACATCCTGATCACCGGCCTGGTGAACGGCGGCGTATACGCGCTGCTGGCGATCGGCTTTTCGCTGATCTTCGGCGTGGCGCGCATCGTCAACATCGCGCACACCGCGTTCTACATGCTCGCGGCGTACTGCTTCTACACGCTGCTGGTGCGCCTGCACGTGCCCGGGCCGATCGCAGCCTTCGCTTCGGTGGGCGCGGTGACGGCGCTGTCGGTAGTGTGCTACCGCCTGGTGATCGAGCCGGTGCGCGAGCATGAATCCGCGGTGCTGATCGCGACCATCGCCCTGGCGCTCATCTTCCAGGAGCTGATGCTGTACTTCTTCGGCGGCAATTTCCTCGGCATCCCCTCGGCAGTGGATGGCGTCCTGACACTTTGGGGCGTGAGCATCCCGTACCAGCGCCTGCTGATCCTGGCGGTCGCGGCGACGATGCTGGTCGCCACCTGGTACCTGCTGTACCGCACGCGCCTCGGACTCGCGATCCGCGCCACGGCGAACGACCTGGAGGTCGCCAATCTGATGGGAATGAACGTGCACCGCGTGGCGATGGCCACGGTCGCGATCTCCGTAGCGCTGGCGGCCATTGCGGGCGTGGTGGTCGCCCCGGTGTTCGTGGTGGATCCATTCATGTGGCTCACGCCGCTCGTCACCATGCTGGCGATCGTGGTGCTCGGCGGACTCGGCAGTCTCAAGGGCAGCCTCGTCGGCGCGCTGGTGATCGGCTACGTCGAGGCGATCACGGTGTTCGCGCTGCCGCAAGGCGCATTCCTCAAGGGTGCCGTGGCGCTGTCGATCATGGTGCTGGTGCTGCTGGCGCGGCCGGAAGGCCTGTTCGGGGTCGCGTTCGAGGAGGAGCGTTGAGCAATCCGCTGCTCTTCGCCGCGCGCCGGTCCTGGGTCAACCTGCGCAACGAAGTGCTGGTGCTCCCGTCGCGCGTGCTCGCGCTTGTCTGGGTGTTGCTGGTGCTGCTCGTGCCGCTCGTGTACGGCGATCCGTACGTGCTGCGCATCCTCGCGATGACCTGCATCTTCGCGCTGTTCGCGGCCAGCTGGGACCTGCTCGCCGGCTATGCCGGGCAGATCAATTTCGGCCACGCGCTGTTCTTCGGCACGGGCGCGTATACCTCGGCGCTTGTCTCTCTGCGGCTAGGCGTGCCGCCCTGGCTGGGGGTCTGTGCCGGCGCGGCGACGGCGGCGCTGGCGGGCTTTGCGGTCGGCTTTCTGTGCCTGCGGCTGCGCGGCTCGTACCTGTCGCTCGCCACGCTCGCCTTTCCGCTCATAGCGACCGGGGTGCTATTCGCCTTTCCGGACTTCTCGGGCGGCGAGCTCGGCATCGGCGGCGTGCGCTCGCTCGCCCTGTCGCGCACGGCGAACTACTACATCATCGCGGTCGCGATGCTGCTGCTCGTGTTCGGCATGTGGAAGATCGCCGACTCGAAGATCGGACTGGTGCTGCACGCGATCCGCGACGACGAGGTGGCAGTGCGCGCCGCGGGCATCAACACGACGCGCTACAAGCTCGCGGTGTTCGCGATGTCCGCCTTCGCGGCCGGCGTCGCGGGTGCCTTGTACGCGCACTTCCTGCGCGTCGCCGGTCCCTCGTCGCTCGAGGTCGCGCTGTCCTTCCAGGTGGTGATCTGGGGCATCTTCGGCGGCGTCGCCACGATCTACGGCCCCGTGGCTGCGGTATTCATCCTCTACCCGCTGACCGAGTGGCTCGGCAGCTTCAGGGCATTCGGCGAACTGCGTCTGCTCGTCTTCGCGGTGATCGTGCTGCTGGTGCTGCTCTTCATGCCGCGCGGCCTGACGCCCTGGGTGCGGGACAAGATCGAGACGCAATGCCCGCGCTGCAAACAGAGGAACGCCTCCTGGCGCTCGGCCTGCCGCCTGTGCGCGGCGCCGCTCGCGCCTACAGCCGCCGCGCGCGCTTGATCTCCAGGTAGCGGTTGACGAGTGCGATCGGCAGGCGCTCGGGCTCGACGTCGAGGCACAACGCGCCGCCGCGTTCCATGCGCTTGAAGGCGAGCGCGCGCAGGCGCAGATAGTCCGCCGCCGCGGCGTGCGTCAGCGCCCGGTCCAGGCTGTCGACGCGCGTGACCAGGGCGCGCGAAAGGATCTCCTCGCGCAGCGAGGCGAACAGCACCAGGTGGCGCGACTGCAGCAACTTGAGCGCGGGCGCGAGCGTGTCGTCGTCCTCGTCGCGTAGGTTGGACAGGATCACCACCAGCGCGCGCTTGCGCACGCGCCTCATGAGCTCGAGCGCCGCGCTGTGGTAGTCGGTCGTCAAGGCGCTCGGCTCGATGTCGAAGACGCGGTTCAGGATCAGGTTGACGGTACTCGCGGACTTGCGTGGCGCCAGCCAGCGCAGCGGCCCGCTCATCGTCATGAGGCCCACGGCGTCGCCCTGGCGCAGGCTCGCGTAGGCGAGCAGCAGCGCCGCGTTCAGGACATGGTCGAAATGCGCGAGCTCGCCGTCCTTGGCGCCCATGCGGCGCCCGCAATCGAGCAGCAGCATCACGGTCTGGTCGCGCTCCTCCTGGTACTCGCGCGACACCAGCTTCATCCTGCGCGCGGTCGCCTTCCAGTCGATCTGGCGCTGTACGTCGCCTTCGCGGTACTCGCGCAGCTGGTGAAACTCGAGACCTTCGCCGCGACGCTGGCGCTGCAGCACGCCGATGCGCGACAAACGGTGGTCGGTCGCGAGCAGCGCGTAGCCCGAGATGGCGGCGAAGTTCGGATAGACGCGTACCGGCCAGGGCTCGCCCGCGCGCAGCCTGCGCTGCCACAGGCCGAGCGGCGAAGCGACGCGCAGCTCGAGCTCGCCGAAAACGTGCTCGCCGCGGGCCAGCGGTCGCGCGACATAGGCGAGCTCGGCGACCGCGCCCGCCGGCACCCTGACGCGCAGCGGCAGCCCGCGCGCGCGGAACGTCGCGGGATGATGGTCGTAGGCGACGACGTCGAGCGCACGCCGTCCGTTGTTGGCGATGGCCAGCTCGAATTCGCGCTCGACCCCGAGCGCAAGCGAGCCGAACGCGCGGCGGCTCGCCGCCGGGTGGGCGTCGCGCGACGCCGCGCCCAGATCGAGCAGGGCGACCAGGCCGAGCAGCGCGCCGGCGGCCGGCCACAGAAGCGCATCGGACCCGAGCGCCGCCGCCGCAATACCGGCGCCGGCGAGCAGCCCCGCGAGGGCGAGCAGCCGCGGCGAGGGAAGCACCATGCGCGCTAGATCCGGGGAACTTCGACCTTGGCGAGCAGCGCCTTGAGCAGACTGTCGCTGCTCTGACCCTCGATTTCCAGCTCTGGGGCGGGCGTGACGCGGTGGCGCAGCGCCGCGGGAGCCATGCGCTTCACGTCGTCCGGGGTCACGAAGGCGCGCCCGGCGATGAGCGCCGCGGCGCGCGCCGCGCGCACCAGGGCAATGCCACCGCGCGGACCCGCGCCGGCGGCGGCGCCGCTCCATGAGCGCGTGGCGCGCACGATGCGCACTGCGTAGTCGAGCACGCGCTCGTCGACCGGCAGCGCGGCGGCGAGCTGCTGCAGCTTGATCACGGTGGCCGGCTCGAGCAGCGCCTGCACCGCGTCGACGTGCAGGCGCTCGCCGACGCGGCCGGTGGCGATCTTGCGCACCATCTCGAGCTCCTCTGCGGCGGGGGGATAGTCGATGCGGATCTTGAGCAGGAAGCGGTCGAGCTGGGCCTCGGGGAGCGCGTAGGTGCCCTCCTGCTCGATCGGGTTCTGGGTCGCGAGCACCATGAAGGGGGGCTCGAGCGGGTGCGCTACCCCCTCGATCGTCACCTGCTGCTCCTGCATCACCTCGAGCAGCGCGGCTTGCGTCTTGGCCGGCGCACGGTTGATTTCGTCGGCGAGCAGCAGGTTGGTGAACACGGGCCCGCGCCGCGTGGTGAAGGCGTGCGTCGCCGGGTCGTACAGGGTGTGCCCGGTGACGTCCGCGGGCATCAGATCCGGGGTGAACTGGATGCGCGCGAACTTGCCCCCGAATGTGCGCGCGAGCGACTGCACGAGCAGCGTCTTGCCCAGTCCCGGCACGCCCTCGATCAGCACGTGGCCGGCGGCGAGCAATCCCGCCAGCACGTGGTCGACGACCTCGCGCTGGCCGACCACCGCGCGGCCGATTTGCTCGCGGATGGCCGCGACGATCTGTGCGCCTCGCTCGAAGCTCCCCTGTTGCGGCGTGGTACTCATTTTTCCCCCCTCGGGTTCCTGTCGCCCGGGCGATGCGCCAGGCGCTCGTGGATCGACTGCATCAGCGCAATGCGCCGCGTGAAGGCGAGCGCGTCGCGCGGCTGCTCCGCGCTCAACGCGCTCGTCAGCGCATCCGCGGGCAGGCCGTACAGCTCTGCAAGGCGTGCGGCGCGGGACGCCGCATCGAGCACCGCTGCTTCGGGATGCGCGCGCGCAATGCGCGCCAGGCAGGCCTCGCGTGCGGCGTCGAGCAGCCGCGCGCGATCGCCGTGCTGCCAGTGAAAGCGGCCGGCCGCACGCAGGTGGTCGAGCAGGCGCCTGCGGCCAGGCGCCGGGTCGGGCGCGAGCGGACCGAAGCGCGGCAAGATGCGCCAAAGCCACAGTGCGACGAGCAAGGCCCCGCCCGCGAGCCCCTGCCAGGCATTGACGCGCAGCCACGCGAGCAGCGAAGGCGCCTCGAGCTGGCCAAGCACGAGGATGTCGCGCGCCGCGCCGCGGCCGGCCAGCGCCCAGGCGAGCTCGGCGTGGTCGAGCTCGCCGATCAGGGCGTTACGCATGAAGTCCAGGGAAGTCGCGACCAGGACGCTGCCGGAGCCGAGCCTGAGCGCCGCCAGGCGGGTACCCGTCTCGCTGTCGGCGTGCCAGAGCACGTCGGCCTGCGGCGGCTCGAGGGTGAAGGCGCCGAGCGCGAGCGCCTGGAGCGGCCTGTCGTACCCGGCGAGCGGCACCAGGGTGATGCGCGCCCCCTGGCCGTGCGCGCGCTTTACCCGCAGGCGATCGAGCAGCGGATCGCGCATCTGCGGCTGCTCGGCTTCCACGATCACCCGGCCTCCGGAGCGCACCCACGCGAGCACCGCGTCGAATTCGCGCGGGCCGAGCGCCGCGCGGCGTGCGGCGACGAGCAGCACGGCGCCGCGCGGCAGGCGCGACAGCTCGGCAAAGGCGTGCAGCTCGCGCACCCGGGCACCCAGGCGCGCGTACAGTCGCTCGGCGGCGAGGAAAGGATTGCGCCGCGCCGCGCCGTGAAAACCGGCGTTCTCGGTTTCGGTCACGCGCTCGAAGTTGGCGAAGAACCACGCGGCGCCGAGGACCGTGGCGAGGCCGGCGATCAGCCAACCGACGGCGGGGCGCTTCATCGGGCGACTTCCGCGCCGGGACCGAAGTGCAGGTTCCAGTCGCGACACAGCGACTCGGTCCGGGCGGCATCCGGCGGCTGGGCGGCGTAGGCCGTGCTTCCCCAGACCTGCACCAGGGCGTCGAAGTAGGCGAGCGAGAGCGCAGGGAGCGCGCCGCGCGCCCGCGCCACGCATTCGCCCTCGGTTTCCGCCGCGCCGATCTCCAGCCTATACCGGCGCGCGAGCGCGGCAAGGGCGCCGCGGTAGAGCAGCGACAGGGCTTCGCGCGGCTTTCCCGCCGCGAGCAGCGCGGCCGCAGCACCGGCGATGTCCGAGGGCAAGGACGCGCGCGGAGCGGTGTGGAATGCCGGCGCGCGCGCCGCCGTCGGCGCGGCTCGCGGCGGCGCCGGGGCGGGCAGGAGGCGCGCCGCATACGCCACCGCCACCACCAGCAGCACCGCGAGCGCCAGCCAGCCGGCGATCTGCACCGCCTTCGCCAGCAACCGGCCGAGCGCCGTGAAGTCGTCGTTGCCGAACGCGGGCCGGTGGTCCTGTGGCTGAGCGCGCCCGGAGCCGCGATAGCGCCAGTGCGTGGTCTCGCGCTGCGTGCTGAATTCCGGCGTCGCGAGGATCTTGGCGATTTCCTGCTTGGGCGCGGCGGGCGACGCAAGCGCACCGCGTCCGGGAGTCGCGCAAGACAGCACAAGTCCGAGCACGATCGCGCCGAGCGTCGCCGCAGGGGCCGAGAAGCGCTCGCTCAGCCTGCGCAGGCCGAGTTCAATGTCCCAGGCTTCGAGCGTCATGCGGCGGTTCAGGTACAGTGAGAAGCCGGCCGCCACGTACAGGGGCTCGATCGCGCTCATGGCGATCGCGTACGCGAGCGTGTCCGGCCAACTCCACCCCTGAGCGCCGCCCGCCCCGCGCAGCGACTCGAGCAGGTCCAAGCCGCTCTTGACCTCGGACGGCTTGAACAGGTCGAGCAGCAGGCCGGCGGAAATGAGCACCAGGGCCTCGACGTTTACGCAAATGAGCGTCAGCCACACCGCGTAGCTGCGTGTGCGGCGCTGCAATGTCGTCCTGCGCGCGCGCGCTTCGCGCCCCGTCTGGCGCTCGAGCTGCCACACCGGCAGCAGGAACGAGCGCGCGAGGTCGAAGCGGTGCAAAGTGAGGGCGCCGAACAGTCCCGGCGACAGGATCTCGCGCCAGGCGCCAAGCGTGGAAGCCACGCTTGGCGCGGTCCCGAACACCGCGCGGCTGGTGACGTGCAGAACGAAGCGGTCGAACAGCGGCTTGAGCCACCACAGCACCAGCGCCGCGAGCCAAGGAGAGGCACGGAAGGCGAGCGACAGGGCGAGCACGGTCGGCAGGCAGACAGCGAACCATCCCCCCCAGATCGGCAGGCTCCAGCGGCGCGCCATCGCAAAGCCGAGGTCCATGGCCTCCCACGGGTTGCGCGGCCGCAGCCGTACCGCCACGTCCTCAGCGCGCATGGCGACCCCCGACGAGTGCGAGGTAGGCGAGCAGCGCGCTCCACAGCGAAGCGCCGACCGCGTACTTGATTTGCGCCGGCACGAAACCCACCGGCGACCAGAATGCTTCGACGAACGCGGCTATCGTGAACAGGGCTGCCGCGCCGTACACCAACTGTACCGCGCGCCGCGCTGCGGCGGTCAGCGCGGCGCGACGCGTGAGGCGACCGGGTGCGATCAGCGCGGCGCCGAGCCGGAGTCCCGCTGCCCCGGAGAGCACGATCGCGGTGAGCTCCGGAGCGCTGTGTCCCGCAACGAAAGACCAGAACGGCACGCCGTAGCCGATCTGCGTCAGGTAACCGGCCGCGGCGCCGATCTGCAGTCCGTTCAGGACCAGGTAGAAGATGGTGCCCAGACCGAGCAGCATGCCGCCGGCGAAGGTCTGGAATCCGATCTTGACGTTGTTCCAGATATAGAACGCGAACATGAGGACATTCGAATCCGCCGGCCGCATTCCGGGATGCGGATTGGCGGGGTCGTACATGCGCTGCAAGTCCGCCAGCTCGTGCGGGGAGAGCAGGTAGGCGACAAAGTCCGGATAGCGCTGCAGCGCGAGCGCGACCAGCGCGAACGGCCCGAAGAACAGCAGCGCCGCCGTCAGCACGAGCGGCAGCTCCTCGCGCACCATGAGCGGTAGCCGGCGCAGGAAGAACTCTGCCAGCTGATTGCGGCGCATGCCCTCGGCGCCGTAGAGGACACGATGTCCCCTCAGCGCGAGCGCGTTCAGGCGGTCGACCAGGTCCGGGCCGTAAGCGCGATCGCGCGCGAGCGCAAGGTGCTGGCAGACGCGCCGGTAAAGGCGCGGAAAGTCCGCCCCCCGCAGCGGCGCGCGCGGGTCGTTCTCGAGCAGGCGCTCGAACGCGCTCCACTCGGAGACGTGCAAGGACTCGAAGGCAGCCTGCTTCATTGCCGCCCCAAGAGGTAGTTGGCGATGCCGATCAGGCGCTCGGTCGCGGCGGCGCCGCGCGCCGTGCCCACGAGCGGCTCGGCGATCTCCGCGAGCTCGGCCGCGCGGTCCGCCGTGAGCGCGGTCGAGCGCTCGGCAAAGTCGACTATCGCACGCTGCTCGGCGAGCGACAGCGCTCGGGCGGGCGCGAGCGCTGCGGCCGGCGGCACGTCGTGCGATCCGCCGAGGGCAGGCCGGAACACCACCAGCGTGCCAGCCGCGTGGTCGCCCAGACGCTTGAAATCGCGGCCGAGGCACATCGCGACGAAGCCGAACAGATAGAGCAGCGGCAGGAAGTCGACCGCGCGCAGCAGGTTGCGCGTAAGGGCCGCGGGCCAGCGAACCGGCGTGCCGTCGTCGTGCACCACCATCAGCCCGAGCGCTTTCTTGCCCGGCGTGGCGCCGTTCCAGCGCACCTCGCACCAGGCGGGGATAAGCCACTCGAGGAAGAACGCGCTGAGCAGCGTGAGCGCCAGGCCGAACTTGCCCAGCAGGCCAGCGGTGATCCAGATCGTTATCAGGATGCCGAGGCGCAGCAGCAGGTCGACCAGCCAGGCCGAGGCGCGCGCCATGGGGCCCGCCGGACGCAGCTCAATGTCGATGCCCTCCGGTGTCGGTACCTCGTGCGCGGTGTCGAGGACCACCTCAGCGCGCGTAATAGATGTCGCGATAAGCGGTGTAGACCGACGCGAACAACACCGGGATCATGACGAGCAATCCCAGCCCGAGCGGAATGGAGGCCAGAATGAGAAAAACGAACGCCACCGCGCCGTACACCAGGAACGGCACGACGTTGCGCAGGCAGCCCCTGAAGCTCGCGGCGAGCGCCGCGCCGATCGTCAGGTCGTTTAGCGCGATCAATGCCGGCGCAAACCATAGCGCCATGTAGATGGGCAGTGTGAGCGCCAGCACGATGAGCATGGCGAGCAGGGTCGTGGTGAAGGCGACCGAGGCCGCATTTCCGCCGAAGCCAAGCAGGGCGCCGCCCATGCCGAGCACCAGCCCGACGAGCAGCAGTACGACCGCGACCGCGGCCATGCTCGCGAGCCCCAGCAGCGCGAGCCGACCGCCGTTCACCGAGAAGCCGGCGAACAGGCTGCCGACCCCCATTTCGCCGCCTTCGTCCATTGCCCTGCAGCCGAGCATGATTCCGCCGGTGAATACCGGAGTGAGCAGTTGCACGGCGAGCCTGCCTAGCACGGGGATCGCGCTCAGCGCGACGGACATCGCCACGAAGATGATTACGATCAGGATCCACACGACCGGCTGCTGGCGAAACAGCGAAAAGGCTTCGGTGATCCAGGTCCAGCCGTTGCCCGCGGGAACCGCGCGGCCCTCGGCGACGAACTCGCCCTGCACGTCGGACCCGGCATCCGCGACATGCGCGCGTGGTGCGGCGTACGGATTTTCGGCCATCGTCGCCCTCCTCCCCAGGATTTGGCGCACGACCGAGCGTAGCGGAGCGCGGCTGGCGCCGCAAGGGAAGGCTACTCGCTGCCGCGGGTGCAGCTAGAGACCGAGATAGCCGGCCCGCAGGGTCTCGTCGCCCATCAGCTGGGCCGCAGTACCCGCGGCGATCACGCGTCCCTGTGAAAGCACGTAGCTGCGCGCGGCCATCTTGAATACTTGCCCCACCTCCTGCTCCACCAGGAGCACCGCAACCCCGTCGGCGTGGATGCGCGAGATCGCCGCGAACAGCTCTTCCCGGATGCGCGGTGCGAGCCCGAGCGAGGGCTCGTCGATTGCCAGGAGCCTGGCCTCGAACATCAGCGCACGCGCAGTGGCGAGCATCTGCTGCTCGCCGCCCGAGAGCGTGCCAGCGACCTGGTCCTTGCGCTCGGCAAGACGGGGGAAAAGCGCGAAGCAACGATCCAGCTGGCGCGCGGTGGAGGCGGCGTCGCGCGACAGATACGCGCCTGCAAGCAGGTTCTCGAGCACCGTGAGCTCGCGGAACGGCCGGCGCCGCTCCGGGCAATGCACCAGTCCGCGCCGCCGAATCTCGTGCGCCGGGAGCTGGTCGATGCGCTCGCCGGCGAAGCGTACCTCGCCCTCGAGCGCGATCACTCCGCTGGTGCCGCGCTTCATGCGCTGCTCGAAGCGCACCAGACCCGATATGGCGCGCAGCAGGGTGGACTTGCCTGCGCCATTCGGTCCGACGACGCCGACGAACTCGCGCTCGGCGCTCTGCAGCGAGACGCCGTTCAGGATCGCCGCCTTGTCGTAGCGCACGGCGAGATCGCGTACCTCAAGCAGCGGCATGCTCGGATCCCAGATAGGCCTCGATCACCTTCGGGTTCTTGACCACTTCCGCGGGCGTTCCGTCGGCGATGATCGCGCCGTAGTTGACCACGATTACGCGGTCGACGATCGCCATCAGTTCCTTGAGCTTGTGCTCGACCATGAGTACCGCCGGACCTTCCGAGTGCAGCCGGCCGAAGCGTCCTCCCTTGTGCAGCCGGCGGATCGATTTCGCCAGCAGTTCCGATTCGGCGGGGTTTAGTCCCCCCAGCGGCTCGTCGAGCAGCAGCAGGTCGGGCTCCGTGGCAATTGCGCGTGCCACCTCGAGGCGCTTCAGGTCACCTTGCGACAGCGCGGAAGCCGGTTCGAGTGCCATGTCGGAGATCCCGACGAACTCGAGCGCGTCCATTGCCTTGGCTTCGATCTTCCTGATCCACTCGCCGCGGTTCCTCGCGCGCGGCGCCATGAGCGGCACCATGACGTTGGCGATGATCGGCAAATGGCGAAACGGACGCGTGTTCTGGAACGTTCCGGCGATGCCGCGGTTCACCACCTCCCAGGGACGCAACGCGGTGATGTCCTCGCCGTTGAACGCGATGCGGCCGGCGTCGGGACGCAGAATCTTGGTGATCAGGCGCAGCAGCGTGGTCTTGCCGGCACCGTTGGGTCCGATCAGGCCGACGATCTGGTCGCGCCGCAGCGTGAACCCGGCGTCGTCCACCGCAGTCAGCCCGCCAAAGCGCTTGGTGAGGTGCTCGACCGAAAAAAACGACGCAGCCATGCAGAAATTCGCGCCCTTTTTATCTGCTGGTCCGATGTTAGCCGAAATGCCGCGATTTGCAGCCGAAGCTGGCATACATTAGCGCTGCTTTCCCGCGCCAATGCAAGCCAAGAGAACGAAGTCCGCAGCGGACGAAGACGCGCTTCTCGACGAGGCGCATCGGGACTTCGTCGGCTGGCAGCAACCCAAGCAGCGCCTGCGCGAGGCGCTCACCAAGAACGAGCTCCAGCTCTACGCGCAGCCGATCCTCGCCCTGGCGCAGAACCGCTTCGCGATGGCCGAGGTTCTGGTGCGCTTGCGCGAGGAGGAGGCCAAGCTGCTGCCGCCCGGCGACTTCTTGCCGACCTTCGAGCATTACCGCATGATGCCGGAGCTCGACCGCTGGGTAGTGAGCGGCATCGTGCAGCGCCTCGCGCGGCGGCCGCAGGGCGCATTGCGGCGCTTCAACATCAACGTCGCGAGCCAGACGCTCGGGCGCACCGACGTGCCGGGCTTCGTGCTCGAGAATCTGCTCCACGCGAACGTGCGCCCCGACGCGCTGTGCTTCGAGATCGACGAGAGCGACGTGCTGGCGCGCCCGGTTGCGTCCGCAGGGTTCGCTGCAGCGGTGCGCAGCCTGGGCTGCAAGATCGCGGTGGACGGCTTCGGCTATCGCGCGACCTCGTTTGCGCCGCTCAAGACGATGCGCGTGGACTTCATCAAGGTCGACGGTTCGATCACGCGCAACGTCTTGCGCAGCGAGCACGCGCTGAACAAGCTGCGCACCATCCTGCGCGTGGGCAAGGCGATCAACGCGGGCGTCGTCGCGGAATGCGTCGAGGAAAAGGACGTGCTACAGAAGCTGCGCGAGCTCGGCGTCAATTACGCGCAGGGCTTCGGTATCGCCCGCCCCGTTCCCATCGACGAGCTGCCGGCGGGTCGCTGACCGGCGCGCCGTCTCAGTGCGCGGCGCTCTCGTCGCGCAACTCGCGACGCGATACCTTGCCGACGTCCGTTTTGGGAAGCTCGCCGCGAAATTCCACGATGTGCGGCACTTTGAATTCCGCGAGCTGGCCGCGACAGTAGCTCTTGATGTCCTCCTCGGTCAGCTTGCCGCGCGCGTCGCCCTGCAGCACGACGATCGCCTTGATCAGCTGGCCCACCGACGGGTCGGGGACGCCGATCACGCCGGCGGCCTTCACCTGCGGATGCGAATACAGCACGTCCTCGACGTCCTTGGCGAATATCGAGTAACCCTTGAACTTGATCAGATCCTTCGAGCGGTCATAGAAGTGGAAGTAGCCGTCCCCGTCCATGCGCACGATGTCGCCGGTGCGCAGCCAGCGCATGCCTTCGCGCTCGATGAACACGTGAGCCGTCTCCTGCGCGCGCTGCCAGTAGCCCGCCATGACGTTCGGGCCGCTCAGCAGCAGTTCGCCCGTTTCGCCCGTCGGCACGAAATGCATCGTGTCCGGGTTCATCACGGCGGCGAGCATGTTCGGCACCGGACAGCCGAACGAGCCGGTCTTCGGGCGGTGCAGGGGATTGACGTGACTGGTGGCGCAGGTCTCGGACAGGCCGTAGCCCTCGATGATGTTCGAGCCCGTGCGTCGCGCCCAGTCCTTCATGGTCGACTCGTGCAGCGTATCGGCGCCGGAGAGCACGAGCTTGAGCCGGCGCCAGTTCACCTTGTCGGTGTCCTTGTGATCCTTCAAGTATTCGAACAACGTCGGAACGCCGTAGAACACCGTAGCCTGGTAGCGTTCCATCGCCGCGAGGATCGCCTCGGTGTCGGGACTCGTGAACAGAACGAGCAGGTTGCCCTGCGTGATCCCGTTCAGCATGATCACGACCTGTCCGTAGATGTGGAAGAAGGGCAGGAAGGCCATGATCACCTCCTTGCCCTGCTCGAAGCCGGGGAAGGCGGCCTGGGCCCCGGTCTGCGCTGCGATCAGGTTGTAATGCGTCAGCATCACTCCCTTCGGGTGGCCGGTGGTGCCGCCGGTATAGGGCAGAGCCGCGATGTCGCTGCGCGGATCGATCTCGACGCGCGGGGCAGTGGCCGGGTAGCGCGCCAGCAGGTCCTGCAGCCAGTGCAGGTTCGGCGCGGCAGGGATGTCCGGCGAGCCGAGGTTCACATCGGAGAAGAGCCTGGCGAAAGGACCCTTGCCGAAGATGCGCTTCAGCTTTGGCAGGTACTCGCCCACGTTGGTGAGAACGACGAAGTCGAGCGGTGCGCCGCACTTCGCGACCTTGTCGTACAGGATGTCCTGGCAGACGATGGCGCGCGCGCCGCTGTCCTCCATCTGATAGCGTACCTCGTGGCTCGTGTAGACCGGGCTGATAGGCGTCACGGTCGCGCCGCACTTGAGCGCCGCGAAGTAGGCGATGATGAATTGGGGGCTGTTGAGCAGGTAGAGCGCGACACGGTCCCCCTTGCTCACGCCGAGATCGGCCAGCGCGCAGGCGAACCGGTCGGTCGCCTCGCGCAGCTCGCCGTAGGTGATATCACGCCCGTAGAACACGACCGCGCGGCGCTGCGGTGCGCGCGCGGTCGCCCTGTCAAATGCCTGCGGTACCGATTCCGCCGGAACCTCGACGGTCGCTGGAACTCCCTCCTGATAATGGGAAAGCCATGGTCTCGCGAGATATTGCCCGAGCGCATCCATAAGCCCCTCCTTGATTCATTCTAGCCGCGATCCCGCCATTAAAATCGCGGCCATGGATCCGTCGGTGATGCGCAGTCTTGCCAAGTGGCCGGATGTGCCGGCCGTCTACGGCTGGCTCGCGCTCGATGCACGCGGCCAGTGGCTGTTGCGCAATCCGGCGAGCAATGTTTTCGAGCGCATCGGCAACGCCGCGCTGCGCGAATTCATCGGGCGCAACTACGGGCGCGACCTGCGCGGCTGCTGGTATTTTCAGAACGGTCCCCAGCGTGTGTACGTGCGGCTCGCATATACGCCGCTGGTGTATCGGCTGCAAAGCGGCGCGCTCGTTGATCACTGCGGGCGACGCGCCGGGGCGCCCCAGGGCGCGTGGCTGGACGAGCGCGGGAGAATCCTGCTGCTCGCGCCTTCGGGGGTCGGGGTGCTCGAGGACCGGGATCTGGCCGCGGCAAGCGAGCGCCTGGTCGACGAGCGGGGGGCGCCGGCCGACTCCCTCGCGCACGCGAAATTCTTCGACTACGCCGGAGCCCGGACGCCGCTCGGCAGCATTGCCAGCCGGGAGGCGCCGGCGCGCTTCGGATTTGTTCCGGAGCCGCGGCCATGAGCCGGGCTCAGGGGCGCGCCCAGATCCTTGACGCTATGCAAAAAACCCCTTTATAATCCGGCCTCTTTTTTGCACCTGGGGCGACAGCGGGTGGGTTCCGCGGTCGCCCGGTTCGTTTCTGGAATCTGGAAAAGATGCCTACCGTCAATCAGTTAGTCCGCGGCGTACGCATTGCGCGACGCCCGAAATCGAAGGTCCCGGCACTTGCCGGTTCGCCGCAGAAGCGCGGCGTCTGCACGCGCGTGTACACCACGACGCCTAAGAAGCCGAACTCGGCGCTGCGCAAGGTCGCCAAGGTGCGGCTCACCAACGGCTTCGAGGTGATCGGATACATCGGCGGTGAGGGCCATAACCTGCAGGAGCACTCGGTCGTGCTGATCCGCGGGGGCCGTGTGAAGGACCTGCCGGGCGTGCGCTATCACATCGTGCGCGGTTCGCTGGATACGCAGGGCGTGAAGGACCGCAAGCAGAGCCGCTCCAAGTATGGCGCCAAGCGCGCCAAGCCCGCGGCTTGATCGAGTCGAGACAGAGGACAGCATGCCCCGTCGCAGAGAAGTTCCAAAGCGCGAGATCCTGGCGGATCCGAAATTTCACAACATCGACGTCGCCAAGTTCGTCAACGTGCTGATGACGCGCGGCAAGAAATCGGTTGCCGAGCGCATCGTGTACGGCGCCTTCGACACGATCCGCTCCAAAGGGAGCAAGGACCCCGTCGAGGTGTTCACCCAGGCGGTGCAGAACGTCAAGCCCATGGTCGAAGTGAAGAGCCGCCGGGTCGGCGGCGCAAACTACCAGGTTCCCGTAGAAGTCCGGCCGGTGCGGCGCGTAGCGCTTGCGATGCGCTGGATCCGCGAAGCGGCCCAGAAGCGCGGCGAGAAGTCGATGACCGCGCGCTTGGCCGGCGAGCTGCAGGAGGCGGCGGAGGGACGCGGCGGGGCGATGAAAAAGCGCGAGGAAGTGCACCGCATGGCGGAAGCGAACAAGGCTTTCTCGCACTACAGGTTCTGAGGACTGGTTTTCCCGGTTGCGGCCCGCATTTAGGGGCCACCGGAACGGCAGAGGATGGGCAACATCGTGGCACGCAAGACTCCAATTGAGCGCTATCGCAACATCGGCATCAGTGCGCACATCGATGCGGGCAAGACCACGACCACGGAGCGCATCCTTTACTACACCGGCGTGAACCACAAGCTGGGCGAGGTGCACGAGGGCACCGCGACCATGGACTGGATGGAGCAGGAGCAGGAGCGCGGCATCACCATCACGTCGGCTGCTACGACCTGCTTCTGGAAGGGGATGGACCTCAGCTTCCCGGAGCACCGCATCAACATCATCGACACCCCGGGGCACGTCGACTTCACGATCGAAGTCGAACGCTCCCTGCGCGTGCTCGACGGCGCCTGCATGGTCTATTGCGCCGTGGGCGGCGTGCAGCCTCAGTCCGAAACCGTGTGGCGGCAGGCGAACAAGTACCGCGTGCCGCGCCTTGCGTTCGTCAACAAGATGGACCGCGTCGGCGCGAACTTCTTCAAGGTCTACGACCAGATGAAGGCACGCCTCAAGGGTAACCCCGTCCCGATCCAGATTCCGATCGGAGCCGAGGACAAGTTCCAGGGCGTGGTCGACCTGGTCGCCATGCAGGCGATCTACTGGGACGAGGCGACGCAGGGCATGAAGTTCGAGCGCAGGGAAGTCCCCGCCGAGCTCGTCGGTCCCGCCAAGGAATGGCGCGAGAAGATGGTCGAGGCAGCCGCCGAAGCGAACGAAGAGTTGATGAACAAGTACCTCGAGTCGGGCGAGCTCTCGGCTGAAGAGGTCAAGAAGGGCTTGCGTATCCGCACGATCAACAACGAGATCGTGCCGATGCTGTGCGGCTCGGCGTTCAAGAACAAGGGCGTGCAGGCGATGCTCGATGCGGTGGTCGAGTATCTTCCGTCGCCGGTCGACATTCCCCCGGTCAAGGGGCAGAAGGAGAATGGCGAGCCGGATGTGCGCAAGGCGGAAGATGGCGAACCGTTCGCCGGTCTAGCCTTCAAGATCGCGACCGACCCTTACGTCGGTCAGCTCACGTTCGTTCGCGTCTACTCAGGCGTGCTGAGCTCCGGCGACACCGTTTACACGTCGATTCGCGGCAGGAAGGAGCGGGTCGGGCGTCTGCTCCAGATGCATGCGAACGAGCGCCAGGAAATCAAGGAAGTGCGCGCAGGCGACATCGCTGCCGTGGTGGGGATGAAGGAGGTCACCACCGGCGAGACGATTTGCGATGTCAACAAAGTGATCGTGCTCGAGAAGATGGAGTTCCCCGACCCCGTCATATCCCAAGCGGTGGAACCCAAGACCAAGGCCGACCAGGAGAAGATGGGCGTGGCGCTCAATCGGCTGGCGCAGGAAGACCCGTCCTTCCGCGTGCATACGGACGAAGAATCGGGACAGACCATCATCTCGGGGATGGGCGAGTTGCACCTGGAGATCCTGGTCGACCGCATGAAGCGCGAATTCGGCGTCGAGGCCTCGGTCGGCAAGCCGCAGGTCGCCTACCGCGAGACTCTGAGGAAGTCCGTCGAGCAACAGGGCAAGTTCGTCAAGCAGTCGGGCGGCCGCGGCCAATACGGCGACGTCTGGCTGCGCGTTGAGCCGCAACCTGCCGGCAAGGGCTTCGAGTTCGTCGACGCGATCAAGGGCGGCGCGGTTCCGCGCGAGTACATTCCTGCCGTCCAGAAGGGCGTGCAGGAGGCGCTGCAGGACGGCGTGCTGGCCGGCTATCCCGTGGTCGACGTCAAGGTCACGCTGTTCGACGGCTCCTACCACGAGGTGGACTCCAACGAGAACGCGTTCAAGATGGCCGCGATCTTCGCCTTCAAGGACGGCATGCGCACGGCCTCGCCCGTGCTGCTCGAGCCGGTGATGGCGGTCGAGGTCGAGACGCCCGAAGAGAAGATGGGCGACGTCATGGGCGATCTGTCGGCCCGACGCGGCATCATCCAGGGCATGGACGACCTGCCCGGGGGCAAGGCGATCAAAGCCGAGGTGCCGCTGGGAGAGATGTTCGGATATTCGACCTCGCTGCGCTCGCTGACACAGGGTCGCGCGACGTACACGATGGAGTTCAAACACTACGCCGAAGCGCCGAGAAGCGTCGCGGAGGCTGTCATCAGCAGCAAGAAGTAACCACGAGATCCGGGGAAGAGCGTCATGGCAAAAGGCAAATTTGAGCGGACCAAGCCGCACGTGAACGTCGGCACGATTGGGCATGTGGACCATGGCAAGACGACGCTGACGGCGGCGATGACGAGCATCTTGGCGAAGAAATTTGGAGGCGAGGCCAAGAGCTAC
>DASPRB010000036.1:0-9761 GCA_035624675.1 Burkholderiales bacterium
GGCGCGCGAGGCGGTCGCGATCGACTGCGAGGCGCCGGACGACGAGCTGCTGCTCGCCGAGTGGTTGAATGCGTTGATCTACGAGATGGCGACGCGCAGGATGCTGTTCAGCCGCTTCGCGGTGCGCATCGACGGGACCCGCCTGCACGCCGAAGCGCGCGGCGAGCCGGTCGACGTGGCGCGCCACCATCCCGCGGTCGAAGCGAAGGGCGCGACCTACACCGCATTGCGCGTGGCCTGCGAAGGCGGCGAGTGGCTCGCGCAGACGGTCGTGGACGTTTGAGCCATGGATATCAATCTCCTTAAGCGCCGCTCCGAATACGAGTGGGAGATCCCGCAGCAGGGCGCGATGCGCGTACCGGCGGTGATCTACGCGGACGAAGCGCTCATGCGCGACATGGACCGCAAGGTCTACGAGCAGGCCGTGAACGTGGCCACCCTGCCCGGCATCGTCAAGGCGTCCTACGCCATGCCCGACGCGCACTGGGGCTACGGCTTTCCGATCGGCGGCGTGGCCGCCTTCGACCCCGAGCAGGGCGGCGTCGTTTCGGCGGGCGGCGTCGGCTTCGACATCTCCTGCGGCGTGCGCTGCCTGCACACCGGGCTCTCGCGCGCCGACGTCATGCCGGTGCAGAAGGCGCTAGCCGAGGCGCTCTACTACCGCATTCCCGCGGGCGTCGGCAGCACCGGCGCGATCCGCCTGAACGAAGTCGAGATGGACGCCATGCTCGCAGGCGGCGCGCGCTGGGCGGTCGAGCGCGGCTGGGGCGAGAGCGAGGACCTCGAGCGCATCGAGGAACACGGCAGGATGAGCGGCGCCAAGCCCGGCAACGTTTCGCAGCACGCGAAGAAGCGCCAGCGGGACGAGATGGGCACGCTCGGCAGCGGCAACCACTACCTCGAAGTGCAGGAGGTGACCGCGCTCTACGATGCGGCGATCGCGAGCGTATTCGGCCTGCAGCAGGGCGACATCGTGGTGATGATCCACTGCGGCTCGCGCGGCCTGGGCCACCAGATCGGCACCGAGTACCTGAAACGCATGGCGATCGCCGCGCAGCAGCACGGCATCGCGCTGCCCGATCGCGAGCTCGCTTGCGCGCCGATCCGATCGGCCGTCGGCGAGGAGTACCTGGGCGCCATGCGCGCCGCGATCAACTGCGCGCTCGCTAACCGGCAGATTCTCACCCATCTCGTGCGCAAGGTATTCGCCGAGCTCCTGCCGCAGGCGCGCCTGCCGCTGCTCTACGACGTCTCGCACAACACCTGCAAGGTCGAGCAGCATCGCGCCGACGGCGGTGTACGCGAGCTCTACGTGCACCGCAAGGGCGCGACGCGCGCCTTCGGCCCGGGACATCCCGACGTGCCCGAGCCGTTGCGCGCGGCCGGCCAGCCGGTGCTGATCGGCGGCTCGATGGGGACGGGCTCGTACGTGCTCGCCGGTACGCAGGCCTCCGAGGCGCTCGCCTTCAGCTCCGCCTGCCACGGCGCGGGCCGGGCGATGAGCCGGCACGAGGCGCTGCGCAGGTGGAAGGGGCGCCAGGTGCTCGACGAGCTCGCCGGGCGCGGCATCCTCATCAGGAGCCCGTCGATGCGCGGCGTGGCGGAGGAAGCGCCCGACGCCTACAAGGACGTAGCGGCGGTGGTCGACGCCGCGCACGCGTCCGGTCTGGCCAAGAAGGTCGCGCGCCTCGAGCCGCTGGTGTGCATCAAGGGCTAGATCCCGCCTCAGCCGTGACGCTCTTCCTGTGCGGAGACGTCATGACCGGCCGCGGCATCGATCAGATCCTGCCGCAACCGAGCGCGCCGCACCTGTACGAGCCTTACGTGGACTCGGCGCTCGAATACGTGGCGCTCGCCGAGCGCGCAAGCGGTCCGCTCGCGCGACCCGTACGGCCCGCCTACATCTGGGGCGATGCGCTCGCCGAGCTCGCTCGGGCGCGGCCGCAGGCGCGCATCGTCAATCTGGAAACGGCGGTGACGACCTCGGAGGACGCCTGGCCGGCGAAGGGCATCCACTACCGCATGAACCCGGCCAACGTCGCGTGCCTGTGCGCCGCGGAAATCGACTGCTGCGTGCTCGCGAACAACCACGTGCTCGACTGGGGCCACCGCGGCCTCGCCGAGACGCTCGACACCCTGCGCGCGGCGGGCATGCGCACCGCCGGTGCGGGCCGCGACGAGAACGAGGCCTGCGCGCCCGCCGAGGTCCCGCTCGCGAACGGCTCGCGCGTGCTGGTATTCGCCTACGGCATGGAAAGCTCCGGCGTACCGGCGGACTGGGCCGCGGGCGAGACGCGCGCGGGCGTCGCTTTTCTGCCCGATCTCTCGGCGACCAGCGTCGAGGCGGTGGCGCGCCGAGTGCGCGAAGCGAAGCGCGCGCGCGATCTCGCGCTGGTGTCGCTGCATTGGGGCGGCAACTGGGGCTACGAGGTGGCGCGTGCCGAGCGCGCGTTCGCGCACGCGCTGGTCGATGCGGGCGCCGACCTGGTGCACGGGCACTCCTCGCACCACCCCAAAGGGATCGAGGTCTACGGCGGACGGCTCATCCTGTACGGCTGCGGGGACTTCCTGAACGACTACGAGGGCATCGGCGGCTACCAGGCGTTTCGCGCCGAGCTGACGCTGATGTACCTGCCGACGCTGGATGCCGCAAGCGGCCGGCTGCTCGGCCTGGAGCTCGTGCCGATGAGGATCCGGCGCCTGCGCCTGGAGCGCGCGGGTGAGGCGGATGCGCGCTGGCTCGAGACGATGCTCGGCCGGGAGGGAGAAAAGCTCGGCACGCGCGTGGAGCGCGGCGTCGGCGGCAGTCTGGCATTGCGCTGGGACTGAATTCGCGCCGGCCCATGCGGTCCAAACTTGATCAACCAGGAGGCGCATCATGCGTGCACGACTGATCCTGTGGCTCATCCCGCTCACGATCCTGTTCCTCGGCACCGCCCAGGCAGCCGAGATCGCCATCGTGCAGCCCGTACACGAGGAAACGATCCACAGCAACGAAGGCGACCTGTCGGTCCGGGTCCAGGTTTCGGGCGCAGCGCCGGACGGCGGCGTACGGCTCGTTCTGGACGGTGCCGCGCTGCCGCACACCTACCGCACGGACGTCATCGAGCTGATCGGCATCGACCGCGGCACGCATACGCTGCAGGCGCTGCTGCTCGATGCGAAGGGCGAGCAGCTTGCCGCCTCCGAGCCGGTCACCTTCTACATGTGGCAGGCTTCGCGCCTGTTTCCCAGCCGCAAGTGAACGCGCGACCGCCCGCGCTCACAGCTCGGCGGTCGGGCCCCGTTCCCCTACGAGGCGCAGCAGACGGGTGCTCGTGGCGCGCAAGCGCTGCGACAGCATGAGCACCAGCTCCATCAGGATCTTGGAGCCGAGCAGCGGCTGCTCCACGATGATGCGCGCCAGGCGATCGCGGTCGAGCACCGCGAGCGTGGTCGCCTCGGTCGCGACGCAGGTGGCGAAGCGCGGCTCGCCGTCCAGCATCGACATTTCCCCCAGCGTCCTGCCGCCGTCGGCCACGGCGATCACCTGCTGACGGCCTTGCGCGTCGCGCTTGAGCACCTCGACGCGGCCCTCGATCACGAGCAGCATGAAGTCGCCGCCGTCGCCTTCGCGGATAACCTCCGTGCCGGCGGCGGCGCGGAACACACCCATGAAGTGCGCCAGCGTGCGCACCTCGGCGGCGGAGAAGTTCTCCAGCAGCCGGGAGCGCGGGATCAGCACGTGGATCTGATTGGCGAACCGGGTAGCGTCGCCGAGGTACTCCAGGTGCGCGAGCTGCTTCGGGCGGTCAGCCATGTCTCGGGCGGGGCTGTGGTCTCGCCGCATTATGCCGCGACTTTAGCCCGCCGCGGCGCGCGCGAGCAGCGAGACGCCGGATACGACGAGCAGCGCGTACACCACCCGCACCACGGCGCCGACGGGCACTGCCGCATGCAGGCGGTTGCCGATCGCGAAGCCGCCGAGCAGCGCCGGCACGAGCAGCAGGGCAAAGCTTATCAGCCCGTCCTGAGACAGCAGCCCGGTGGCGCCGAACAGCACCGCGCGCACGACCGAAGACAGCATGATGGTCGCCGCGTTGGTGGCGCGCAGCTCCGCCTTGTCGCTGATGCGGCCGCTGTTGTAGATCGCGTACAGCACGCCTCCCGTGCCGAACAGCGCCGAGAGCGCGCCCCCGGCGAGGCCGATCGGTGCGCTCCAGGCGCGCGCGAGCCGCAGCGGCGCGCCGCGGCGCGACAGGCCGTAGGTCGCGTAGGCGAGCACGAACACGCCCAGCGCGGCGAGCAAGCCTTGCTCCGGCAGCGCGATGAGCAGCGTCAGACCGAGCGCCATGCCAGCGAGCATGAACGGCACCAGCCAGCCGGCCTCCGCGTAGCGGATGCGGCGCCGAAAGCGCGCGCCGAAGAACGCGAACGCTGCCAGGTCGAGCAGCATCATCAGAGGCACGGCGAACCTGAGGGGCAGCAACTGCGCGAGCAGCGGCATCGCCACCACGGTGGAGCCGAAGCCCGTCAGGCCGTAGACCGCGTAGGCGCCCGTCACGATCAGCGCCGCGAGGCCGATCGTCGCCGGCGAGAAGGCCTCCAGGGGCGTCAACCCGCGGCGCGGGCGCGGCGCTCGCGCACCGCCCCGGCGAGCGTCTCGAGCGCGGCCGCCGAATCCTCCCAGCCGAGGCAGGCGTCGGTGATGCTCTGGCCAAACGTGAGCGGCCGGCCCGCCACGAGGTCCTGGCGTCCTTCGACCAGGTTCGACTCGACCATCAGGCCGACGATGCGCTGCTCGCCCGCGGCAATGCGCCCGGCCACTTCCCCGCACACCTTGAGCTGCTGCCTGAAGTCCTTGCGGCTGTTGGCATGCGAGCAGTCGATCATCAGGCGCTCGGCGAGGCCCGCGCGGCGCAGCTCCTCGGAGGCGGCGTCGACGCTCGCCGCGTCGTAGTTCGGCTGCTTGCCGCCGCGCAGGATGATGTGGCAATCGTCGTTGCCGCGCGTCTCCACGATCGCCACCTGCCCGCTCTTGTGCACCGAGAGGAAGTGGTGCTTCTGGCGCGCGGCGAGAATCGCATCCACCGCGATCTTCACGTTGCCGTCGGTGCCGTTCTTGAAGCCGACCGCGGCCGACAACCCCGACGCTAGCTCGCGGTGCACCTGCGACTCGGTCGTGCGCGCGCCGATCGCGCCCCACGAAACGAGGTCGCCGATGTACTGCGGCGAGATCACGTCGAGAAATTCGCAGCCGGCAGGCACGCCGAGCTGGTTGATGCGCACCAGCAGATCCCGCGCGATGCGCAATCCCTCGTTTATGCGAAAGCTGCCGTTCATGTACGGGTCGTTGATCAGGCCCTTCCAGCCCACCGTGGTGCGCGGCTTCTCGAAGTACACGCGCATCAGCACCTCGAGCTCGCCCGCATGCCGCTGGCGCTCGGCGGCGAGACGGCCGGCATAAGCGAGCGCCGCCGCCGGGTCGTGGATCGAGCACGGACCGATGACCACCAGCAGCCGGTCGGACTGCCCGTGCAGCACCGCGCGCACGCGCCGCCGGGTATCGGAGATGAGCGTCTCGACCGGCGTGCCCTGGATCGGGAAGAAGCGGATCAGGTTCTCGGGCGGCGGCAGCGGAACGATGTTCTCGATGCGCTCGTCGTCGGTGAGCGAGGTCTTGTCTATCGGCGGGACCGCCAGGTAGTTGTCGCTGGGTGCAGTCATGGGCGTCTTCGGCAGTGGCAAAAAAAAACCGCCAGGCTTTGCGGCTCTGGCGGTTTTCGGGATCAGTTCGGGCTGCGGCTAGCCGTTCCCCTCCGCCAGATGGCGCGGGAAAAAGAAGAAAAAGCCGTAAAACCAGCGGTTCATCGCATTGCCCTCGCCCCGGATTGGAACACGGAGGCCGCCTCTTGGCAACTGCGGCTTGCCGATTAGCACTCCGGCCCCCTGGCTGCCAGCCCGACGGGCGGCGGCCACAGCGGAACCGGTGCACAGTCTCTCTGGCCCAAGTGTTGCTACGCTAGAAGCTGTCGTGCTACGTTTTTCGTGCGGTCGTTCCGCCGAAAAACAAGGAGGCAATATGTCGGCAAGCGTCGCTCAACCTGTCGCGATCCCGGTTGCGGGCTTCAAGGACGTCTATAGCGTCGGCGACGTCGAGCGAGCCCTGCAGGAGTTGCCGCCCTCGTCGAACGAAGCCCTGCGCACGGTGTACGAGAAGATGCTGCGCATCGGCGGCCAGCGCTTCACGGTCAAGCCCTCGGCGATGCCGTCGATGGACGAGCTGTTCGAAGAGCTGCCCAACTTCGCCGAGGTGCTCGAGGACATCCGCCGCCAGCTCGCGCTGTGCATCGACTCGAGCGACTCTATCGAGCTGGCGCCCGCGCTGCTGCTTGGCGAGCCGGGCATCGGCAAGACGCACTTCGCGCGGCGCGTGGCGCAGCTGCTCGGCACGGGCTTCGGCTTCGTGCCGATGAGCTCGCTCACTGCCGGCTGGATTCTCTCGGGCGCCTCGTCTCAGTGGAAGAACGCCAAGCCGGGCAAGGTCTTCGAGACCTTCCTGCACGGGGATTACGCCAACCCCGTGATGGTGGTCGACGAGCTCGACAAGGCCGCCGACAGCGGGCAGTACGACCCGCTCGGCGCGCTCTATGGACTGCTCGAGAGCGAAACCGCGACGCAGTTCGTGGACGAGTTCGTCGAGATCCCGATCGACGCGTCGGGCGCGGTCTGGTTCGCGACCGCGAACGACGCCACGCGCATTCCGGAGCCGATCCTGAACCGCATGAACGTCTACGAGATCGAGGCGCCGGACGCGGAAGGCTCGGCGCGCATCGCGCGCACGATCTACCGCGAGATCCGCGGCGCGCACGACTGGGGGCGTCGCTTCCCCGAGGAACCGGGCGCGGCCCTCGTCGACAAGCTCGCTGCACTCACGCCGCGCGAGATGCGCCGCGCGGTGCAGACCGCCTTCGGCAATGCGAAGATCGCGGGCCGCAGCGAGGTGAGCCCGGACGACGTGCCCGACTACCGCGGCGCGCGCCGGCAGCGCGTGGGGTTCTAGGCCTTCGCGAGGAGGCGGCCGCAGGCCAGCACCGCGAGCCACACGACGAGCGACACGGCAGCGGCCGTGCGCGCCGCGGCCGGAGGCGCGACCTGGGTGTCCCAGCGCTCGACGCCGCGGAACGTGCCCGCGTGAAACAGCGCGGCGTTCGTACCCCCCGCGAGGATCAGCATCATCTTGAGCGCGAACAGCGGGCTACCGATGAGCTCACCCGCGCGCGCCAGGAACATGAGCAGGCCGCTGGGCACGATGAGCAGGAAGCTCGCTGCCGTCCAGGGCAGCACGTGCGCCGCGAGCCGACGCACCGGAATCGTGCGCGACAGCCCGAGCAGGCGCAGGTCGAGCACCGCGACCGAGCCGACCAGCAATGCGACGCCCGTCAGGTGCACGATCGCGACCACGTCGTGCAGCGCGCCGGGCGCGCGCAGCGCCACGGCCAGCGGCAGCGACTCGATCGCGGCGAGCGGAGTCATCGCGCCGCGGCTAGACGCGCTGCTCGACCCAGCCTTGAACCGACTGCAGCGCTGCGGGGAGCTTTCCCGGCTCGGTGCCGCCGGCCTGCGCCATGTCCGCCCGGCCGCCGCCCTTGCCGCCGACCTGCTGGGCGACGAAGTTCACCAGCTCGCCTGCCTTCACCTTCGCGGTCAGGTCGGCGGTGACGCCCGCAACGAGCGACACCTTGCCGTCGCTCACGCTGCCGAGCACGATGGCAGCCGACTTGAGCCGGTCCTTCAGCTTGTCCAGCGTCTCGCGCAGCGACTTGGCATCCGCGTTCTCGAGCGCGGCGGCGAGCACGTTCACGCCGCGCACCGCGATCGCCTGGCCGGCGAGATCCTCGCCCTGTGAAGCGGCGAGCCTGGACTTGAGGCGCGCGAGCTCCTTCTCCAGCGCGCGCTCGCGCTCGCGGCCGGCTTCGAGCCGCTCCTCGAGCTTGTCGCGCGAGGTCTGCAGGAAGCCTTCGACGAACTGCACGGTGCCTTCCAGCCGCTGCACGTAGTCGAGCGCGCCCTCGCCGGTCACCGCCTCGACACGGCGGACGCCGGCGGCCACGCCGGATTCCGACACGATCTTGAACAAGCCGATGTCGCCGGTGCGCGCGACGTGCGTGCCCCCGCACAGCTCGGTGGAGACGTCGCCCATGGCGAGCACGCGCACCTCGTCGCCGTATTTGTCGCCGAAGAAGGCGAGCGCGCCGGCCTTGATCGCATCGTCGAACTTCATGATGCGCGCGCTCACCTCGAGGTTGCGGCGGATCGCGCCGTTCACCAGTGATTCGACCTTGCGGATTTCGTCCGCGGTCATCGGCTGGGCGTGCGAGAAGTCGAAGCGCGTGTGCTGCGCGTCGACCAGCGAGCCCTTCTGCTGCACGTGCGTGCCGAGTACCTTGCGCAGCGCGGCGTGCATGAGGTGCGTGGCCGAGTGGTTCCACATCGCGCGCCGGCGCGAGACCACGTCGACCTGCGCGCTCACCTCGTCGCCGACCTTGAGCCGGCCGGTGAGCTGCTCGCCGTGATGCCCGAACACCTCGGCCTGGATCTTCTGCGTGTCGGCGACCCTGAAGGTACCGGCCGGCCCGACCATCTCGCCGCGGTCGCCGACCTGGCCGCCGGACTCGGCGTAGAACGGCGTCTGGTCGAGCACCACCACGCCGGACTCGCCCGCGTTCAGCTCGCCGACCTGGGTGCCCTCGCGGTACAGCGCGACCACCGTGCCCTTGAGCGAGAGCGTGTCGTAGCCGCGGAACTCGGTCTTGCCCCCGGCGTAGTCCAGGCCCGCCGACATCGCGAAGCGGCTCGCGGCGCGCGCGCGCTCGCGCTGCTGGCTCATCGCCGCCTCGAACCCGGCGATGTCGAGCTGGATGCCGCGCTCGCGGCAGATGTCGGCCGTCAGGTCGACGGGAAAGCCGAAGGTGTCGTACAGGCGGAACACGGTCTCGCCGTCGAGCATCGGGCCTTCGCCGGCGAGCGCCGCGTCGAGCACCTGCATGCCGTGATGCAGCGTCTCGGCGAAGCGCTCTTCCTCCTGCCGGAGCACCTGCGCCACGCGCGACTTGGCCGCCGTGAGCTCCGGATAGGCGGCGCCCATCGCGCGGTCGAGGTCCTCGACCAGGCGGTGGAAGAACGGCTGCTTCTGGCCGAGCTTGTAGCCGTGTCGGATCGCGCGGCGCACGATCCGGCGCAGCACGTAGCCGCGGCCTTCGTTGCCGGGGATGACGCCATCCACGATGAGGAAGCTGCAGGCGCGGATGTGGTCCGCGATCACGTTGAGCGACGGGTTCTCGAGGTCCTTCGCCCCGGTCTCGCGCGCCGCCGCGCGGATCAGGTCCTGGAACAGGTCGATTTCGTAGTTGGAATGCTTACCCTGCAGCACCGCGGCGATGCGCTCGAGGCCCATGCCGGTGTCCACCGACGGCTTGGGTAGCGGGTGCATCGCGCCCCGCTCGTCGCGGTTGAACTGCATGAACACCAGGTTCCAGATCTCGATGTACCGGTCGCCGTCTGCGTCGGGCGAGCCCGGCGGGCCGCCGGCGATGCCCGGGCCGTGGTCGTAGAAGATCTCGCTGCACGGGCCGCAGGGGCCGGTGTCGGCCATCTGCCAGAAGTTGTCCGACTGGTACTTCTGACCGCCCGGCTTGTCGCCGATGCGGATGCAGCGCTCCTTCGGCACGCCGATCTCGCGCGTCCAGAGGTCGTAGGCCTCGTCGTCGGTGTGATAGACG
>DASPRB010000041.1:0-9879 GCA_035624675.1 Burkholderiales bacterium
TTAGGCCGCGAGAGCGAAACGCTCGTCGTTGGCGTTTGTGTGTTTCCAGACTGGATTAGCGAGGTCATCTGGTCCTCGGCATGCCCTGCGCTGCTTCGCGACCCACGTCGAGACCAAGTCGCCCCCGTGTTCGTTGCAGCAGACACATTATCCCATATGGGGCCGGCGGTCCCACGCTTCAAGGCTAGATGTGGGCGACGAGATCGGCCGGCTGCGCGATGATCGCGTCGGCGTTCCAGGTCGCCGGGCCGCCGTTGTCGACGCCGTGGTAACCGTACAGCACGGCGATCGCGCGCATGCCGGCCGCGTGCGCTGCCTGCACGTCGCGCAGATCGTCGCCGACGTAGCAGCAGGCGCCCGGCGCGAGCTCGAGCTGCTCGGCCGCGCGCAGCAGGGGCGCGGGATGCGGCTTGGAGTGGGGCGTGGTGTCGCCGCACACGACGCAGTCCGGTGCGATGCCGAGTGCCGCGACGATCGGCGCGGTGAAGCGCGCGGCCTTGTTGGTCACGATCCCCCATTTCAAGCTGCGGGCGCCGAGCTCGGTGAGCAGCTCGGCGATGCCGGGGAACAGGCGCGTGTCGACACAGACTCGCTCGGCATAGGCCGCGAGGAACGCGTCGCGCATGGCGTCGTAATCCGGGTCCCCGGGATTGAGGTCGAGCCCGACGCGCAGCAGGCCGCGCGCCCCGCTCGATGCGTAGGCGCGCACTTCGCGCGTCGCGAGCTCCGGAAGGCCGCGCCTTGCGCGCAAGCGGTTCACGGCCGCGCCCAGGTCGGCGGCCGTGTCAGCGAGCGTGCCGTCCAGGTCGAACAGTACGGCGCGCGTCGCGCCGCCACCGCGCGTGTCACTCATCGCGCCTGCAGCGCAGGATGTAGTTGACGCTCGCATCCGCCCCCAGGCCGTAGCTCCGCTTGAGAGGGTTGTACGTCATGCCGACGACCTCCGCCGGGCGCAGGCCTGCATCGCGGCACCAGCGCGCCAGCTCGTGCGGTTTGACGAACCGGGTGTAGTCGTGCGTCCCCTTCGGCAGCAGCTTGAGGAGGTACTCGGCGCCGATGATCGCGAACAGATAGGACTTTGGGTTGCGATTGATCGTCGCGAAGAATACCTGGCCGCCGGGCTTGACCAAGCGCGCGCATGCCGAGACGGTGCTCGAGGGTTCCGGTACGTGCTCGAGCAGCTCCATGCAGGTGACCGCGTCGAATTCGCCCGCGTGTCCTTCGGCGTATTCCTCGGCCGATGCTTTCGCGTAGTCGACCTGGGCCCGGCTCTCGAGCAAATGAAGCTGCGCCACCTTGAGCGCCTTGTCCGAAAGATCGATCCCGATGACGCGCGCCCCGAGGCGCGCCATCGATTCGGTGAGAATGCCCCCGCCGCAACCCACGTCGAGCACCGCCTTGCCGGCGAGACGCGCGTGCTGATCGATCCACGCCAGGCGCAGCGGATTGATCTCGTGCAGCGGCCGGAATTCGCTCTCGGGATCCCACCACCGGTGAGCGAGCTCGCTGAACTTGTCGAGCTCCGCCTGATCGACGTTCGGGTTCGTGCTCATGTTGTATTGGAGCCGCCAGCTTGCGGCACGTTTCGACGATGCAAAAAAAAAGCCCTGCCGAGGCAGGGCTTTCCGACGTTTGCGCGATTACTTGCGCGTGCCGACGGCTTCGAGCTCGACCCGACGGTTCGGGGCGAGACAGTCGACGCGCTCCTTGAACTTCATCTTCGGGTTGCAGGCCTTGACCTGCTGCGAAGCGCCCTTGCCCTCGGTGTAGACCCGGCTCGGTTCGACACCCTTCGACACCAGGTATGCCTTGACCGCATTCGCGCGGCGCACCGAGAGCTTCTGGTTGTAGTCGCCGCTGCCGATCGGGTCCGTGTGGCCGATCGCGATCACGACTTCGAGATCCAGATCCTTGGCCTTCGCCGCCAGATCATCCAGCTTCGCCTGGCCGTCGGGCTTGATGACCGCCTTGTCGAAGTCGAACAGGACGTCGGAGGTCAGCGTGACCTTCTGCGGAGCCGCCTTCGGCGCGGGCGCCGGCGGTGGCGGCGGCGGAGGCGGCGGGGTGGGCTCGGCCTTCGGCATGGGCGCGGGCTCCGGCTTCTTCACCAGATCGGGATCGCATTGCTCGACCGCCATCGCCGGGCTCCAGTAGCCCGCGCGCCAGCACTGGCCGGAGCTGTTACGCCACGGCAGGCTGCTGGCCGGCTCGACCCAGTTGCCTTGCGGCGCAGACTGCGCCGCCACGTTGAATGACGCTGCCGAGAGCAGCACGCTCGCGGTAGCGATCGGAATCCAGAGTTTGTTACGCATTTTTTTCCTTCCAGGAGGGGATCGGAGGGGGTGCCTGAAAACTTCTTGCGGTTCAATAGCCTGCAGAAGTAAGAGAATTTTGCCACACTTCGATTCGACTATTCAAGGCGCCGAAGGTCGGATTTTTTAGAGCGCCGTCAACAACTAACGCGCGTCCGGCCACCCATACGTCGCTGACGTGCTCGCGCCCGGCAGCGTACACGAGGTGCGAAATCGGGTCATAACAAGGGCTTAGCTCGGGTCCGTCAAGGCGTACTGCAACCAGGTCGGCGGCCTTGCCGGCAGCGATCGAGCCGATTGTCTTGTCCAGCCCCAGCGCCAGCGCGCCCCCCATCGTGGCGGCGCGCAACGCGGCGCGCGCCGGTACCGCGGCGGCGTCTCCCGCCGCAGCCTTGCCCAGGAGCGCTGCCTGACGCATCTCCTGGAACATGTCGAGCCGGTTGTTGCTTGCCGCACCGTCGGTTCCAAGCGCCACGTTCACGCCTGCGGCGAGCAGCGCGGCCACCGGCGCGATGCCGCTCGCCAGCTTGAGGTTGGACGAGGGGCAATGCGCCACGGAGCAGCCGTGGCGCGCGAGCAGCGCGATCTCCTGCTCGTTCAGGTGTACGGCATGCACGGCGATCAGATTCGGGCCGAGCAGCGCGAGGCGGCGCATCCTCTCCAGAGGTCGCACGCCGTGCTCGGCGATCGAGCGCGCGATCTCGTCTTCGGTCTCGTGCACGTGCAGGTGCACCGGGATATCGAGCTCGGCCGCGAAACGCGCCACCTTGGTGAAGCTCTCGTCGGAGACGGTATAGGGCGCGTGCGGCGCGATGCAGAACGACAGCAGCTCGTGCTCGCCATAGCGGTCGCGCAATGCCAGGCCCTTGCGCAGATAATCGTCCGGATCGGCGGCGTACACGGATGGAAACTCGACCACGATGGCGCCGAGCGCGGCCCGCATGCCCGCTTCGAGCGCCGCTTCCAGTGCGGCTTCCGGGAAAAAGTACATGTCGTTGAAGCAGGTGATGCCGCCGCGCAGCATTTCCTCGCACGCGAGCAGGGTCCCGTCCCGCACGAACTCGTGCGAGACGAGCTTCGCCTCCGCCGGCCAGATGTGCTCCTTTAGCCAGCGCATCAGAGGCAGGTCGTCGGCCATGCCGCGCATGAGCGACATCGCCGCGTGCGTGTGCGTGTTGACCAGGCCGGGGATCAGCGCGTGCTGCTCGAGCCGAAGCTCGCGATAGCCGGCAAACCGTGCAGACGCTTCCGCGCTCGCCAGCACGGCCTCGATGCGTCCGTCGCGCACCGCGACCGAGGTGTGCTCGAGAACCGCGCCGTCGGGCTCGACAGGCACCACCCAGCGCGGGGTAATCAGGAGCGTTTCGGGCACGAATTGGGAGAATGAACGGTCGGGCTCGGCGCCCGGCTGCGAATGTGCGCGACTTTAGCGCGGCATGGCGCGGACGTCGACCTTCACGTGCAGGTCGAGCACGGTCCGCATGCTAAAATTTCACGCTTTTGCAGCTCCAATTCGGCCGGCAATTACGGGCGCGGCGGAGCGTTTTCCAGGACTCCGCATTCCGCGAACCGCGCATGGATCAATTCGCAAAAGAAACGCTCCCGGTCAGCCTCGAAGAGGAGATGCGCCGCTCGTACCTCGATTACGCGATGAGCGTGATCGTGGGTCGTGCGCTTCCAGACGTGCGCGACGGGCTCAAGCCCGTGCATCGCCGCATTCTGTACGGCATGAACGAGCTCGGCAATCACTGGAATCGCCCCTACAAGAAGTCGGCGCGCGTGTCGGGCGACGTGATGGGCAAGTACCACCCGCACGGGGACGCGGCGATCTACGACACGATGGTGCGCATGGCGCAGCCCTTCAGCCTGCGTTACCTGCTGATCGACGGGCAGGGCAATTTCGGATCCGTGGACGGCGACAACGCCGCGGCGTCGCGCTATACCGAGGTGCGCCTCACCAAGTTCGCGCACGAGATGCTGGCCGACATCGACCGCGAGACGGTCGACTTCGTGCCCAACTACGACGGCCAGGAGCAGGAGCCGGCGGTGCTGCCGGCGCGCGTTCCGAACCTGCTGGTCAACGGCTCTTCCGGGATCGCGGTGGGCATGGCGACCAACATCCCTCCGCATAACCTGTCAGAGGTCGTCGCCGCCTGCCTGCACGTGCTGCACCACCCGCAGTGCGCGATCGAGGAGCTGATCAAGCTGATGCCGGCGCCCGACTTCCCGACCGCCGGGATCATCTACGGGGTGTCCGGAGTGCACGAGGGCTATCGCACCGGCCGCGGGCGCGTGGTGATGCGCGCGCGCAACCACTTCGAGGAGATCGGCAAGGGCGACCGCCAGGCGATCATCGTCGACGAGCTGCCCTACCAGGTGAACAAGAAGGCGCTGCTCGAGCGCATCGCGGAGCTCATCACCGGCAAGAAGATCGAAGGTATTTCCGACATCCGCGACGAGTCCGACAAGTCGGGCATGCGCGTGGTAATCGAGCTCAAGCGCGGCGAGCTGCCCGAGGTCGTGCTGAACAACCTGTTCAAGCAGACGCAACTGCAGGACACCTTCGGCATGAACATGGTGGCGCTGGTCGACGGCCAGCCGAGGCTGCTCGATCTGAAGTCGATGATCGAGGCCTTCATCGCCCACCGCCGCGAGGTGGTCACGCGTCGCACGGTGTTCGACCTGCGCAAGGCGCGCGAGCGGGGGCATGTGCTCGAGGGCCTGGCGGTGGCGCTGTCCAACGTCGACGAGGTGATCGAGCTGATCAAGCGGGCGCCGACGCCGGCGGATGCGAAGCGCGAGCTGATGGCAAAGAGCTGGCAGTCGCAGCTGGTGCGGGAGATGCTCTCGCGCGCCTCGGCGGCGCAGTTCCGCCCCGAGGGCCTCGCGCCCGAGTTCGGGCTGAAGGACGAGGGCTATCGCCTGTCCGACGAGCAGGCGCAGGCCATCCTCGAGCTGCGCCTGCAGCGCCTAACGGGCCTCGAGCAGGACAAGATCCGCGACGAGTACAAAGAGGTCATGACGACCATCGCGGACCTGCTCGACATCCTCGAGAAGCCCGCGCGCATCGTCGCCATCATCGACGAGGAGCTGGCGCGTGTGCGGGAGGAATTCGGCGACGCGCGGCGCAGCGAGATCGTCGCCGTGGCCGAGGACATCTCGCTCGAGGACCTGATCGTTCCGCAGGACATGGTGGTCACCTTCTCGCACGGGGGCTACGCCAAGTCGCAGCCGCTCGCCGATTACCGCGCGCAGCGCCGCGGCGGCCGCGGCCGGATGGCGGCGGCGACCAAGGAGGACGACTTCATCGAGCGTCTGTTCGTCGCCCACTCTCACGACTATCTGCTGTGCTTCTCGAGCCGCGGGCGGCTGTACTGGCTCAAGGTCTACGAGGTGCCGCAAGGCAGTCGCACCAGCCGGGGCAAGCCGGTCGTCAACATGGTGCCGCTCGAGGAGGGCGAGAAGATCACTGCCGTGGTCCCGGTGCGCGAGTTCGACGCGCAGCACTTCGTGTTCATGGCGACTGCCAACGGCACCGCAAAGAAGACCCCGCTCGCCGATTTCTCGCGTCCGCGCCCCTCGGGCATCATCGCGGTCGGCCTGGAGGAAGGCGACTACCTGGTGGGCGCGGCGCTCACCGACGGTCACTGCGACGTGATGCTGTTCTCCTCCGAAGGCAAGGCGGTGCGCTTCGCCGAGGACGAGGTGCGGGCGATGGGCCGTCAGGCGACCGGCGTGCGCGGAATGCGGCTCGGCGAGGGCGCGCGCCTGGTGTGCATGCTGGTGGCGAAGAGCGAGGAGCAGACCGTGCTCACGGCCACCGAGAACGGCTACGGCAAGCGCACGCCGGTGCGCGAATACACGCGCCACGGGCGCGGCGGGCAGGGACTGATCGCGATCCAGACCTCGGAGCGCAACGGAAGCCTGGTCGGCGCCGTGCTGGTCGAGGATCGCGACGAGGTGATGTTGATCTCGACTGGCGGCGTGCTCATTCGCACCGCGGTGGCGCAGATCCGCGAGCAGGGACGCAGCACGCAAGGCGTGTCGCTCATCTCGCTCGGAGAAGGCGAGCGGCTCGCCGGGGTCGAGCGCATCGAGGAGCGCGACGATCAGGACAACGGTAATGGCAATGGGCACGGCCACGGCGCCGAGGGCGAGGAGCCTGGCGTGACGCCGCCGGAGGGGCCGTCCGGCGAGACATTGCACTGATGGCGCGCCTCTACAATTTCAGCGCCGGCCCGGCGATGCTGCCCGAGGAAGTGCTCGCCCGCGCAGGCGACGAGATGCTCGACTGGCATGGCTCGGGCATGTGCGTGATGGAGATGAGCCACCGCGGAAAGGAGTTCATCTCGATCGCCGAAGAGGCCGAAAAGGACCTGCGCGAGCTGCTCGCGATTCCGGCCGCCTACAAGGTCCTGTTCCTGCAGGGCGGAGCAACGCTGCAATTCGCCCAGATTCCAATGAACCTGCTTGGCGGCAAGGCGGCGGCCGACTACGTGCTCACCGGCGAGTGGTCGAGGAAGGCCGCCAAGGAAGCGCAGGCGCTGTGCGAGGTGCGCACCGCCGCGAGCGCCGAGGACCGCGGCTTCACCTACGCGCCCTCGCAGGACGCCTGGACGCTCAGCCGCGACGCCGCGTACGTGCACTACTGCTCGAACGAGACCATCGGCGGCGTGGAATTCAACTGGATCCCGGATGCGGGCGCGGTGCCGCTCGTCGCCGACGCCTCGTCGCACATCCTGTCGCGCCCGCTCGACGTGTCGCGCTTCGGCCTGATCTACGCCGGGGCGCAGAAGAACATCGGGCCGGCGGGGCTGACGATCGTCATCGTGCGCGAGGACCTTGTCGGCCGGGCGCGCAAGGGCACGCCGTCCGTCATGGACTACAAGCTGCAGGCGGATGCGGACTCGATGCTCAACACGCCCGCGACGTACTCGATCTACGTCGCCGGGCTCGTATTCAAGTGGCTCAAGCAGCTCGGCGGCCTGGCCGAGATCGAGCGGCGCAACCTCGCCAAGGCGCGCCTGCTGTACGACTGCATCGACGGCAGCGGCCTGTACCGCAACCCGGTGGCGAAGAGCGACCGCTCGCGCATGAACGTGCCGTTCACGCTGGCCGACGCGCGGCTCGACGTGGAGTTCCTGAAAGGCGCCGAGGCGCGCGGCATGGTGCAGCTAAAAGGTCATCGCTCGGTCGGCGGCATGCGTGCCTCGATGTACAACGCCATGCCGCTCGAGGGCGTGCAGTGCCTCGTCGAGTACATGAAGGAGTTCGAAGCGCGCCATGGCTAGCACCGGCCCGGAGCGACGGCTGGAGGTGCTGGTGCTGAACCCGATCGCGCCGCGCGGGCTCGAGCAGCTGCCGCCCGAGCGCTACGCGGTGGTCAAGCAGTCGCCCGCGCCGGACGTCATACTGGTTCGCTCCCGCGAGCTGCATGGCTACGACTTCGGCGCGCGCATCAAGGCGGTGGGGCGCGCCGGCGCGGGAGTGAACAACATCCCGGTGGCGCAGCTCTCGGCGCGCGGGGTGCCGGTGTTCAACGCGCCCGGGGCCAACGCCAACGCGGTGAAGGAGCTGGTGCTCGCGGGCATGCTGATTGCGGCGCGCAATCTGGCGCCTGCGCTCGATTTCGTGCGCGCGCTCGACCCGGCGGCGCAGGACCTCGCGCGCGTCGTGGAGGACGGCAAGAAGCAGTTCGCGGGAATCGAGCTGCCGGGGCATACGCTCGGTGTCGTGGGGCTGGGCAAGATCGGCAGCCTGGTCGCCGACGCGGCCATTCGCCTGGGCATGAACGTTCTCGGCTACGACCCGGAGATCACGGTCGACGCGGCCTGGAGCCTGCCGTCGCAGGTGCGGCGCGCCGCGTCGATCGACGAGGTGCTGAAGACGAGTCATTTCGTCACGCTGCACGTGCCGCTCGGCGAGCGCACGCGGCACCTGATCAGCTCGGCGAACATCGGCCAGCTGCGCCCCGGCTCGGTTCTGCTCAACTTCTCGCGCGAGGGCGTGGTCGAGGACGAAGCCGCGCTCGCCGCCCTGCGCGGCGGCGCGCTCAAGTATTACGTGACGGACTTTCCGAGCGCGCGGTTCGCCGGGCAGCCCGGCGTGGTCGCACTGCCGCACCTCGGCGCGTCCACCGGGGAAGCCGAGGAGAACAGCGCCGTCATGGTGGTCGCCCAGCTGCGCGACTATCTCGAGCACGGCAACCTGCGCAACGCGGTCAACTTCCCGGACGCCGCAATGGGCCGGGAGTCGCCGTTCCGCCTGGCGATCGCGAATGCCAACGTGCCGGACATGCTGGCGCGCATCTCGCACGTGCTCGGCAGCCGCAAGCTCAACATCCACAACATGCTGAACAAGTCCAAGGCCGATATGGCCTATACGCTGGTGGATGTAGACAGCGCCGTGCCGCAGGACACGCTGGACGAGCTGCGGCGCATCGACGGCGTGCTCGGCGTGCGATATCTTCCGCTCTGACCTAGAGCCGCCTGGAAGACCAATGCGGGACGTTGACGAGATCGGCAAGCTCCGCGGCGAGATCGACACCGTGGACGACGAGCTGCTGGCGCTGTTCAACCGGCGCGCAGAGCTCGCGCGGCGGATCGGGGACTTGAAGGGGGGCGATCCCGCCTATCGGCCGGAGCGCGAAGCGCAGATCCTGCGGCGCGTCGCGCAGTCGAATCCGGGGCCCCTGGCCGGCGAGCGCGTCGCCGCGTTGTTCCGCGAAGTCATCTCCGCCTGCCGGGCGATGGAGCTCGAGCTGCGCGTCGCCTACCTCGGGCCGGAAGGCACCTTCAGCGAGCAGGCGGTGCGCAAGCACTTCGGGCGCGCGGTGGAGGCGCTGCCCGCTTCATCCGTGGACGACGTGTTTCGGCGCTGCGAGTCCGGAGCGGTGCAGTTCGCCGTAGTGCCCGTGGAAAACTCGACCGAGGGCGCGGTCGGCCGCACGCTCGACCTGCTGCTTGTCACGCCGCTCAAGATCTGCGGGGAGATCGAGCTGAGGGTGCAGCAGAGCCTCATGTCGCGCGCTGCCGGCCTGAAGGACGTGCGGCGCGTCTACTCGCATGCGCAGTCGCTCGCGCAATGCGCGGCGTGGCTGAACAACAACTTGCCAAGCGTCGAGCGCATACAGGTGGTGTCCAACGCCGAGGCCGCGCGGCGCGCGGGCGAAGAGGCCGGCGCCGCCGCGATCGCGGGAGAGGGCGCCGCGGAGCGCTACGGGCTTAGCGTGCTTGCGCGCTCGATCGAGGACGACCCGAACAACACCACGCGCTTCCTGGTGCTCGGCGCGCTCGAGCCGGCCGCGACCGGAAACGACCGCACGTCCGTCGTGCTCTCGGCGGAAAACAAGCCGGGCGCGGTGCACGCGCTGCTCACGCCGCTCGCGGCGAACAAGGTGAGCATGACGCGCATCGAGTCGCGTCCAGCGCGCGCCATGCGCAGCGCCCTGTGGGAGTACGTTTTCTTCATCGACGTGCAGGGCCACCAGCGCGACGAGCGCGTCGCCGCCGCGCTCGCCGAACTGCGGCAGAAGGCGCCCTTCATCAAGATTCTCGGTTCCTATCCC
>DASPRB010000045.1:0-4523 GCA_035624675.1 Burkholderiales bacterium
TTCTGGCACCACCAGGACGCCTACGAGGTCGCCTTCGGCAACACCTGGCGCATCGTCGCCGCCTCGATGACCGCGTACTTCTGCGGCGAGTTCGTGAACTCGTTCGTCCTGGCGAAGATGAAGATCCTCACCGCCGGCCGCTGGCTCTGGACGCGCACCATCGGCTCGACCATCGTCGGCGAAGCGGTCGATTCGGCGCTCTTCTATCCGCTCGCGTTCTACGACTCGGGCTTGATCCCGAACGACAGGCTGCTCGGCATCATGCTCGCGCAGTTCGTCACCAAGGTGCTGGTCGAGGTGGTGTTCACGCCGGTCACCTACAAGATCGTGGGGGCGCTCAAGCGCGCCGAGCAGGAGGACTTCTATGATCGGCGCACCGACTTCAACCCCTTCACGCTGAAGGCCTGAGCGCGCCATGGTGAAGTTCTACGTTCCGCGCCTCGGTGAGCTGCTCGCGCGCGCGGGACTCGTGCCCGCGGCGCGCATCGACGAGGCGCTCGAGCGCCAGCTCGGCACGAACCGCAGGATCGGCGAGCTGCTGGTGGAGATGAACCTGCTGCACCGCGTGGAGCTCGCGGCGGTGATCTCGATCCAGGAGGACCTGCGCGACGGGCGCGTCGAGGCGGCGCAGAGGGTGAGCGTGCGGCTGGGCAGCATGCTGCTGAACGCCGCGGCGGTGTCCGATGCGCAGCTCGAGCGCGCGCTCGCCGTGCAGGCGCAGGACGGGGGGCTGCTGGGCGACATCCTGGTGCGCCAGGGCTCGATCACCCCCGCGCAGCGCAACGGCGCGCTCAAGCTGCAGGCCGGGCTCGCCGGCCGCGTGCAGGGGCGCTTCCTCATCGGGCGGATGCTCGCCGACGCGGATGTGATCACCGAGGGCGCGCTCGAGAAGGCGATCCTGCGGCAGCAGGCGAGCGGCAAGCGGCTCGGCGAGCTGCTCGTCGATGCGGGCCAGCTCTCCGAGGGCACGCTCGTCGAGTTCCTCGAGCGCCAGAAGCGCCTGCGCGCGGCGCTGCTCGCGGGCGCGAGCCTCGCGACCGACGCGGGCCCGGAGGGCGCGGGCGGGCGCTAGCGGCAGGGCACCGCGCCCAGATCGAGGAACGGGTCGGCGGTGTGGCGCACCCGGATGGTCGCCGTGCAGGCGGCCTTGCCCTGCACGCGCAGCGTGTAGTCGCCGGGCTCGAGGTCCTCGAAATAGAACTCGCCGCGCTGTCCGGTGAACGACGGGAAGCTGCGCCCGGCGCCGCTCACCGCGAGCTCGCGCAGATCGAGCGGCGCGCGCTTGCCGGCGCGCTCGGCGACCAGCGAGCCGTACACCGCCTGCACCGCCTTCAGCTGGAACTTCACCACGCTGCCGCTGCGGTTGGGCGGCGAAACGGTCAGCTGCGAGCGCGGAAACGCGTAATTGAGCGGCAGGTCCTGCGCGCGGAAGCTGATGTCGTTGTCGTAGAAGGCGTTCAGGTTGGTCGCCACCACCTCGCCGCGCGCGTCGCTGTTGCCCTGCAGCCAGCCGTTCGCGTACACCGGCACGCCCGGCACGTCGCCGACCCTGACCACCGCGAAGCTGTCGAGGATCGGGCGCGAGGCGAACAGCGTGCCGCCCGCGTAGCCGATGCCGCCCGCGACGAAGGCCCGCGAGGAGCCCGGCTCGACCGAGCGGTCGCTGGAAGTGAAGGTGTCCACGCCGGCGATCGCGTGGGCCGCGTTCAGCTGGAACATTCCCCTGCCCACCGCCGCGCTCTCGCCGTCGCGCTCGGCGCGCCCGCCCTCGACGACGTAGCCGTAGCCCTGGCCGAGCGGCACCGCCTTCTGCAGCGCGGCGCTCTGGAAGTTCGAGCCCTGCGTGCCGCCCGCGCGCCCGACCGCGGAGGTGATCCGGTCGAAGTAGTAGGTGAACGAGACGAGCCAGCTGTCGCCCGTCACCGGCCGCTCGGCGCGCGTGTAGTTGAACGTCAGGATCGCGCGCGCATCGAGCAGCGAGCGGGTGTAGCCGAAGTTCCAGCTGCGCTGGTCCGGCAGCGTGTAGCTGCGCATCGAGGCATAGCCGAGCGAGAAGGTGCCGAGCTGCGGGAAGAACAGCGCCGCATTGGCGAACTCGTCGGACTTGAGAAAGAGCGGCAGGTTGATCTCGTCGGCGAGCTGCGCGAAGTCGCGCGAGAAGGTGCGCCCGGCGTAGCCGAGGCTGAAGGGACCGCGTGCGTACGAATAGGTCGCCCCCGTGGCGTGCCCGCGCACGCCGTTGCGCTCGCTGCCCGAGAAGCCTAGGCCGACGATCCCTGCGCGCGGCAGCGTGAGGGTCGCGAACGGCCCGAGGTTGTACAGCTCGCTGTCGCCCTCGCCGCGCAGGCCGAGCGTGAGCGAGTCGGTGAAAGCGTAGCGATGGAAGCCCGATGCCGCGAGATGCCCGTAGTCGTTGCTCGCGACGCCGTAGCGCTGGCGCAGCGCGCCGACGTTGTAGCTGTACTCCTGCAGCCCTTTCGTGAGGCCGAACTGCGTGAAGTAGAACGGCTGCCCGAGCACCTGCTCGCGCCCGTACGGATCGCGGATGATCACCGTCACGTTGCGCTGGCCGGCGGCGGCAGTAACGTTGCGGATGTCGAGCGTTCCGGGCTGCACCAGCTGCTGCGACACGAGGTTCCCATCGACGCGCACCTCGACGGTCGAGGGCAGCGCGACCTGCGCCGTGAACCCGGCGGTGGGGTACTGCACGAAGTAGGGGTCCATGCCGTACAGCTTGGAGAAGCTAAACCCTCCCATGCCCACCGAGCCCGCCACGTCGAAGCCCGGCGTGAAGAAGTCGCCCGCGGTGAGGCGGCGCAGGTTGGCGCGGTCGTCGTACTGTACGTTGGTAAGCAGGCGCGTGGTGCGGTGATCGAAGCCCGCGCCGTCTTGATAGCTCGTGGTGTTGTACAGCAGCCAGTTGCCGCTGCGCGCGGCGAACTCGGTGCTGCCCTGGTAGCTGCGTGAGCCGAAGCCCGCATCGCCGAGCGCGGTCAGGTTGTAGTTGAAAAGCATGCTGCTGTCCGCCGGGTACAGGGTGCCGGGCTTGCGCCGCCAGGCGAGGTCGATGTCGGTCGCGGGCAGCTGGCCGGGCGCGGCCTGCAGCGCGAGGGTGACGGTCTGCTCGTCGAACGCGACCTTGAGCTCGGGCAGCCGATCGAGCGCGACGTAGGGCTCGCCATCGATCTCGACGCGCGCCGACTCGGGCGCCTTGAGGCCCCAGTTGCCGACGTCGGCGGGGCGCGCGAGCCACGTGCCCTGCGCGCTGCGGTAGACGGTAGCGTCGCCTTTCTCGACGCTGTTCACCACGATGCGCGCGATGATCGGCTCGAGCGGTCCGCCTGCGGCGCGCGTTGCGGACGGGGGCAGGTTCTGCGCGAGCGTCGCGGGCGGCCCCGTGCGCAGTTCGAGCGTGGCGCTGCGCTCGTCGAACGCGGCGGTCATCCCCGGCAAGCGCTCGAGCGCGACATAGGACTCGCCATCGATTTGCGTGCGCGCCGAGCCGGGTATCGCGAGGCCCCAATTCCCGACGTCGGCGGGGCGTGCGAGCCATGCGCCCTCGGTGTTCCGGAAAACGGTGGAGTCACCCCTCGAGGCTCCGTTCACGACGACGTGCGCGAGGATCGGCTCGAGCGCGGGCCTGGGCGCCGCCGCACGCGGCGACTCCTTCGCGGCCTTGTGCCGCCGCGGCGCGGGGGGCGCGGAGCTAACCGCCGCGGCGACCGCAGTCGGCTCTTTCGAGAGTGGCGGCTCTGGTTGCGCCGGCGCGTTTACGAGAGGGATCGCACGAGCGGCCCTTGGCCCGACGGACTTGTCGGAAGGCTGACCCGGCTCGCACGCGCGCAGCAGGGCGGCTGCGCCGAGCGCCAGAGCGAGGAAAAGCAATGCGTAGCCGGCGCGTGCGCGCTTGTTCTTAATTGCAGTCGGCTGGGGAGACATCTAGCCGGCGCTTGAGATCGACGCCGGAGCCGACGAGAACGGCCTCCAGCGCGGCGAGCTGCCTGCACTGCCCGCTAGGGATCTGCGCACTGAGCCGTCTGGTCGTGCCGACCAGGAAGTAGCGGCTGCGGAGCGGCGTCTCGAACAGGCGCTTGCCGTCGTGGTCCAGGCCGACGAGCGACAGGCGGTCGGCCGCGACGTGCACGTTGCCGGTGTTTCTCACTGTCAGCTCGGCGCTGCCGCGCCGCAGTTCGAACGAAGCGAATTCGGCACGCTCTTTCGGTTCGAGCGGTGCGACGAACACAGCTACGCCGACCCGCAGCAGGATACGCACGCTCGCCGACCCGGTCCCGGTCGCGTCCCCGGGCCCCGGAAGCTCGGCGATGAACAGCCGGTAGGCGTCTTCCTGGCTGGCCGGCAGGGCGCGCGGCCCGAGCCGCACAACGCGCGAGGCGCCGGGCGGAATCTCCATCGTCTTCGGAAAGAACAGCAGCGCCTCGGAATCGGCGTATCGGTCGTCGCCTTGGGCGTCTTGCGACCAGGCCATCGCCTGCATCTGGACGCGCAGCGGGCGCGTGTCGTCG
>DASPRB010000054.1:0-5862 GCA_035624675.1 Burkholderiales bacterium
CGCGAAATGCGCGGGGTTGCCGATGACCCGGTCGTCGAAGCGCGCGCCGATCGCGAGCAGCACGTCGCAGTGCTGCATCGCCATGTTCGCCTCGTAGGTGCCGTGCATGCCGAGCATGCCGAGGAACTGCCGGTCGGTCCCGGGGAAGCCGCCCAGGCCCATGAGCGTGCTGGTGCACGGGTAGCCGAGCTCGTGCACCAGCTCGGTGAGCAGCGGCGCCGCGTCGGACAGGATCACGCCGCCGCCCGTGTAGATCATCGGGCGCTTCGCCTCGAGCAGCAGCTGCATGGCTTTCTTGATCTGCCCGGCGTGGCCCTTCTTCACCGGGTTGTACGAGCGCATGGCCACGCTTTCCGGGTATTGGAACTCGCAGCTGTGCATGGTCACGTCCTTGGGGATGTCGACCAGCACCGGCCCCGGGCGGCCGGTTTGCGCGAGGTAGAAGGCGCGCTTGAGCGCGATGGCGAGGTCCTTGACGTCCTTCACCAGGATGTTGTGCTTGACGCAGGGACGCGTCACGCCGACCGCGTCGACCTCCTGGAACGCGTCCAGGCCGATCGCGTGCGTCGGCACCTGCCCGGAGATGATCACCATCGGGATCGAGTCCATGTAGGCCGTGGCGATTCCGGTCACCGCGTTGGTGACGCCCGGCCCGGAAGTGACCAGGCACACGCCGACTTTCTGCGAGGCACGCGAGTAACCGTCGGCGGCGTGTGCAGCGCCCTGCTCGTGGCGCACCAGCACGTGCTTCACCTTGTCCTGCTTGAACAACTCGTCGTAGATGAACAGCACCGCGCCGCCCGGATAGCCGAAGACGTACTCGACGCCCTCCTCCTGCAAGCAGCGCACGACGATCTCGGCGCCGGTAAGCTCTATCCCCTTGACTCGATCCATGATGGCGTTCCGGGTTGCTAAAAGTTGCGGAAAACCTTGAACGTTAAAGACTTGTTGCGATGCGGTCAAGGGAGCGCGCGCAGCTGCACACGGGGTTTTTGGTAACATCGCGCAGGCAAAACGCGAGGGCCCACCCCTGGCATCAAAAAGCGAGCTGTCGACGTTTCTCGAAAGCGTCGAGCGGCGGGCCTTCAAGCAGGCCGTTTTCGCGGTACGCGACCACGACGCAGCGCTGGACATCGTGCAGGACGCCATGCTGCGGCTGGCGGAAAAGTACGGCGACCGGCAGGCAGCAGACCTGCCGCTGCTGTTCCACCGCATCATGCAGAACGCGATCCGCGACTGGTACCGGCGGCAGAAGGTGCGCGCCCTGTGGGTGACGCCGTTCGCTGCCCTGCTGGGCGCGCGGGGCGAGGACGACGAGCGCGAGGACCCGCTCGAGACCTTGCTGCCCGCCGGCGAGCAAGCCGCTGCGGATGCGCCGCCGGAGCGCCTGGAGAGGGTGCAACTCGTTGAAATTCTTGAACAAGAGATCGCGCGCCTGCCGGAGCGTCAACGCGAAGCCTTCCTCATGCGTTACCTTCAGGAGTTGGACGTCGCCGAAACCGCGCTCGCGATGGGCTGCTCGGAGGGCAGTGTGAAAACGCACTGCTCCCGGGCTGCGCACGCGCTCGCGAGCGCGCTCAAGGCGCGCGGGATAGAGTTATAGGGTCAACGGCGTCCCGGAATGCCAGCCATGAACGAGCATCAGTTCGGCGACAAGGTACGCAAGATCCTGGAGCACGACGCGCAGGCGGATGCGCGCACGCTCGAGCGCCTGCGCAAGGCGCGCGAGCTGGCGCTCGCCCGCAAGCGGCCCGAGCTTGCCCCGTCGCTTGCCTGGGCGGGGCAGGCGGGTGGCGGCGGCCGGTCCTTCGTGTTCTGGGCGCGCGTGGCGCTGCCCGTGCTGCTGCTGGTGGTCGGCCTGTTCGGCATCTACGGCTGGCAGCAGAAGCAGAAGGTCGCCGACCGCGCCGAGCTCGACGCGCTGCTGCTGAGCGACGATCTGCCGATCGACGCCTACCTAGACAAGGGCTTCCAGGCTTGGCTCAAGAGACAGTCCGGCGGCTGACCCGCCGCGCCTTCGGGACGCTGCTCGCGGCCGCCCTGCTAGGCTTCGCGGCGCTTGCCGGCGCGGCTTCTCCGCCCGCCAAGGGTGCACCGAGCTGGAGCGAGCTCAATCCGCAGCAGCGTGAGGCGCTCGCGCCGCTCGCCGGCGAGTGGGACAAGCTCGGCCCGGAGGAAAGGAAGGAGTGGCTTGGGGTGGCCAAGCGCTACCCGAAGATGACGCCGACCGGCAAGAAGCGCGTGCAGGCGCGCATGAGCAAGTGGGCGGCGCTCACCCCGCAGCAGCGCGAGCAGGCGCGCGAGAACTACCGCAAGATGAAGGAATCGCGCAGGAAGAAGAAGGATCTGGACAAGCAGTGGTCCGAGTACCAGTCGCTTCACCCCAAGGAGCCGCAGGGCGCCGCGCCCGGCCTCAAGGCCAAAGACGCGAAGTGAGCGCGGCGGGCCCCGACGCAGCGCCCGTGCCGGGCATCGCCAGGCGGCTTGCCAGCATGTTCTACGAAGGCCTGCTGCTGTTCGCTGTGGCCTTCGCCGCGACCGGGCTGTTCTTCCTCGCAAGCGGCGCAGCGTTTGCCACCGGCTGGCTGCGCCACGCGCTGCAGGTCTACCTGCTCGCCGTGTTCGCAGCCTACTTCCTGTGGTGCTGGCTGCGCAGCGGTCAGACCCTGGCGATGAAAGCCTGGCGCATTCGACTGGTGTACCCGGGGCGCGCGCACGTGCCGGCCACGCGCGCCTTCGCACGGTTCGCGCTCGCCGCCCTGCTCGTGCCGACCGGCGTCTCGATCCTGTGGGCGCTGTTCGACCGCGAGCGGCAGTTCCTGCACGACCGCCTCGCCGGCACGCGCCTGGTGCTCCTGCCGCGCGCGCCGCGCGCCGCGGCCTGAGCGCGCTACCTGCGCTCGACGGCCCACATCGCGGCGAGCGCGGTGAGGAAGAACACCGCGCTTGGCAGCGCGGCGGCGGCGAACGGCGGCCAGTCGCGCAGCAGGCCGACGTGCGAGAACAGGCTGTTCATGAGATGGAAGAAGACGCCGAGCATGATGCCGAGGAACACCTTGACGCCCACCATTCCCGCGCGCGCCTGCAGATACGCGAACGGCAGGGCTAGCGCCATCATCACCATCACCGCGATCGGGTAGAAGAGCTTTTTCCACAACGCGATCGCGTAGCGCTCGGTCTTCTGCCGGTTGCCGGCCAAGTGCCTCATATAGAGGTAAAGGTTCCAGCTCGACATGCGGTCCGGCGCGACGATCAGCACTTCGAGCAGCGAGGGCGTGAGGGCGGAGTGCCACTGCATCTCGGGCAGGTGCTCCACGCGCGGTCCATCCGGAGCGAACGTCGTCTGCGCCACGTCGAGCAGCTTCCAGTTGCCGCTGCCCAGGTACTCTCCGCTCGCGGCCGCGCGCACCAGCACGAGCCGGTACTGCGGGTCGAATTCGTAGATGCGCAGCCCGTCGAGCGCGCTGGTGTGGCGCGCTTCGCGCACGTTGATGAACGAGCGCTCGTCCTTGAACCACAGCCCGGTGCGCATGTCCTGCCCGATCACCGAGCTCATGGCGCGCATGCGCAGCTTCTGCGCGGCCTCCTCGGCGCCCGGGGCGCCCCACTCGCCGATGACGAAAGTGATGGCGGCCAGCACCAGGCCCGCCTTGGCGAGCACCGCGCCGGCGCGCCATGGCGACAGCCCGGAGCCGCGCATCACGGTGTACTCGGAGTTGCTCGCGAGGTGCGCGAGCACGTACAGCGTGCCGATCAGCACCGCGACCGGAAACAGCTCGTAGGCGTGACCGGGCAGCGACAGCAGCACGAACGCGAAGGCGTCGCGCAGGCTGTAGCTGCCCTTGCCGATGTCGTTCAGCTCGTGGATCAGGTCGAAGAAGGCGAACAGCGCGAGGAACCCGACCAGCACGAAGCTCACCGCGCCGTAGATCTGGCGCACGAGGTAGCGCTCGATGGTGGGAATCTTCACGCGCGGCGCGCGCCCCGGATCCTGCGCCGCATGCCGAGCGGCTGCAGGCGGTAGGCGAACATCACGACGAGCAGCACCAGCATCACCCCGTGCATCAGCCACACGCCGACCGAAAAGTCGAGCCTGCCCGTCGCCACCCGCGACTGCGTGACCGAGAGCAGGTTCGAGTACACCACGTAGGTGAGCAGCGCGAACGCCAGGTTCACCGAGCGGCCGGCGCGCGGATTGACGAAGCTCATCGGTATCGCGAGCAGCGCGAGCATCAGCGCGGCGAGCGGCAGGCCGACGCGCCACACCAGCTCGCCGCGGTTCTCGTTGGTCGGGCTGCGGATCAGCGCGAGCGTGGACAGCGCCTGGCGCGAGCGCGCGGGCTCGCGTGCGGCCTGCTCCTGGATGCGCGTCGCGTAGCGCTGGAACTCCATCGTGCGGTAATCGGCCTGCCCGGGCTGCCCGTCGTAGCGCCGCCCGTCCTCGAGCACCAGAAAGCGGTCGCCGTTCGGCGCCGTCTCGGTGCGCCCGGCGCGGCTGTACATGACGCCGTCGCGATGCTGCTGCAGCGAGTTGACGAACACGTTCTGGACGCTGGTCTTGTTGCCGGCGATCGACTCGACGAAGAACACGCGGTCGCGGCTGGCCGACTCGCCGAACGTGCCGGGGTCGACGCGCGAGACGTCGTCGCGCGCGTTGATGCGGCTCGCGTACTGGCCGCTCAGCTCCATCGCCCAGGGCGAGATGAACAGCGACAGCGCCGCGATCACCGCCACGATCGGCAGCGCGAAGGCGAGCACCGGCCTGAGCCACGCGGCGAGCGACAGGCCCGAGCTGAACCAGACGACCATCTCCGAATCGCGGTAGCTGCGCGCGAGCGTGAGCAGCACGCTGATGAACAGCGTGATCGACAGCAGCACCGGCAGCACGCCGAGCGAGAAGAAGCCCAGATACGCGAGCACCGCGTCCGAGGGCATCTTGCCTCCGGCCGCCTGTCCAAGCAGGCGGATGAGCTGCGTCGTGAGCGCGATCGCGAACAGCGTCAGAAATACCGCCACGGCGAGATTTGCGAATTCCCTGAGCAGCGTGCGCTGGAAAATCATGCTCTCGGAGCGCCTCGGGCGATTCACAGCAGGGCGCAAATCATGCGATCATCTGCGCCGGCCGATGAGAGTGGAGTACGCAGTGGAATTTAGCATAAAAAGCATCTCGCCCGAGCGCGCCAGGACCGGCTGCCTGGTGCTCGGCGTGCACGCTGGCGGCGCGCTGACGCGCGCCGCGCAACTCGCCGACCGCGCGGCGCACGGCGCGCTGCGCGCCGCGCTCGCGCAAGGAGACCTGTCGGCCAGGGCGGGCTCGACGCTGCTGCTGCGCGGGGTCGCGGGCCTCGCCGCCGAGCGCGTGCTGCTCGTGGGCCTGGGCGACGAGAAGGAGCTAAACGAGTCGGCCTACCGCGAGGCGCTGCGCGCCGCCGCGGGCGCGCTCAAGGAGCTCGGCGCGCGCGAGGCGCTGCTCTACCTCGCCGAGACGAAGCCGGCCGGGCGCGACTCCGCCTGGAGCATCCGCCAGGCGGTGCTCGCGGTGAGCGAGGCGTTCTACCGCTTCGACCAGCTCAAGACGCAGAAGAAGGCGCCGCCGCCGGCGCTCGCCGCGGTGACGCTCGCGCAGACCGCGGGGCAGGTCACGCGCGCGGCGCAGGGCGCGCTCGCCGAGGCGGTCGCCGTCGCCCAGGGCGCGGAGCTCGCGCGCACGCTCGGCAACCTGCCGCCCAACATCTGTACCCCGGGCTACCTCGCCGACGAGGCGAAGAAGCTCGCGCGCCGCTTCAAGCTCGGCGTCGAGGTGCTCGAGCGTCGCGACATGGAAAAGCTCGGCATGGGTGCGCTGCTCGCCGTGACCAGGGG
>DASPRB010000060.1:0-11613 GCA_035624675.1 Burkholderiales bacterium
CCCTACTATCACATTCATCTCGATGGGCTTAAGGACGTCTGGCGGGTTGGTATCTTTGACGAGAGTGGGAACGCCGTGCCGCACAGGCAGTTCAAGACGCGAACCGGTTTGGTGCTCAGCTTCCGCCCCGGTAGCGCGGAGTTCGTTGCGGGAAGTATCGGCAACTACCAGCTCGCGTTCGAGATGGGATCCAAAGGAACGGTCGGCACGGTCTACCCCGTCAAGGCGCGACTCGTGCGGAGCTCGAAGCCCTACAAGCCGGAGGACCCGCAACTCGTCAGGCCCTAGAGCTCGACGGACTGACGGTCCCACTCCTTCAGCGCCGCGAACACCGCCGACTCGGGAAGGTCGCGGATTTCGAGGCGCGGCGAGATGCCCAGACGGTCGACTTCGAGGGTCTCCTTGAAGAAGAACGCCGCGAGCAGGTCCTCGCCCAACTCGCGAAAGCAAATCCCCGCCATATGGCGGCCGATCGCGCTCGCCGGCGGCCCCAGCATCCCGGCGACGACGTAGGCTTCGGCCGCGCGCGCCCATTCCTTTCGCTTCATGCGCACCTCGCCCACCTCGACCCATGCCTTGCAATCGTAGGGATCCAGCTCCACGACTTTGAGCGAACGTGCGAGCGCAAGCTCGCTGTCGCCGAGCCAGAGCGCCTCCTTGGTGCGGCTCTCCATCAGGGGATGGAGATTTTCGAGATAGAGCAGCCGCTCGGCGTCCGTCCGCGGCTCGACCGCGAGAGCATGCTGCTCGGCGAGATCCATTTGACGAACGACGCCTTCTCTGTCGCCGCGCCGCTGGGGCAGAAACCCCATCGCGCGGTGGTAACGGCTGGTGAGCAATGCGCACGTGAATGCGTCGACCCGGCCAACGGTATCGGCAGCGCTGCGCTCGAGCTTCGCCGCCCAGGACTTGACCGTAGCGAGTGGTGCCCCGGTCTTGACTTTGTGAACGAAAATCTTCAGCGCCGAGTTGAACGCCGCGGGAACCGCATCCGGCGCCTCCTCGGTAATCGACTCGAAGACCGAAAGATCGGCTTCAGTGTAGTTGGAAGTGCGATCGGGCAGGCCCAGGGCGTAGCGCGCCGATGCGCGCCAGTATTCCAGATCGACCGAGCGTTCGTCGCGACGGCCGATGCCAGCGCCGGGCGCCGGAACGAGTCCCAGCACAGTCTCGTACAGGCACAGCGAGTGCAGGAGCGAGACCAGCCGGAATTTCCGCTCCGGGGAGAGCCCATCCCACGCGTCGAGCGCCCCGCACAATTCCTGCCAGCGCGCGGTCCGCAAGGATTCGGGAAGCTCGCGCGGATCGGATACTTCGTAGCGCGGATCCCGCGCCTCCTTCATCAGCTGCGTTCTGAACGCCGGCGGCAAGGTGCGCTGCAACGAAAACGGCGGCAGTTGCGGATCGACGAAGGCGCGCCAGTACGCCTCGATGCCGCGCGCATAGAGCGGGCCCGTTGCGCAGGGACCGAGGTCAATGAACGGCCGCAGCAGCCAAGTCGATAGCCGCCGGCGCAAATGATCGCCCGCGGGCGCGGCGTCCGCGGTCACGACGCTATCCGTGAGCGTCACAACGAATTGCAGAAGGTCCGGGGCGGCGTTAGCCGAAGCTCGCGTTGATGCCCTGCTTAACCTGCGACTGATAATCCTTCGGCTGGGTCTTGAGCCACTTCTCGTAGGATGTGTTCAGTTTCTGAAATTGGCGAGCGTACAGCCGCGTCGTCTTGCGAATTTCCCTGATCGCCGGATAAAGCCCGTCCCACATGAAGCCCACGGGATTGCTGCTGCAGAACTGATCCCATGGAAAGCCCGGAACCGTGGTCATCCCCGCAATCGTGTTCCACGTGTTGACCATGAGTCGAACCTGCCCATTCTGGATCGACGAGTCCGGATAGAGCGCCATCGTCTGGGCGCCGACTTGCTGCCGAACCCTTTCGGCGGCCTGGTACTCCGCCGCCTGTCGCATCGCTAGAATTTGCGCCAGTACGATGCTGGCCGAGACTTGACTTGCAGCTTCGTTCGAGTTTCCCATATCTCCTCCTTTCGATGACCGCGGTCGGGTGGACTGGCTCCTTCGTGGCGTGATCTGACGCGGCCGATGCTAGCTCAGCCCCACGCCGCATACAAGCCGGCCTCTCTTGAATCGACGAGATCAGGCGCGGCCGGCATCGCATGCCTGGGCAGGCGGGGGATGTTGATCGAGCGATGCATGTTCATCGAGCGGTACATGGCAAGCGCTTCGTCGCGATGCGACGAAGCTGCTGACTCCCGCCCCGATGCCGTGAGCGCGCGGTAGAGATCCCAATGGCACTCGGCCACGAGCGGTCGCATGCCAAGGGACTGTGCAAGCTCGATGGCGGCACCGAGGGTCTTCTCGGCTTCCGCGGCGGCTCCGGACCCCGACTCGATCTTGCCGAGCACCCGCTGGGCGAAGGCCTCGTTGCCGCGCTCGTTGTGTGTGCGGGCGAGCTCGAGCGCCCGCAGGACGGTCGATGCCGCCTCGGCGCCCCGGCCCGCAACCAGATATGCCTCGGCAAGGTAGGCGAGCCGCAGCGAGTGCCGCGCGACGAATCCGCTCGCCTCCGCGACCGAAATCGTCTCTTCCAGCATCGCGATGCCTTCGGATTCCCGCCCGGAGAGCGCGAGCGCGTAACCGAGATGAAACGCCACGTAGGCGTAGCCGACCGGGATGTCCGCGAACGCGCCGGCCGCGAGCGCGCGCTCGAAGGAGATGATCGCGCGGGGGAGGTCTCCCTGGCGAAGTCGCAGCACGCCCACCCCCAAGTGCGCGTAGCCGCAGCTGAAGGGGTGCCGCGCAGACTCCGCGATCCTCACGCCCTCCTCGCCTATTGCGTCGCCCTTGTCGAACTCGCCGAGCTCCGCGTAACACCACGCCAGAAAGGCGCGCGAAAACGACGACGGAAGCACGAACAGCCCGAAGCGATCGTATTGCGAGTCGCCTTCCAGCCGGGATACGTTCCACTCGAAATACTGCCGCGCGCGCGGATAATCGCCCTCCGTGTGATAGAGCAGGCCCAGGGGAAGATTCGTGACCACCTGGAGTGGCAGGTCTTCGAGCTGGCGCGCGATGCCGAGGGCGCGTTCTCCCACCGTCGCCGCCTCCTGGGTACGGCCGAGCATCCAGTAGTAGTCCGTGAGGTAGGACTGGATCCATCCCTGGCGGCGCACGTCGCCCAGCTGCACAGCAAGCTGTTCCGCGTCGCGCAGGTAACCCGCAATGCGCTCGCGATCGCCCAATGGCTGGAGCACGTTCCTGATGTCGAATCGGATATCGATTGCCTGCTCGAGCGTGCTGCGATCTTGCGGGAGGTGCGGCAGGACGGCGAGTGCCTGGTCGTACAGGGCCAACGCCTCCCGGCTGGCCGGGCGGTCTGCCGCCTTGGCGCCTGCCTGGCGCAAGTATCGCAAGGCCTTTTCCCAGAGCTCGGCGTTCAGGGCGTGGTAGGCAAGCCGCTCCACGTGCTCGTCGAGCTGATTCGCGTAGAGGTCTTCCATGGCGCGCAGAGCGCGCGCGTGGATGTCGCGCTTGCGCTCCTGAAGGAGCCCGCCATAGGCGACCTCGTGCGTGAGGGCGTGCTTGAAGCTGTACTCCAGGTCCGGATAGAGGCGCGTCTCGTAGAGCAGTTCGGCAGCCTGCAGGCTGGCAAGCTGGTCCCGCAGCGCGCCCTCCTGCAGTCCGGTGATCGCCCGGAGAAGGCTGTAGGGCACCGTATTGCCGACGACCGCCGCGTCCTGCAGCAGGCGCTTCTGCTCCGGCGGCAGCCGATCGATCCGAGAGGCGAGCACCGCCTGCACGGTGGCCGGAACCTGAATGCTCGAGAACGACTTGGCGAGACGGTAGTCCCCGCGCGCGCCCACAAGCACGCCGGTCTCGGCGAGTTTTCGGACGATTTCCTCGATGAAGAACGGATTGCCTTCGGTCCGATCGATGAGGAAACTCTTGAGTCCGGAAAGCCCGTGCTCGCCGCCGAGCAAACCCTCGAGCATCCGCCCTACGCTGTCGCGCGGCAACGGCTCCACATGCAGCAGACGGTAACGCGGTCGTCCGCTCCACTCGTCCCGATGCTCCGGGCGATAGCTCACCAGCAGCAGGATGCGCGCTCCCTCGAGACTCGCCAGCAATCCCTTCAAAAGCCCGAGTGTCAAGGAGTCGTTCCAATGAAGATCCTCGAACACCACGATCAGGGGCCGGAGGCGGCTTTCGGCCAGCAGCACGCGGGCAAAGGCGCTCACCGTTTCCTTGCGTCGCTGCTCCGGCTCCAGATTGCGGAACGAATGGTCCTCCGGCAGCGCTCCCAGAAGATCGAGCATGGGAGCGACGGCGTCCTGCAGCTCTGGGTCCGCGGAGAGGACCTTTCCGCTCACCTTCTCGCGTATGGCACGCGCATCGTCGCTCGGCTCGAGGCGGAAATCGCTCTTCAAGAACTCGATCACCGGCAAATAAGGCGTCTCGCGCCCGTACGAAACCGCCTGCAGCTCCAGCACTTCCCAACCCTCCGCTCGCTCGGAGCTGAGGAATTCCTGCAGCAGGCGCGATTTCCCAACGCCCGCCTCGCCGACGAGGGCGACTGCTTGCCCGATCCCCGCGGCCGCCCCGGCTGCTGCTTCCTGCAGCTGCATCAATTCGCTCGTGCGGCCTACAAATTTCGTCAGGCCGTGCGCAGCGAGAGCCTGCAGCCTGGATCGAACGGTCCCCGCGCGAACCAGCTCGTATACCTCGATCGGCGCCGCCAGTCCCTTCACCGGAACGGGCCCTAGGGACTTCGCTTCGACGAACCCCTCCGCCAGCCGCCACACGTCGGCTGTCACCAGGATTGAACCCGGGGGTGCGATCTGTTCCATCCGGGCCGCCAGGTGGGTCGTTTGCCCCACTGCCGTGTAATCCATGTGAAGGTCGCTACCGATAGACCGGACCACGACCTCGCCGGAGTGGATGCCGATCCTAGGTTGTACGGAAATCCCCTGCTTGCGCCGGACTTCCTCCGCGTATTGCGCCAGGCTCTCCTTCATATGCAATCCCGCGTAGCACGCCCGCACCGCGTGATCCTCGTGCGCGACCGGCGCGCCGAAGATGGCCATGACGCCGTCGCCCATGACCTGATTGACGGTGCCCTCGTAGCGGTGAACCGCGTCGAGCATTCGCGTCAGGACCGCATCGAGCAGGATTCTCGATTCTTCCGCATCCCGGTCCGCGAGGAGTTCGAGCGAACCTTTGATGTCGGCGAACATGATGCTCACCTGCTTGCGCTCGCCTTCCAGCGAGGCGCGAGACATCAGGATCTTCGTCGCCAGGTTTCGCGGCAGGTAGCTATCGGGCGCAGCGAACCGGGAGGTGATGAGCTCGTGCGCAACGAACGCCCCGCATTCGCCGCAATATTTCTGCCCGACTGGGTTCAGGGCGCTGCAGACGGGACAGGGCATCAGCAGGCGTGCACCGCATGCGCCGCAGAATTTCGTGCCGGCGGGGTTGTCGCCCTCGCAGCTAGCGCATTTCACGCCGAGGATTCCGCAGGGTACATCAGCGTTCCCACAGGCCTCCCTCCTGGCCCGCACGCCCATCTCCGCTCGTTCCGAGCCTGCGAACAGTGTTGCACAAGGCACCGAACGGTGGCAACGGCGGTAACGACAGTCGTCGCGCTTATCACTTTGTCCGCGGCTAGAATTTACCCATGAAGGCCGCGACGCGCGCCCCGACGCCTATCGCCCACTGCTGGGACTTGACGCCCAAGGAGGCGGTCGCGCTGCAGCGCGAGTTGAGCACGCGCGTCGAGCGCGCGGACCGCATCGGCCGCGTCCGGCGCGTGTGCGGCATCGACGTCGGTTTCGAGGAGGACGGCAGGATCACGCGCGCGGCGGTCGCGCTGCTCGCCTTCCCCTCGCTCGAGCCGCTCGAGGACGCGGTCGCGCGCCGGCCGACGAGCTTTCCGTACGTGCCGGGGCTGCTGTCGTTCCGCGAGATTCCGGCGGTGCTCGAGGCGCTCGCGCTGCTGAAAGCGCGCCCGGAGCTGCTGCTGTGCGACGGCCAGGGCATCGCGCACCCACGCCGCTGCGGCCTCGCCTCGCACACCGGCCTCGCGACGGGCCTGCCCTCGATCGGCGTGGCGAAGACGCGCCTCGTCGGCGAGCACCGCCAGCCGGGCCTGCGGCGCGGCGCCTGGGCGCCGCTCGTAGACCAGGGCGAGACGATCGGCGCGGTGCTGCGTACGCGGACGGGCGTCAAGCCGCTGTACGTCTCGATCGGCCACCGCGTCAGCCTGCCGACCGCGATCGAGTACGTGCTCGCCTGCTGCACGCGCTACCGGCTGCCCGAAACGACGCGCCGGGCGCATCATCTCGCTTCGGCGAAATGATCCATCGGGAGGGGGACATGGAGTTCGACGCGGTTCTCATTCCGCCACGGCGCGAGGAGATGGTCGAGCGCGGCCTGTGGCACGACCGCACGATCAACGACTACCTGGACGGCTGCGTGGCCGAGCAGCCGGACAAGCCTGCGCTCGCGGCGCTGCGCCTCGAGGACGGCAGCCTGCGGCGCTTCACGTATCGCGAGCTGGCGGCGAAGGCCGACCGCATTGCCGTGGGGCTCGCGCGCCTCGGCATCGGCCGCAACGACGTGGTCGCCTGCCAGTTGCCCAACTGGTGGCAGTTCACGGCACTCTACCTCGCCTGCTCGCGCATCGGCGCGGTGCTCAACCCGCTGATGACGATCTTCCGCGAGCGCGAGCTCTCGTTCATGCTGGCGCACGGCCGCGCGCGCGCGATGGTCGCGCCGCAGCGCTTCCGGGGATTCGGTTATGCGCAGATGCTCGCCGGCCTGCGTCCGGCGCTGCCCGACCTCGAGCACGTGCTGATCGTCGGCGGCGAAGGGCCGGAGAGCTTCGAGGCGCGCCTCGTCGAGCCCGCCTGGGAGCGCGAGCCGGACGCGGCGCGCATCCTTGGCGCGTCGCGCCCCGGCCCGAACGACGTCACGCAGCTGATCTACACCTCGGGGACGACCGGCGAGCCGAAGGGCGTGATGCACAGCGCGAACACGCTGCTGTCCAACATCCTGCCGTATGCGGCGCGCATGAGGCTCGGGGCGGGCGACGTGGTGCTGATGGCCTCGCCGATGGCGCACCAGACCGGCTTCATGTACGGCCTGGTGATGCCGGTCGTGCTCGGCGCGCGCGCGGTGCTGCAGGACGTGTGGGACCCCGCGCGCGCGGTCGCGCTGATCCGCGACGAGCGCGCGACCTTCACCATGGCCTCGACGCCTTTCCTCACGGATCTCGCCAAGGCGGTCTCAGAGAGCCCGGGCGGGGTGCCGAGCCTGCGGACGTTCCTGTGCGCCGGCGCACCGATCCCGGGACCGCTGGTCGAGCGCGCACGCGCGAGCCTCGGCGCGAAGATCGTCGCGGCCTGGGGCATGAGCGAGAACGGCGCGGTCACCACGACGCTGCCCGAGGACGACGACGAGCGCTCGGTCAACACCGACGGCTGCCCGCTGCCCGGCATGGAGGTGCGCGCGCTCGATCTGGAAGGAAAGCCGGTGCCCGCGGGCGCGGAAGGACGGCTCGTGGTGCGCGGCTGCTCGAACTTCGGCGGCTACCTGAAGCGACCGCAATGGAACGCGACCGACGCGCAAGGCTGGTTCGACACCGGCGACATGGCCCGCATCGACGCGCGCGGCTACATCCGCATCTGCGGCCGCTCCAAGGACGTCATCATCCGCGGCGGCGAGAACATCCCGGTGATCGAGGTCGAGGCGCTGCTCTACAAGCACCCCTCGGTCGCCAGCGTGGCGATTGTCGCCTACCCGGACGAGCGCCTGGGCGAGCGCGCCTGCGCATTCGTCACGCTGCGCCCCGGTGCGCAGCTCTCCTTCGCCGACATGCGCGCCTTCCTGGAAGCGCAGAAGATCGCGCGCCAGTACATCCCGGAGCGGCTCGAGGTGCGCGAGGCGCTACCCGCGACGCCTTCCGGGAAGATTCAGAAGTTCAAGCTGCGCGAAATGCTGCGCGGCTAAGCGCTTACTCGTGCGTGTAGATGATGTCGCTGCGCCGGTTCTGCGCCCAGGCCTGCTCGTCGTGGCCCTGGGCGCGCGGCTTCTCCTCGCCCCAGCTCACCGTCTCGATGCGCGTGTCGGCCACGCCCAGCAGCGCCAGCGCCTTCCTCACCCCGTCCGCGCGCCGCTGCCCAAGCGCCAGGTTGTACTCCCGGCTGCCGCGCTCGTCGCAGTTGCCTTCGATGCGCACCGTCGCCTGCGCATGATCGCGCAGGTAGCCCGCGTGCGCTTCGACCATCGGCCGGAACTCGGACTTGATCTCGGAGCGGTCGAAGTCGTAGTACACGCTACGCTTCGCGAGAATGCTGTTCGGATCGTGCAGCGGGTTCGCCGCCACGCCGCCGGCGCCCACGGCCCCGGCTTGCGGCTGCTGTCCAGCCGTCCCCGCAGCGGGCTGTGCCGGCTGCGCCTCTTCCTTGGTCTTCTCTCCCGCACATGCGCCAAGCAGCAGCGCGAACGACGCAGCGAGCGGGATTGCGACGGTCCTCCAGTTCATGACCCTTCCTTTCTTATATGAAAGCATTGAATAACAAGCATAATTATTGCATCAAGTCTTTCACGGAAGCACGCGGCTTGCAACAGAAAATGCACTCACGAGCCGAGCCGCTCGTCGGGCGGAGCGATCTCGGTGACTAGGTCGCGTACCAGCGCCTTGTTCGGCAGTGGCTCGATGCGCATCTCGCATTCGCGCAGCCGCGCGGTGCAAGCGTAGACCGTGCGGCCGTCGATGCGCATCATGCACTCCTTGCAGGTGTTGGCGTTGGTGCAGGAGTAGCGGATCGCGAGCGACGCGTCGCGCTGCGCGCGGATCCAGCGCAGCCCGTCCAGCACCGACTGGCCGGGTTCGAAAGGCACCTCCCAGCGCTCCTCGCGCGGCGCCTCGCCGGGCGCGCCGCGGCGCAGGACGAGCGTCGCCTTGCCGTTCACGCCGGCACGGGCTCGCCGCGCACGCGCAGCGCGCCGCTCTCGAGCTCGAGCGTCTGGTTGAACGCCCAGCGCGGGTCCATCCCCGGGAAGTCCTCGCGCTGGTGCGCGCCGCGCGATTCGCTGCGCGCCAGCGCCGCGGCCGCGACGCATTCCCCGACGCGCGCCATGACACCGAGGTCGAGCCAGTCGGCAAGCGCGCAGTCGTAGGGCCTGCCGGCTGCGGGCCGCACGGCGGGCAATTCGGCGGCGAGCGCACGCAGCCGGCCGAGCGCGCGCTCGAGGCCCGAGCGCGTGCGGAACGGCCCCACGTCTTCCTGCATGAGCGACTGCATTGCTTCGAGCATTCCCGCCGGGTTGAAGTCGGGCTCGGCGCGCCCGTCGCGCAGCGCCTCGACTTGCGCGCGGAACGCGCCGCGCCCCGCGCGCGCCCTGCGCCGCGCAGCATGCGCCGCGGCCGATGCGCCGGCCACGTGGCCGAATACCAGCGCCTCGGTGATCGCGTTGCCCGACAGGCGGTTCGCGCCGTTCGCGCCGCCAACCGCCTCGCCCGCGGCGTACAGCCCCGGCACGCGCGTCGCCATCACCGCGTCCACGCGTACCCCGCCCATGTGGTAGTGCGCGATCGGCGCGACCTCGACCGCCTGGCGGGTGAGGTCGATGCCATTCGCCGCGAGCCGGTCGATCACCGGCCCGCCCGCGGCGCGCAACTCCGCCTCGGAGCAGTGCTCGAACGACAGCCATGCGCCGCCGTGCGGCGAGCCGCGGCCGGCGGCGACTTCCTTGACGATCGCGTAGGTGGCGACGTCGCGCGTCACCACGTAGCGTCCCTCGTCGCGCGAGCCGTAGCGCTGGAAGAATTCCTCGCCGCGGCCGTTCAGCAGCCGCCCGCCGAGCTTGTAGCGGAACGGGTCCCACATGATCGGGTCCATGCCGACGAGCCGCGGCGCGAGGTGCCCGATCGGGAAGAACTGCACGAACTCCATGTCGATGAGCTCCGCGCCGGCCTCGAGCGCGAGCGCGTAGCCGTCGCCGGTCATGTTGGCCGAGGCGCTGTTCCTGCGGTACAGCCGGGTCAGCCCGCCCGTGGCGAGCACCGTCGCCGCGGCCGAGATCGAGAACGGCCGGCCGCTCGCGAGGTGCAGCGCGCTCGCGCCGACGCATTCGCCGCCCTCCAGCGCGAGCGCCGTCACGCGCAGGTCGCCCACGCGCCGGATCTCGGAAATGCGGTTCAGTTGCGCGCGCAGCGTCTTCGACACCGCCGGTCCCGTGTTGAGGAAATCGACGTACACGCAGCGCGGCCGGTCGTGGCCGGGCGCGAACGCGCGCTTGTGGGCGCCGTTCTCGCGCGCCCAGCCGACGCCCCAGGCATCCATCTCGCGGATGCGCGCCGGCCCCTCCTCGCACAGCAGGCGCGCAATCGCCGCGTCGCACAGGCCGCGGCCGGCGGCGAGCGTATCGGCGAGATGGTGCTCCGGGTGGTCAAGCCCGCCTTCCTCGAGCGCCACCGCGACGGTCATCTGCGCCATGACGGTCGCGCCGCCGCGGCCGACGAGGCTCCGGTCGGCGAGGATCACCGAGCGTCCCCTGCGTGCCGCCTCGATCGCCGCGTACATTCCGGCGCCGCCCGCTCCGATCACGAGCACGTCGGCCTGCAGGTGCTCGTGCTGCGTCATCACGCTCAGCGCGCGAGCGCGTAGGGTCCGCCGGCCTCGAGCGCACGCCGGTAGGCCGGGCGCGCATGGATGCGCTCGAGGAAGCCCATCAGCTTGGGCCGCCCCGCGTCCAGCCCGCCGCGCGCGGCGGCCGCCTCCAGCGGAAAGCTCATCTGGATGTCGGCCGCACTGAAGTCCGCGCCCGCGAACCACGTGTACTTGCCGAGCTCGGCCTCCAGGTAGTCGAGGTGGCGCACGATCTGCGGATCGATGAACGACGCCCTCATGCGCCGCGCGATGCCGCGCGCGACCGGCCGCGCGAAGAACGGCATCGGGGCGCTCTCGACGCGGTTGAACACGAGCTTCAGGAGCAGCGGCGGCATGAGCGAGCCTTCCGCGTAATGCATCCAGTAGCGGTAGCGCAAGCGCTCGGGCGTGCCCGGCGCGGGCGCGAGCCGCCCGCCGCCGTAGCGCTCGACGAGGTATTCCAGGATCGCCCCCGACTCGGCGAGCGTGAGCTCGCCGTCGGTGACCACCGGCGACTTGCCGAGCGGGTGCACCTGGCGCAGCTCGGGCGGCGCGAGCATGGTCTTCGGATCGCGCTGGTAGCGCTTGACCTCGTACGCGAGCCCGAGCTCCTCGAGCAGCCAGAGCATGCGCTGCGAGCGCGAATTGTTCAGGTGGTGGACGACGATCATGGCGGCGGCTCCCGGATTCAGGCTGCCTTGCGCGCGCCGCCCGCCTCGAGCAGCCCGGCCGCGACCAGCGCGCGGCGCACGCGCTCGATCTCGGCGACCGGGAGCTTCGCGAGCGGCGGCCGCACGGTAGCGCGCGGCAGCTTGCCGAGCAGCACCAGCGCCTCCTTCATGCGGTTGTGCATGTCGACCCAGGGCTCGCTGTAGAACGCCTCGGCGGTCGGCCAGATGCGGTCGTTGATGCGGCGCGCGGCGGCGAGGTCGTTCGCCTGCACGGC
>DASPRB010000092.1:0-8908 GCA_035624675.1 Burkholderiales bacterium
CATCGCGATCGACGACTTCGGCACCGGCTACTCGAGTCTCGCCTACCTGAAGCGCTTCCCGGTGGACAAGCTGAAGATCGACCGCGCCTTCATCGCCGAGGTGCCGGCGGACAAGGACGCCAAGGCGATCGTCGCGGCGACGGTGGCGCTCGCGCACGCGCTCGGTCTGAAGGTGGTGGCCGAAGGCGTCGAGACCGAGGCGCAGCTCGAGTTCCTGCAGACCTGCCATTGCGACTTCCTGCAGGGATTCCTCGCCGGCAAGCCGGTCGACGCGGATACCGCCGCCAAAGAGTACGTCTGAGCAAGCCTTACCTGCAGTTCTCGCACGCCAACGGCTTCCCCGCGCCCTGCTACGCGGCGATGCTCGCCGAGCTCGGTCGCCACTATCGCGTCGGCTGGATCGAGGCGATCGGTACCGATGCGCGCTATCCGGTGACCGAGGGCTGGCCGCATCTCGTCGAGCAGCTGATCGACGAGCTCGAGCGCGCGCACCACGGCGCGCCCGTGTACGCGGTCGGGCACTCGCTCGGCGGCTACCTGACCCTGCTCGCTGCGCACCGGCGCCCGCAGCTGTTCCGCGCCATTGTGCTGCTCGATGCGCCAGTCATCGGCCGGCTGCGCGGCCGCCTGCTCGGCGCGACCAAGCGCCTCGGCGTGGTGGACCGCGTCACACCTGCGGGCGCGGTGCGCGACCGGCGTAGCCGCTGGGCGAGCCGCGCCGAGGCGAAGCAGCATTTCCGCACGCGGCGCCTGTTCCGGCATTTCACCGAGCAGTGCCTGGACGACTACGTGCGCCACGGGCTCGTCGAGCGCGATGGCGAGCTGCGCCTGGCGATCGACCCGGCGGTCGAGTACAGCATCTACCGCACGATCCCGCACGACATGAGCCGCGGCCTGCGCACGCTCAGGGTGCCGGCGGGCTTCATCGGCGGAGAGCACTCCGAGGTGGTGCGGCGCGCGGGCCTGGGAGCGACGCGCTGCCTGTGCACGCTGCGCGAGGTGCCGGGCGGGCACCTATTTCCCTTCGAATATCCGCGCGAGGCCGCGGCGGCCGTACTCGAGCTCCTGCGCGCGCTCGGGCACTGAGCCACACGCGTGGAATATCGGCGCCGGCGGCGCTGTTTGCCCCCGCACAGGAGGGCAAACCATGAATGCCATCATACGCACCGCAGTTTTCTCTCTTTTATGGGCATCGTCCGCAGCCTTCGGCGCGGGCGGTGGCGACTGGAGCCCGTCGGGACCGCCGGCCGATCCGGCCATCGAGGGCGCCCAGCAGGCCATCGCAGCGAAGGACTGGACGCGTGCCGCCGCGATCATGCGCGAGGCGCTCGTCAAGCAGCCCGGCAACGCCGACTATCACAATCTGTACGCCTATGCGCTGCGCAGGGGTCCCAACCCCGACATGAAGCGGGTGTTCGACGAGTACGAGGAAGCGCTGCGCATCGACCCGAAACATCGCAACGCGCACGAGTACATCGGCGAGGCCTACCTGCAGGTAGGCGATCTCGCCAAGGCGAAGGAGCACCTCGCGGCGCTCGACAAGCTGTGCTTCTTTCCCTGCAGGCAGTACACCACGCTCAAGGAAGCGGTGCAGGCCTACGAGAAGAGCCACCGCTAGGGAGCTGGCGGCGCCTCTTCGATCTTTCGCTCTGCGAGCAGGTCGAGCGCGAGCATTCGGGTATTCTAGCGGCGCCCGTCGGTCGACGCCTGCCGGGTCCAATCCAGATTCGCGACGGAGATCGACCTCATGATGGAACTCTATTTCGCGCCCGGCGCCTGTTCGTTCGTGCCGCACGTCGGGCTGGAGGCGATCCGCGCCGCCACCGGCGTAGGCTTCGAGCCGCGGCTCGTCAAGCTGCACCGGGGCGAGAACAAGACTCCCGAGTACTTGACGCTGAACCCGAACGGCCAGGTGCCGGTGCTGGTGGTCGACGGCCGGCCGCTCAACCAGATCATCGCGATCTGCGACTACCTCGACCGGCGCGCGCCGAAAGCCGGCTTGCTGCCGACCGAGGACTGGGCGCGCGCGCAGGCGATGAGCCAGCTCGCGTGGATGAACAACACCGTGCATCCGACCTTCACGCGCGTGTTCCGCAGCTACGAGTTCGCCGACGGCGAGGCGGCGCAGTCCGAAGTGAAGCAGAAGGCCGTCAAGCGCTACCGCGAGTGCCTCGAGCGCATCGAGGGCTGGGTTCAGAAGGCCTCGCCGTACTGGCTCGGCGAGCGCATCACCTTCCACGACGCCTACGCCTTTACGCTGCTGCGCTGGGGCGGCATCGCAGGCATCGACCCGAAGTCGTTGCCCGCCTATAGCGCCTACGTCGAGCGCGTCATGGCCGCTCCGCCGGTGGCCGCCGCACTCGAGCGCGAGCGCATCCGGCTCGATACCTACAAGGCGGCCTGATCGCGGGCTTCGCGGATGTCGGAGTGCGGCGGGAACACGGCCCAGGCGTTCTCCTTCGCCTTGTAGTACTCGCGCCGCGGCAGCTGCTCGAGCGCCAGGCCGTACATGTGGAAGTTGAGCGTCGTGCCGTCGATGTGGATCGAGTGCAGGTCGTCGGGCAGGAACGCGACCCCGCTGCCGCGCCCCACGACGAACTGCCCCTTCTCGCGCACGCCGCCTTCGGGCGTGCGGTCGTAGAAGCGGTTCCGCTCGTCGCCCCTCACGCCGACGATCACGGCCCAGGTCGTGTGATTGTGCGCGGGCGTGCCGTAGCGGCCGTTGGCCGAATTGGCGTACAGCGCGAAGCGGTGGTCGTCGTCCTCCGAGACCCGGTACAGGCACGAGCTGCGCGCGCTGCCCGGCGCAGGCGGCGGAAAGGCTTCGAGCGTGAACAGATCGGTGCGCGCTGCGAGCTCGAGCAGGCGCGACTTGATGTGCTCCAGGCTCGCGCGCGTCACGCCCTCGCGCTGCTCGATCGCGCGCACGTCGGCCACCGCGCTTTCGATCTCCTTCCGGCGTTGTGCAATCTCGTCCATGCTCACTTCCTCCGGCCCCATTTCTTGCGCGCGAGCGCCGCTCCGGCGCCGAGCGCCTTGAGCTTGGCCAGCGCGATCTCGCGATTCATCGGCGCCATGCCGCAGTTGGTACAGGGAATCAGGCGGTTCTTCGGTACGTACTTGAGCGCCAAACCGATGGTCGCCGCGACCTCGGCGGGCGTCTCGACCTTGTCCGAAGCGACGTCGATCACGCCGACCAGAACGTCCTTGCCCTTGAGCAGCGCCATCAGCTGCGGTGGCACGTGCGAGTGGATGCACTCCAGGCTGACCTGCTTGATCCTGCTTTTCGCCAGCGCCGGGAAGATCTCCTCGTACTGGCGCCATTCGCTGCCGAGGGTCTCCTTCCAGTCGATGTTCGCCTTGATGCCGTAGCCGTAGCAGATGTGTACCGCGGTCGTGCAGCGCAGGCCCTGGATCGCGCGATGCAGCGCGTCGATGCCCCAGGTCTTGACCTCCTTCATGTACACGTTGAACGCCGGCTCGTCGAACTGGATCACGTCGACGCCGTCCTTTTCGAGCGCGCGCGCCTCCTGGTTGAGCAGCTCGGCGAACGCCATCGCCAGCTTCACCTTGTCGCCGTAGTGGCGGTCGGCGATCGTGTCGACGATGGTCATCGGGCCGGGCATGGTGATCTTGAGCTTCTTCCTCGTATGCGCTCGCGCCACGCGCGCCTCGACCTGATGCACGCGCCCTTTCAGCCTGAGAGGCCCGACCACCACCGGAACCATGGCCTCGTAGCGGTTGTCGCGGATGCCCATCTTCACCTTGTGCTCGAAGTCGATGCCCTCGACCGCCTCGAGAAAGCCGTGCACGAAGTGCTGGCGCGACTGCTCGCCGTCGGTGACGATATCGATGCCGGCGTCCTCCAGCTCCTTGAGCCACAGCACGGTCGCGTCGCGCTTGGCGCGCGCCAAGTCTTCGCCCGCGGCGCGCCATTCCGGCCACAGCTTGCCCGGCTCGGCGAGCCAGAAAGGTTTTGGCAGGCTGCCCGCGATGGTAGTCTCGAACATGGCGTCACGCTCTCCCTGAACCGATCATGCCCCAGTCTAACTCATGAAGAAAGTCGCGCTGCTCCTGGTGCTCGCCGTGCTCGCGCTGCTCGCCTGGGTGCTGTTCAGCTCGAGCAACGTCGTCATCACCGTGAACGGCCAGCCGCTCGCCGGACCGATAAAGCTCGCGGCCGAGGGCTGGGGCGTGCTCGTGACGATCGTGGCGCTGTTCTGCGCGGCGATCCTGCTCGCTTTCGTATTCGCCGGCATCGGCCTGATCCTGCTCGGCCTGCTGGTGCTCGCCGGCCTGCTGGCCGCCTGGCTCGCTTTCCCGTTCCTGCTGCCGCTGCTGATCCCGCTGTTCCTGGTGTGGCTGTTCGTCGCGGCCTTCCGCGGCAGGGGATCGGGTAAGGGCTAGGCCGCTGCGGGCGCCAGCCGGCGCGCCTCGCGAATCGGCAGGTTCACCATGGCGGCGAACAGGCATAACGCGATGTCGGCCCACCACATCCAGTCGTAGTTGCCGGTCGCTTCGAACGCCTTGCCGCCGAGCCAGGCGCCGAGGAACCCGCCTACCTGGTGCGACAGCATCACCACGCCGAATAGCGTCGCGAGGTACTTCGGCCCGTGCAGCTTGGCCACCAGGCCGACCGTGGGCGGCACGGTCGACAGGTAGGTGAAGCCGATCGCGGCCGAGAAGACCAGAAAGCTGAGCTCGGTCTTGGGGGCGAACAGGAAGAAGACCAGGATGATCGCCGCGCGCGCGGCGTAGATGCCCGCGAGCGACGTCTTCATGCGCCGGGTCTGGATGCGCATCCCGATCCAGAGGCTGCCGCCGATGTTGAACAGCCCGACGATCGCCAGCGACCAGGCGCTCACCGTCGCCGGAAGCCCGCACAGCGCGACGTAGCCCGGCAGGTGGGTGACGATGAACGCAACGTGAAAGCCGCAGGTAAAGAATCCCGCGTTGAGCAGCAGGAAGCTGCGGTCCCCTGCGGCCTCGCGTAGCGCCTGTCCGAGCGAGGCGGCGCCCGCCATCGGTGCCGTGGCCGTCCCGGCCGTCGCGCCGCCGCGGGTGAGCCACAGCACCAGCGGGATCGCGGCGAGGCCGGCCGCGCCGAGCAGCACCATCGCCGGCTGCCAGCCCGCGAGCCCGATCGCGAGCTGCGCCAGCGGCACGATCGTGAACTGGCCGAACGAGCCGCCTGCGTTGACGATCCCGGTGGCCATCGCGCGCTTGGCCTCCGGGATCCAGCGGTTGACCGACGACATCAGTAGCGACGGCCCGATCGCGCCCGCGCCGGTGGCGGCGAACAACCCAATCAGCAGCGCGAGCGCAAGCCCGCTGTGCGCGAGCGGCGTGAGCGCGGTGGCAAGCGAGACCAGCAGCGCGCCGCTCAGCATCACCGGGCGCGGACCGTAGCGGTCGGCAACCGCGCCCGCCACGGGCTGCGCCACGCCCCAGACCAGCTGGGCGATGCCGAACGCGAGGCTGATCGTAGCGTAGCCGATGCCGGTCGAGGAGTTGATCGCGCTGATGAACAACGGCTGCGCCTGGCGCACCCCCAGGCCGAGCGCGAACACCGCACCCGCGGCGAGCGCGACGAACAGATAGCCACGTTTCGGCACGCTCATGCGGGGTCCTTTTCGAGAAGTTCGAGGGATTCGTCGATCAATGCGTGCAGGCCGGCGACGCGCTTGGCGCCGAGCAGCGATTCGAATTCGCCTTGCGCGCGCTCCCACGCGGGGACGGCGGCGCGCAGGCGCGCGCGCCCGGCCGGACTGAGCTCCAGCGCGGCCGGCTTGCCGGCACGACGCTCGCCGTAGCGCACCCAGCCGGCCGCCTCGAGCGGCTTCAGATTGCGTATCAGGGTCGTGCGGTCCATCCCCGTGCGCGCGGCGAGCGCGGACACCGAGGCGCCTTCGCCGCGCGCGAGGTGCGCGAGCAGGGAGTACTGGGTGATGGTGAGCCCTGCCTCGGCCAGCGCCGCGTCGTACGCCTGCGTCACGCGGCGCGTCAGCCTGCGCAGCAGGAAACAGGAACAGCGCTTCTTGGGGGCTTCCACCACTGGGCTGTGTATATACACGTGTGTAAGCGCATGGTGGCAGACCTGCGTGCGGGCGTCAATCCGGGTAGGCTAGCGGCCATGGCGAAGCGACTGATCGTCGGCATCACCGGCGCGACCGGGGCGGCCTACGGCGTGCGGCTGCTCGAGATCCTGCGCCGGCAACGCGCCTGGGAGAGCCACCTCGTGCTTTCGGAGGCCGCGGCGCTGACCGCCTGGCAGGAGCTGGGCATGAGGCGCAAGGACGTCGAGCGGCTGGCCGACGTGGCCTACAACCCGCGCGACGTCGGCGCCGCGCTCGCCAGCGGCTCGTTCCTCACCGAAGGTATGGTGATCGCACCGTGCTCGATGAAGACGCTCGCCGCGGTGGCGCATGCGCACGCCGACGACCTCGTCTCGCGCGCGGCCGACGTGGTGCTCAAGGAGCGCAGGCGCCTCGTGCTGCTGCCGCGCGAGGCGCCGCTCAATCTCGCGCACCTGCGCAACATGGTCGCGGTGACCGAGATGGGCGGCATCGTCTTTCCGCCCGTGCCGGCGCTGTACGCCAAGCCGAAGTCGATCGCGGAGATGGTCGAGCACACGATCGCGCGCGTGCTCGACCTCTTCGGCATACGTGCGGCGGGCGTCAGGCGCTGGGCAGGGATGAAAGGAAGGTCTCCAGCGCGCGATTGAACTCGGCGGCCTTCTCCACGTTGGAGATGTGCGCCGCCTGTGAAATGAGCACGAGCTTCGAGCCCGGCGCGTTGTCGTGGATCTCGCGCGCCATGGCGGGCGGCGTGCCCGCGTCCTGTTCGCCGCAGATGACCAGGATCGGCACCTTGATCTCCTTCAAGCGCGTCGCGAGGTTGATCTTCGGGATCGCGTGGCTGCAGCCGACGTAGCCCGCCACGGGCGTCGAGGCGATGAGCGCGCCGATGCGCCCGACCACCTCGGGATGCGCCTTGCGGAACGGCTCGGTGAACCAGCGCTCGAGGGTCGGTTGCACCAGCGGCTGCATGCCGCGTGTCTCGGCGGTCTTGATGCGCTCGGCCCACAGTCCCGCCGCCTCGGCCGGGTAGCGGCTGGTGGTGTCGGCGAGCGCCAGGCTCCTGAATACGCCCGGGTACTTGAGCGCGAAAGTCTGGCCGATCATGCCGCCCATCGACAGACCGGCGAAATGCGTGCGCTCGACGTTCAGATGCCTGAGCAGGCCGCGCAGGTCGTCGGCGAGCATCTCGAGCGTGTAAGCGCCCGCCGGGGCCATGCTCTCGCCGTGACCACGCGTGTCGTAGGCGAGGATCCGGTAGCGGTCCTTGAACGCCTCGATCTGCGGATCCCACATGCGCACGCTGCAGGCGAGCGAATGGCTCAGCGTGAGCCACGGCGCCCCTTCCTTGCCGTGCACTTCGTAGTACGTCTCGATGCCGTTGACCTTCGCTTTCATCGTCTCCCCCCTAGATGACGGCGACGATCAGCGGGACTGTCATCTCCTCCTCGCTCGCGCCGCCGTGATTGCCGATGTGCAGGTGCCGGGACTCGCCGGGTGTCCAGTCCTTGATGGTAAACCGTCCGTTCAGCAGCAGGGCGACATCGCCGATGCGCTCTGCGAAACTGGGATGCGGCGTACCGGGTCCGAACCAGCCTTGCTCGACCAGTTCGCGGCTCGGGCAGGCCCGCCCGCGGCCGGCAAGCCACTGCTCGGCTCGTTCGATGAACTCGGCGACGCGCCCTTGCTGCACGTGGCAAAGGGCGATGCGCCGCTCGCCGCACAGCGGGAAGCGCAGCATGGCGGACAGACCCGGCGCATCCTCGAGCTCGAGGCAGTCGCCCGGCGGGCAGTCGACGAAGCCGTGGTCGGCGGTGGCCACGATTACCGTCTCCGTGCCGGCGCTGCGCGCGAGCAGCCTGCCGAAGGCGTCGTCGATCGCGGCCAGCTGCGCGGCCGCCTGCGCGCTCTCCGAGCCGTGCTGGTGCGACACCGAGTCGTACTGCGGCCAGTAGACGTACACGAACTTGCGCTCCTCGCCCGACTTGAGCGCGGCTTCCGTCTCGCGCACCAGCCCCTGGGAGGTCGTCGTAGGCCCGGCGCTCGGCGCCCCGGCAGTGATGCCTGTTGTACGCCGAATCGATGATCTCGCGCAGCGAGACGACGATCGAGCGCACCGGCAGCGCAGCCGCGACGCAGCCGGCGGCGCGCGAGCTCGCCGCCCGCCGTGCGGCGCGCGAGATACCCGTCGCCCAGGCCGTCGATGAGGAGCAATACCAGGTTGCGCGCCTCGGACAGGCCGCCGGGCGGAAGCGCGCGCAGCGCAGGGTGGCAGGGCGTGCCCCCGCGCGCCGCCGCGAGCGAAGCTATCAGGTTGACGAGGGCTCCGCCGCCGTACTCGGGGAGCATTCCCCGATGCTAGCGGAACAGCCGCGTCGTCAGTGCATTACCAGGGGATTGGTGAGCAGAGCGTCGTAGTGGGCAAGGAATTCGTCCACCGACTCGTCGTCGTCCTGCCTGGAACAGAGGTCGGCCATGCTGGCGCGGAAGCTCGCCTCGATCATGCCCTGCAGGTAGCCGGTGCGCCCGCCGCGCTTGTCCACCAGCTCGATGCCGTGCCGGCCGGGGAATTCGACCACGTAATAGTTGCTGCTGTCGTAGAGCACCCTCATCGCAGGCCTCCTGCGCCCCCTGATTGCGGCGCGCGTGTTGCTGCCAGGAAGACACGCAAGCTTCGTGCCTTGCCGGGCCGGGGCCGGGCCGGAACTGGGTGCTAGAATGCAAAAAGTCACACGCAAGGATCCCCAATGCGGATCGAAGTCCACGTGCACGCCGATATCCCCATTCTCGAGGGGGTGTCCAAGAAGCAAATCGAGCAGGCGCTCGCGCCG
>DASPRB010000033.1:0-7387 GCA_035624675.1 Burkholderiales bacterium
GCGGACGGCTATCTCGACGGCTACCGGCTGAGGATGCCGGACCCGAAGCGCGCCGCGGTTCGCGCTTTCCGCGGGCTGAACTTCAAGGTGATCGCGGCCGGCGACTCGTACAACGACACCGCCATGCTCGCCGAGGCGCACGCGGGCATCTTCTTCCGGCCGCCGCTTGCGATCGCGGCGCAGTTCGCGCAGTTCCCGGTGACGCAGACCTACGCCGAGCTCGAGGCGGCGATCGACGCGGCCGCCTAGCCGGGCAGCTTTTCCTTCAGGTAGGCGAGCAGCTGCTCGAGCGTCGCCAGCTTGCCGTAGTCGGTCTCCGGGATGTCGACCTTGAGCCGCTCGTGCAGCGCGACGAGAAAATTCAGCCAGTCCATCGAGTCGAGGTCGACCTGGTTGCGTAGCGGTTTGTCGGTGCGCAGGCTCGCCGCGTCGAGCTCCGGCGCGATCGTGGTGAGCAGCTTCAGCACCTGGGCCTTGAGCTCTTCGGGCGTCACAGTTCCTCCGGCCTTTGCAATTGCTCGCGCAGCGCCGCGAGGAAGCGCGCGCCGCGGTGGCCGTCGCTCGCGCGATGGTCGCCCGAGAGCGTCGCGGTGACCACCGGCGCGGCGCGCAGCGCCCCGTCTTCCGCGAGCGCGCGCTCGGCGATGCGCCCGAAGCCGACCAGCGCAACCTGCGGCGGGTAGATGACGCCGAACACCGACTCGACGCCCTGCTCGCCGAGATTGGTGACGGTGACCGTCGGATCGGACATTTCCGAGCTGCGCAGCGAGCCGGAGCGCGCGCGCTTGACGAGGTCGGCGAGCGCCCGCATCAGGTCCTCGAGGCTGCGCTGATCGACGTCGTGGATCGCGGGCGCCACCAGCCCGCCCTGGCGCAGCGAAATCGCGACGCCGACGTGGATGCCGGCGCCAGGCCGGAACGCGCCGTCCTGCCAGAAGCCGTTCAGGTCGGGGAAGCTCCTCAGCGTGAGCGCTACCGCCTTCAGCTGCAGCGCGCCGATCAGGACGCGCTCGGTGACCGGGCGCGCGGCGTTCGCGCGCGCGAGATGATCCATCGCGCGGTGCATCGGGATCGCCTCGGAAAGATAGTAGTGCGGGATCTCGCGCTTGGAGCGGCTCATCGCCGCGGCGATCGCCTTGCGCATCTCCGCCTGGCGGTCGGGCACGGGCGCCGCAGCGGGTGCCGGTCTCACGGCCGCCTTTTCGATGTCTTCCAGTGTGACGGCGCCACGCGGCCCGGTACCCGCGACCTTCTCGATATCGACATCGAGCTCGTGCGCACGCTTGCGCGCGGCGGGGGAGGCGGGCCTGCGCAGCGAAGGCGGAACGGGCGCGGCGGCTTCGCCTGGCGCGGCGAGGCGCGCCATCACGGCGCCGACCGGGATGGTCTCGCCCGGACTGGTGATCAGGTCCTGGATCACGCCGTCGTGCCAGATCTCGACCTCGACCGCGGCCTTCGAGGTGTCGACCAGCGCGATCACCTGGCCGCGCTTCACGGCGTCGCCCGGCTTGACCTTCCACTCGAGCAGCTTGCCCCGATCCATGTCGGCGCCGAGCGAAGGCAGCTTGAACTCGATCATCCGAGCAGCCCTTTCGCCGCGGCGACGATCTTCGCCGGCTGCGGCAGCGCGGCCTCCTCCATGTGCTTCGCGTAGGGCATCGGTACCTCCTCGCTGCACACGCGGGCGAGCGGCGCGTCGAGCTCGTAGAACGCCTGCTCGACGATCCTCGCCATCACCTCGGCGGCGAGGCTGCCGCTCTTCCAGCCTTCGTCGACCACGACGGCGCGGCGGCATTTCGCGACCGAGGCCATGATCGTCGCATCGTCCAGCGGTCTGAGCACGCGCAGGTCGATCACCTCGGCGTCGACGCCTTCCCGCGCGAGCTGCTCGGCGGCCGCGATCGTCTTGGGCAGGGACCCGCCGTAGGTGATGAGGCTCACGTCCTTGCCCGGCCTGCGCACGAACGCCTTCTTGATGTCCGCAGTCCAGGGCTCGGGCAGCTCGCCTTCCATGTTGTAGAGCTGCGCGTGCTCGAAGATCACCACCGGGTCGCGGTCTGCGAGCGCCGGAGCGAGCATGCCGCGAGCGTCCTCGACCGTGGCCGGGGCGAGCACCTTGAGGCCGGGCACGTGCGCGTACCAGTTCTCCAGGCTGTGCGAATGCTGCGCGGCGATCTGCCGGCCGGCGCCGGTCGCCATGCGGATCACCACCGGCACCGAGAACTGTCCGCCCGACATGTGCCGGTACAGCGCCGCGGTGTTCACGATCTGGTCGAGCGCGAGCAGGCTGAAATTGACCGTCATCACCTCGACGATCGGCCGCATGCCGCCGAGCGCGGCACCGATGCCGATGCCGACGAAGGCGAGCTCGGAGAGCGGCGTGTCGCGGATGCGCTCGGGGCCGAACTCCTCGAGCAGGCCCTTCGATACCGCATAGCTGCCGCCGTACTTGCCGACGTCCTCGCCCATCAGGAACACGCGCGGGTCCGCGGCGAGCGCCTCGCGCAGCGCCGCGCGCATCGCTTCGCGGTAGCTGGTCTTCACGGCGCGGTGACGTCCTTGGCGAGATCCTCGATCGGCTCCCAGCTGCCCGCTTCCGCGAACGCGACCGCGTCCTCGACTTCCTTCGCCACCTCGGCGTCCAGGGCGAGGAACTGCTCCTCGGTCAGCTTGCCTTCGGCCTTGAGGCGCGCGGTGAAGGTATGCACCGGCCCGCGCGTCTTCCACTCCTCGATCTCCCTCTTGTCGCGGTACAGATCGGGGTCGAACATCGAGTGCGCGCGGTAGCGGTAGGTCTGGAACTCGACGAAGAACGGCCCCTTGCCCTCGCGCACCTGCAGCTGGGCTTGCTGCGCCGCCCGGTGCACCGCGACCACGTCCTGGCCGTCGACCTTGAGCGTCGGCACCTTGTAGGCGGCCGCCTTGACGCACAGGTCGGTCTGCGATTCGGAGCGCGCGAGCGCCGTGCCCATCGCGTACAGGTTGTTCTCGCAGCAGAACAGCACCGGCACCTGCCACAGCGCCGCGAGATTCATCGATTCGTGGAACACGCCTTCGGCCATCGCGCCCTCGCCGAAGAAGCACGCCGTGACGCGGCGCACGCCCTGCAGCTTGTCGGCGAGGGCGAGGCCGACCGCGAGCGGCAGCCCGCCGCCGACGATCGCGTTGCCGCCGTACAGGCGCAGTTGCGCGTCGAACAGGTGCATCGAGCCGCCGCGCCCGCGCGAGCAGCCCTCGCGCTTGCCGTACATCTCGGCCATGATGGTACGCATCGGCATGCCGCGCACGAGCGCGTGGCCGTGCTCGCGGTAGGTGGCCACGATGTTGTCCTCGGGCGCGAGCGCGTGCAGCGCGCCGACGGCCACCGCCTCCTCGCCGATGTAGAGGTGCAGGAACCCCCGGATCTTCTGCTCGCCGTAGAGCTCGGCGGCGCGCTCCTCCAGCCGCCGGATGCGCAGCATGTCGCGCACCATCTTGAAGGCGAACTCGCCGGTCCAGGGAACCGGCCCGGAGGGCGGCGGAGCGAGCGTCATGCGGACTCCAGCGTGGAAGTGTCGCCCTCGGGCAGCCCGAGCTCGCGCGCTTTCAGGAGCCGGCGCATGATCTTGCCACTCCGTGTGCGCGGCAGCGACGCGAGGAACGCGATTTCCTTGGGCGCAACCGCCGCGCCGAGGCGCTTGCGGGCGTGGGCGAGAATCTCGCTTCTCAAGGATTCGCTTTCCTCAAAATTCCTCCTCAGTGAAACGAACGCCTTGACCACTTCGCCTACCACGGGATCGGGCTTGCCGATGACGCCCGCTTCGGCGACCGCAGGGTGCTCCATGAGCACGCTTTCCACTTCGAACGGCCCGATCAGGTGGCCGGCCGACTTGATCACGTCGTCGGTGCGCCCGACGAACCAGTAGTAGCCTTCGGCGTCGCGCCTGGCGAGGTCTCCGGTGAGGTACCAGCCGTCGCGGAAGCACTTGCGGTAGCGCGCCTCCTCGTGCAGGTAGCCGCGGAACATCGACGGCCAGCCTGCCTTCAGTGCCAGTTCGCCCTGGACTCCCGGTTCGTCGATGAATTTGATCTTCGTGCTTTCTGATTCATTGTGTTCGACGATGCACGCCTCAACTCCCGGAACCGGCAGCCCCATCGAGCCGGGCTTCACGTCGAGCGCCGGGAAGTTCGCGATCATGATGCCGCCGGTCTCGGTCTGCCACCAGTTGTCGTGGATCGGCATGCCGAACGCGTCCATCCCCCACCACACCGCCTCCGGGTTGAGCGGCTCGCCGACGCTCGCGACGAAGCGCAGCTCGGGGTAGGAGCGCGCGCGCGCGAGCCCGGCGCCGGCCTTCATGAGCATCCGGACCGCGGTCGGCGCGGTGTACCAGACCGACACGCGCTCTTCCTCCAGGATCCGGTACCAGCGCACGGCGTCGAACTCGGCCTCGTCGACGATGCTCGTCACGCCGTGCAGCAGCGGCGCGATGATGCCGTAGGACGTGCCGGTCACCCAGCCGGGATCCGCAGTGCACCAGAAAACGTCCTGCGGGTGCAGGTCGAGCGCGTAGCGCCCCGTGACGTAGTGCGTGAGCACCGCGCCGTGCACGTGCACCGCGCCCTTGGGGCGGCCGGTCGTGCCGCTGGTGAAATGCACGAGCGCCATGTCCTCGGCGTCGGTGCGCTCCGTGTCGAAGTGCTCGGAGGCCGCGCCCATCATGCGCGCGAACTCGGGGCTCTCGGCGAGCAGCACGTGCTCGAGCGCGGGCAGCTCGCCGCGCAGCTTCTCGACCTTGCGCGCGTACAGCGACTCGGTGGTGACGAGCAGCTTGCCCGCGCCGAGCTTCAGGCGCGTGGCGATCGGCTCGGGACCGAACGCCGAGAAGAGCGGCGACACGACGCTGCCGTTCTTGAGCGCCCCCAGAACCGCGATGTACAGCTCGGGAATGCGGCCCGCGAGGATGAAGACCCGGTCGCCCTTGCCCACGCCGAGACCGCGCAGGACGTTGGCGAAGCGGTTCGTGAGGCGCGAAAGCTCGGCGAAGGAAAGGTCGCGCTTTCCGCCCTCGGCGGAAAGGAAGCGGAACGCGAGGCGCTCGCTCTGCGCGTGGCGCTCGACCGCCTCCCAGGCGATGTTCAGGCCCCCGCCTGGCGGCCCCGCGAGTTCGCGCCGCGCTGCGTCCCAGCTGAACGCGGCGCGCACCGCGGCGTAGTCGGCGAGGTTCGGCGCGATGCGCTGCGCGCCCGCGGTCTTGCGGATGACGTCCGGCCGCTCCATGCGGCTAGGCTAGCGGCTGGCCGCGGAGCGCCGTTTGACCGGCGTCAAAGGGCGCCGGATCAGCCCTTCAATTGCAGCGACTTGTACTCGAGGAACTCCTCCAGGCCGTAGACGCCCGCTTCGCGCCCGTGCCCGGACTGCTTGAAGCCGCCGAAGGGCGCGTTCATGTTGAAGGCGCCGCCGTTGACGTCGACCTGTCCGGCGCGGATGCGGCGCGCGACCGCCTGCGCATGCGCCTCGTCCTTGGACCATACCGCGGCAGCCAGGCCGTAGGGCGTGTCGTTCGCGATGCGCACCGCCTCGTCCTCGCTCCTGTAGGTGATGATCGACAGCACCGGTCCGAAGATCTCCTCCTGCTCGATGGTCGAGCCGGGCTTCACCTTGCCGAACACCGTCGGCTTCACGAAGTAGCCGCCGGCGGGCACGTCGGCGGGCGGCTCGGCGCCGCCCGCGACGAGCTCGGCGCCTTCGGCGACCCCCTTCTTGATGTAGCCGCGCACGCGCTCGAGCTGCGCCGCGGAGGTGAGCGGACCGAGGCGCGTGGCCTCCGACAAAGGGTCGCCGAGCTTGAAGCCGTTCGCCACCTCGGCGGCGGCTTTCTTCGCCTCCTCGTACTTCGACTCCGGCACCAGCAGGCGCGTGAGCGCGGTGCAGGTCTGGCCCGAGTTGAGATAGCAGGCGTTCACGGTGCTCTTCACCGCGCTCGCGATGTCCGCGTCCTCGAGCACGACCGAGGGCGACTTGCCGCCGAGCTCGAGCGCCACGCGCTTCACGCCTTGCGCAGCGAGCTCGGAGATGCGCTTGCCGGCGCGCGTCGAGCCGGTGAACGAGATCATGTCGACGTCCGGGTGCTTGACCAGCGCCTCGCCGACCGTGGCGCCGTAGCCGGTGACCAGGTTGAACGCGCCCTTCGGCAGCCCCGCCGCCTCGATCACTTCGGCGAGCAGGAAGGCGTTGAACGGCGCTACCTCGGAGGGCTTGAGCACGACCGTGCAGCCCGCGGCGAGCGCAGGCGCGACCTTGAGCGCGATCTGGTGCAGCGGATAGTTCCAGGGCGTAATCGCGACCACCACGCCGACCGCCTCGCGCACCACGACCGAGTTGCCGACGCGTTCCTCGAACTTGAAGTCCCTGACCAGCTTCGCGTAGTTGCCGAAGTTCGCGATCGGCAGCCCGGCCTGGATGCGTCCGGCGAGCTTGATCGGCATGCCCACTTCCTGCGCGATCAGCTTCGCCAGCTCGTCGGCGCGCGCCTTCAGGCCGTCGGAGATCTTCTGCAGGAATTCGGCGCGCTTCTCGACCGGCGTGCGCGACCAGCCATCGAGCGCGGCGCGCGCGGCGGCGACCGCCGCGGCCGCGTCCTTCTCGCTTGCCGCGGGAATCTTGCCCATGACCTCGCCGGTGCCGGCGTTGTGCACGTCGATCGTTTCCTTGCCTGACGCTGCGACCCACTGGCCGCCGATGAAGAGCTTGTCGCGCACGAGCATGTGGACCTCCTTGATCGAGGGCGCCATTCTAGCCGAGGGCGCGCGCTATACTGCTCCGCCTACCGGACGAAGGAGACCATGGCATGGCGCAGGCCGCACGCGCGGTGATCTGCCGCGAATTGAACAAGCCCGTGGTGGTCGAGCGCATCACGGTCGACAGCCCCAAGCGCGGCGAGGTCATGGTCAAGCTCGGCGCCTGCGGCGTGTGCCACTCGGACCTGTCGGCGACCAACGGCACGATCGCGCTGCCGCCGCCGCTCATCCTCGGGCACGAAGCCGCCGGCGAGGTGGTCGAGGTCGGCGAGGGCGTGACCGGCCTGGCGGTAGGCGATCACGTCGTGTCCTCGTTCATCTACATGTGCGGCAAGTGCCGCTACTGCTCGCTCGGCCGGCCGGTGCTGTGCGTCGAGCAGGGCAAGGCGCTCACCACGCTGCCGGACGGCACGCTGCGCACGAAAGACGCGCAGGGCAAGCCGCTCAACGTCTTCTCCGGCTGCGGCGTGATGGCCGATTACGCCACCGTGCACGTCGACAACCTGGTGAAGATCGATCCCCGCATTCCGCTCGATCGCGCGGCGCTGGTCGGCTGCGCGGTGACCACGGGCGTCGGCGCGGTGTTCAACACCGCGCGCGTCAGGCC
>DASPRB010000105.1:0-106625 GCA_035624675.1 Burkholderiales bacterium
CCTCTTCACCGGCGGCGAGGCCGTCGGCGATCTGCTTCTGGCGATTCTCGATGGCGCGCAGCAACGGCGGCCAAACAAACTTCACCGTGAACCAGATGAATAGCGCGAAGGCGGCAGCCTGTGTGAACAGCGTCAGATTAAAGTTCATGCCTGTCCCCTACTTCCGGGTGACGAACGACTTCGCTACTTAATGACCGCGAGCAAGGGATTGCCAAACGCAAACAGCATCGCGAGACCGACCCCGATGATGAACGACGCGTCGATCAGGCCGAGCAGTAGGAAGACCTTCGCCTGCAGCGAGGCGGTCAGCTCGGGCTGGCGCGCCGCAGCCTCGAGAAAGCGGCTGCACATGATGCCGATGCCGATGCACGCGCCGGCGGCGCCGAGGCCGATCATGAGCCCGATGCCGATCCCGGTGTAGGCCTGGATCATCGCGAGCATTTGAAGCTTTTCCATTTGAATTTCCTTTACAGAGCGAAAAGAGGTGTAGGTGCAGCTCAGTGATGCTCGTGCGCCATCGAAATGTAGGCGACGGTGAGCATCATGAAGATGAACGCCTGGATGACGACGATCAGCAGGTGGAAGATAGCCCAGCCCAACCCGAGGACGGTGCCAGCCACCGTGCCGGTCAGCCCGGTGGAGCCCCACACCCAGAGCAGGATGAAGATGATCTCGCCAGCGAACATGTTGCCGAACAGCCGTAACGAGTGCGACAGCGGCTTGGACACGTATTCGACAATGTTGAACGCGAGATTCGGCAACCAGAGCAGCGGATTGGCACCGAAAGGCGAGCACACCAGCTCATGAATCCACCCGCCCAAGCCTTTGGACTTTATCGCGAAGTAGATCATCAGCACCCAGACTGAGAGCGCCAGGGCGAAAGTCGTGTTTACGTCGGCGGTGGGAACAGGGCGCCACTCAGGAGCACCGAGAGCCGCCATGCCGCGTGTCACGAAATCGACGGGCAACCAGTCCATCGCGTTCATGAGAAACACCCATACGAACACTGTTAGCGCCGTGGGGGCGACAAATTTGTTGCGATCGCCGTGCGTGAAGATGCCCTTGACCTGGTCGTCGAGAACGCTGACGGCGACTTCCACGAACGCCTGGCGCTTGTTAGGCACGCCGGATGTCGCGCCGCGCGCGATCCACCAGAAGAACCCGACGCCGATCACCCCGAGAATCACGGAGGTGACCAAGGTGTCGACGTGCACCACCCAGAAGCCGCCCTTTCCGACCGACTCGGCGAGAAAAGTCAGATGGTGGCCGATGTATTCGGTGGGTGTGAGCTCAGTGCCGGCGGACATGACTTAACGGTGTTCCACTTTCCAGTCGGTGCGGCCTAACGGTCGCGCACTGCCACTGCCATGGGGAAGATCAGGGCCGTCACGATAAACGTGCCGACAAAGGCGAGCATTACGACATTCTTGTACGCCGCCAGCACAAGCCACAGGAGGATGACGATGAGGCCGATCTTGATGCCTTCGGCGCGCAGCGCCCCGATCAGTACTCCCCCAGCAGACTCAGCCTTCCCCAACGAAGCTACGATTCCGGAGGCGAGCCCCGCGCATAGGCTGACCATTCCGCCGAGGGCGGCTGACACCGCACCGTGCGTGCCCACCGTAACCGCGGCGACCAGAGTCAGCGCTGCGGTAACCACCAATTGCCAGCGCAGAACCGTACGAATCGGCTTGCCCAGGCTGCGAAGCATCGCTTTCAATCCCCCCGCGCCCAGCAAAGCGCGCGGAGTATAGCGTTCAAGCTGTTGCCTGGTCAACGTGTTGCGACGCACCAACTGCGAGGCATCGCTGTTCAGCGCAATTTGCGCAGTAGTTGGTCGAGGTGATCGAGGCCGGAGTAGTGAACGATCAGCTTGCCGCTCCCCTTCCTACCTGGACGTATCTCGACCGTGGTGCCTAGGCGCTCCGACGTTTCCTCTTCGAGTCGAGCCAGATCGCGGTCGGGCTTGCGCCGCTGGCGGGAAGCGTTTCCGCGCAGCATCCTGGCGACCAGCGCTTCGGCCTCGCGCACCGACATACCGCGCGCCGCCACGCGCTTGGCGGCTTCGACCTGGCGCGCGCCATCGAGCGCGAGGATCGCGCGCGCATGACCCATGTCCAGCACGCCTTCCATCACCATCGCCTGAACTGGCTTGGTGAGCTTCAGCAGGCGCAACAGGTTGGTCGTGGCGCTGCGCGAGCGGCCGACGGCGTCCGCCGCCTGCTCGTGAGACATCTTGAACTCATCGATAAGCCTTTGCAGGCCCGACGCTTCCTCCATCGGGTTCAGGTTCTCGCGCTGGATGTTCTCGATGAGCGCCATCGCGAGCGCCGCTTCGTCCGGCACGTCGCGGACCAGCGCCGGAACCTCGTCCAGCCCGGCCATCTGCGCGGCGCGCCAGCGCCGCTCGCCGGCGATGAGCTCATAGCGGTCGCGCTCAACCGGGCGCACCAGAAGCGGCTGCATCAGTCCCTGGGACTTGATGGACGAGGCCAGCTCCGCAAGCGCTTCCTGGTCCATTTTCGTGCGCGGCTGGTACTTTCCGGGCCGGATGCGGCCCACGGGCAGCGTTGCGAGCGCTTCGCGCGGAGGTTCGTCTCCGCCGAGAAGTGCGTCCAGTCCGCGTCCGAGTCCTTTTTGCTTGATCATGGCCAATCCGTTTGCGCTATGCCGCAGCGGGCGATGCGCCCTTGCTGCGCGTCAAAATCTCCTCGGCCAGAGCGATGTAAGCCTGCGCTCCCTTCGAGGTCTTGTCCCACACGACGGCCGGCATGCCGTAGCTCGGCGCCTCGGCGAGTCGCACGTTGCGCGGCACGAGCGTCTGATAGACCTTGTCTCCGAAGTGCGATTCGAGCTGCTGCGAAACCTGTTGCGAAAGGGTGTTGCGCGGGTCGAACATCGTGCGCACGAGGCCAGCGATCTCGAGCTGCGGGTTGAGGTGGGCGCGGACCCGCTTTATGGTGCCGACCAAGTCGGACAAGCCCTCCAGCGCGTAATACTCGCACTGCATCGGAATGAGCACGGCGTGCGCCGCAACCAATCCATTGATGGTCAGCAACGACAGTGAAGGTGGGCAGTCGATCAGGATGTAATCGTAGTCACCGCTTACGCCAGCCAGTGCCTCCTTGAGGCGCGACTCGCGCCGCTCGATGCCGACGAGCTCGACCTCAGCGCCGGCAAGTTCCCGGTTTGCCGGCACGAGATCGTAGCCTCCACTTTCGGACCGTAGGCGCACCGCCGCCAAATCGCTCAAGCCGAGCAACAAGTGGTACACCGTGCGCGCGGTGTTTCGCTTGTCGACGCCGCTGCCCATGGTGGCATTGCCTTGCGGATCCAGATCGACAAGCAGGACGCGCTGGCCCGCCTGCGCAAGCCCCGCAGCCAGGTTGACGGTGGTGGTTGTCTTGCCGACACCGCCCTTCTGATTCGCCACCGCGAACACACGCGCCATCTTCATGTCCCTGCGCGACACAGCACGAGGTGGCGCTCGGCATCCAGCAGCGGGACCTGCAGGCGGACCACTTCACCGCACCCGGCGCTGGCAGGCACGCGCGCCAGCTCCTCGTGCGGATAAATGCCTTTCATCGCTGCCAACACGCCCCCCGGCGCGAGTAAATGCCGGCATGCGGCCACGAAATCGGCAAGCTCCGCGAAACCGCGCGAGATCACGACGGCGAACAGACGGGCCGGCCGCCAATGCTCGGCGCGCCCGCCGTACACAGTCACGTTCGGCAAGGCGAGCTCGATCGCTGCCTGGCGCAGGAAGGCCGCTTTCTTCTGGCTGCTGTCATTCAGAGCCACGACCCAGTCTGGACGCGCGATCGCGAGCGGAATTCCCGGCATGCCGCCGCCTGATCCGACGTCCGCAAGCGCTGCGTCCGGGCCGGTCATCGCCAGGTGCGGCAAGACCGCCAGCGAATCGAGCAAGTGATGGGTGATCATCTTCAGCGGATCACGGATCGCGGTGAGGTTATAGGCGTGGTTCCACTTCTCGAGCAGGCGGAGGAAGGCCACCAGCTTGTCGCGCGCCCCGTTCGGAAGGGCGAGCGCCAGTTGCGCAAGCCCTCGATCAAGTGTGCCCTCGGGCGTCATGCACTCTTCTTCTGCGGTGGGCGCGCGAGACTCCGCTTCAGGTGAACCAGCAGCAGGGAGATCGCAGCCGGCGTAATACCGGATATGCGCGCGGCCTGCCCAATGGTCTCCGGCCGATGATGCGCGAGCTTCTGCCGCGCCTCGATCGACAGGCCGCGCACCGTCGCGTAGTCGAGATCCGTGGGAAGGCGCAGCGCGTCGTACGCGTCCCTGCGCCCCACCTCCTCGCGTTGCCGGGCAATATAGCCCTGGTACTTCGCCTGGATCTCGACCTGTTCGGTGACGGCCGCGTCAGCGCAACCCTCGCCAGCTCCTGGAAGCGTCATCAATGCGCCATAGGAGACGCCTGGACGCCTGAGCAAATCCAGAAGTGAGTGCTCGCGTTCTAGCGCCTGCCCGCAGACCCTAAGAGCATCTTCGGAAGCGACGATGCGCGGGCCGAGGCGGATGCTGGCGAGACGTTGCTGCTCGCGCGCAATAGCGTCGCGCTTGCGGTTGAGCCGGTCCCAGCGCGCATCGTCGACCAGCCCCAGTCCCCGGCCGATTTCGGTCAGCCGCAGGTCGGCGTTGTCCTCGCGCAGCATCAAGCGATATTCCGCGCGGCTCGTGAACATGCGGTAGGGCTCCGAGACGCCCCGCGTGATCAGATCGTCAACGAGCACGCCGAGATAAGCCTCGTCGCGGCGCGGACACCAAGGCTCGCGTTCCTTGACCTGCAACGCCGCGTTGATTCCAGCCAGCAGCCCTTGCGCGGCGGCCTCTTCATATCCGGTCGTACCGTTGATTTGGCCAGCGAAAAACAGGCCAGCGACGGTCTTTGTTTCGAGCGAAGACTTGAGATTTCGCGGATCGAAGTAGTCGTACTCGATCGCATAGCCAGGGCGCAGGATATGCGCCTCCTCGAGCCCGCGAATCGAGCGCACCAGTGCAAGCTGAACGTCGAACGGCAAGCTCGTCGAAATCCCATTCGGATAGATCTCGCTTGTCGAGAGTCCCTCCGGCTCGAGGAAGATCTGGTGACTGGCCTTCGACGCGAAGCGATGCACCTTGTCCTCGATGGACGGGCAATACCGGGGCCCGACCCCTTGAATCACGCCGGTGAACATCGGCGATCGGTCGAGCCCGGCACGAATGATGTCGTGCGTCCGCGGGTTCGTGTGCGTGATCCAGCAGGGTCGCTGCTCGGGATGCATCGCGCGTGATCCCAAGAAGGAAAACACCGGCTCCGGAGAGTCACCGGGCTGCTCCTCCATGACCGAGAAATCAATCGTGCGGCCGTCTAGACGCGGCGGCGTGCCGGTCTTCAGTCTCCCGGCGGGCAGTCGCATCTCCCGCAATCTCGCCGCGAGGGTAATCGAAGCAGGGTCGCCGGCGCGGCCCGCCTGGTGACTGCGCAGACCGACATGTACCAGCCCCGACAGAAAGGTCCCGGTCGTCAACACGACGCTGCGGCTACGGAAGCAGATTCCGAGCTGCGTGACCACCCCGACGGCGCGCTCGCCCTCGAGCACGATGTCATCGGCCGCCTGCTGGAACAGGGTAAGGTTCGGCTGACTTTCGAGTCGCGTCCGAATTGCCTTGCGATACAACACACGGTCGGCCTGTGCCCGTGTGGCGCGCACCGCCGGCCCCTTGGACGAGTTAAGCGTCCGGAACTGGATTCCGGCCTCGTCGGTTGCGAGCGCCATTGCGCCTCCGAGAGCGTCGATTTCCCTTACCAAATGACCCTTGCCGATGCCGCCTATGGAGGGATTGCAGGACATTTGGCCAAGCGTTTCGATGCTGTGCGTGAGCAACAGCGTGCGACAGCCCATCCGTGCGGCCGCAAGGGCAGCCTCGGTTCCAGCGTGGCCCCCGCCCACGACGACGACGTCAAACTCGGTTGGAAATTGCATCCTTCGGAGATGTCCGGGAATTTCGTCCGCGGGGATTCTGCGGGAGCGCAATGATACGTGAACGGGGGAGACGAAACTAGGCGGGGCCATCGCGTTCCACGTGAAACCTTGAGCGCCGCCCGGTGAATGGTTTCACGTGGAACAAAGGAGTTAGGCTTCAGCAGGCTGTGCCAGAATCCGGCGCCCATGATTTCGCTCTCGCGCTATTCCAGACTGCTGGCGCAACCCCATCTCAAGACAACGGTGGTCGCTTCCGTAATCGGTCGACTGCCTGTCGGCATTGCGAGCCTCGCCATCCTGCTGCTGACCCAAGAGCAGAGCGGGTCCTTTGCCCGCGCCGGCGCAACGACGGCGGCCTACGTCGTAGGCTTGGCGGGCATCGCGCCGTTCATTGGCAGGTTGATCGACCGCCGCGGACCCGGCGCCATTCTGCGCGCCTGCGGTACGCTCTATCCCACGGCATTAGGAGGGCTCGCGTCGGCGATCATGGCCGGCCTGCCGATGTGGCTCGTCCTGCCTCTTGCCGCCGCTGCCGGCGCAACCTTCCCGCCTATCACGGTGTGCATGCGCACCTTCCTCAAGCGCCGCTTGGGTGATGACGCGCTCCTCGCGACGGCGTACTCGCTCGAATCGGTGCTCATCGAGTCGCTATTCATCCTGGGGCCAATGCTCGTCGGAGCGTTCGTCGCGATGGGGTCCGCCGTCTGGGCGGTCGCTTTCGCAGCTGTTTGCGGCACCTTCGGGACCTGGCTCTTCCTGCGCACACCGCCGCTTCTCCACTGGCACATCGAGCCACGGCGCGCGAGCAGCGTGTTCGGTCCGCTCGGCGAGCACCACTTCTTGCGCGTCCTCGGTGTCGTGCTGTGCTACTCCCTGGCTTTCGGCCTGGTCGAAATCGGGACCACTGCGTTTGCCACCGAAGCCGGCGAACCCGCTTTCGCCGGCGAACTGCTCGCCTTGATGAGCATCGGTAGCGCCCTGGGTGGCCTTGTCTATGGGAGTCGTCATTGGCGCATACCCCTCGAGCGCCAATTCGCGGTCGTCCTTGGGGTAATGAGCCTCGGAATCGCGCCGCTTACCCTGATCAGCGCGCTGTGGCTATTCGCGCCATTCGCGGTCGTTGCCGGAATCGTCATGGCGCCAGCGCTCACCATCCAATCCATGCTGGTCGCTCAAGCGGCGCCCTCCGAGCATTCAACCGAGGCCTTTACCTGGTCGGCTACGGCCTTGCTCGCCGGGATCGCACTTGGCGTGGCCGCAGGTGGTGTGCTTCTGGAGGCCGGCACTTCGCGTCTTGTACTGGGTGCCGCGAGCGGATCGGCCTTCGCTGGTGCTCTGGTTGCGGGACTCGCGTTAAGTCACTTACACAAGTAAATTCAGTAACTTACTAAGAACTATGGGCTAGGGCCCGCTACGCGGTTAAGCGCGCGTGCAGCTCCGTTCGGCCGCGTTCCAGCTCGCCGGGCAAATGCGCGCCCAACTTTCCCAGCAGATCGTCGTGTGACGCGAGTTCTTCCCGCCACGCCGCCTGCTCGATGCCGGACAGCTCCCGGTACTGCTCCCGGGAAAACCTCTCCAAGCCTGTCCAAAGCAGATCCTCGTAACGCGGCATCACGCCAAGCGCTGTTCGCGACCCTTGCGCACGGCCATGGCAGCGATCGACGACCCAGCTCAGAACTCTCATGTTCTCGGCGAATCCCGGCCAGATGAACTTCCCGTTTGCGTCCCGCCGGAACCAGTTGACGCGGAAGATGCGCGGCGGATGGTGGGCCACTCTGCCCATCTTGAGCCAGTGAGCGAAGTAGTCGCCGATGTTGTATCCGCAGAATGCGAGCATGGCCATCGGATCGCGCCGCACGACGCCCACCTTCCCGGTGATGGCGGCGGTGGTTTCCGATCCAAGCGTTGCGCCCATGTACACGCCGTCCTCCCAGCTCGTGGCCTCGACGACCAACGGCACCGTCGTGGATCGGCGGCCGCCGAAGATAAACGCCGAAATGGGCACTCCGCCGGGGTCCTCCCATTTGGCGTCCATCGAGGGGCACTGCGAGGCCGCAACCGTAAAGCGCGCATTCGGATGCGCTGCCAATCGTCCGCAACCTGGCGTCCATTCCTGGCCCTGCCAATCGATGAGCCGCGGAGGGGCCTGATCGGTCATGCCCTCCCACCACACATCACCTTCGGGCGTCAGTGCGACGTTCGTGAAGATGACGTTCGACTCCAGCATCTTCATGGCATTCGGATTGGTGGCGTTCGACGTCCCGGGCGCGACCCCAAAGAAGCCTGCCTCAGGATTGATCGCGTAGAAGCGCCCGTCTTGCCCGGGCTTGAGCCAAGCAATGTCCTCGCCGATAGTAGTCACCTTCCATCCCTTGAACGCCGGCGGGGGTATCAGCATCGCCAGGTTGGTCTTGCCGCAGGCACTCGGAAAGGCCGCCGCGATGTAGGACTTCTCGCCGGTGGGGGCCTCCACACCCAAAATCAACATGTGCTCGGCGAGCCATCCTTCGTCGCGCGCCATCACCGAGGCGATGCGCAGCGCAAGGCACTTCTTCCCGAGCAGCGCATTTCCGCCGTAGCCCGAGCCATACGACCAGATTTCCCGCGACTCGGGGAAGTGCACGATCCACTTCTCCTTGTCGTTGCACGGCCACGGGACATCTTTCGCCCCCGGTGCGAGCGGCGCGCCGACCGAGTGCATGCACGGAACGTAATCCCCATCCTCGCCGAGCCAGTCGGCTACCGCGCGCCCCATGCGGGTCATCAACCGCATGTTCACCACGACGTAGGGAGAGTCGCTCAGCTGCACGCCGATTTGCGCGATATGCGAACCGATGGGACCCATCGAGAACGGCATGACATACATCGTTCGCCCGCGCATGCAGCCGTCGAAGAGCCGCTCGAGCGTGCCGCGCATCTCGCGAGGATCCACCCAGTTGTTGGTCGGCCCCGCGTCCTCTCTCGCCTTGCTGCAAATGAAGGTGCGATCCTCCATGCGCGCCACGTCGTTGGGATGAGAGCGCGCCAGATAGCTGCCCGGCCGCAGAGACTCGTCTAGCTTGGTGAAGGTTCCGGCCTTGACCAGCTCCCCGCACAGCCGGTCGTACTCTGCTGGCGATCCGTCACACCATACAATGCGCTCGGGCTTCACGAGGCGCGCCATGTCCGCGACCCAGTTGCGCAGCCCCCGGTGCCGCACCCAGGCGGGCGCAGCGGCGAAATCGGCTTGAGGCTCTTGTTGTCGGTCCATCGCAGGAACTCCAGAAAAGCAAAACGGCCCTGGGCTTCCGGGCCGGTGATTTTGATTAATGGTCTGCGTAGATTGTAGCACCGCCCCCTAGCGCACCCGCACGATCATGAACAGCCTGCGGAACGGGTACAGCGTACTTCCGTCCGCGCGCTGGCCGTAAGCGCTCGACACCCTGCGTCGATACTCGACCTCGAACGGCTCGCGCAGCCCGCGCGGCAGACCGTCGAGCAACGGCACCAAGAACGTCGAGCGCGTCCAATCCGCTACCGGGTTATCGCCGCTGAGCACCTGCAGGTACTCGGTTTCCCAGATATCCACCGTGGCGCACAGAGGCACCAACAGGTCGTAATACTCTCGCGGCTCGAGCACCGGCCGCATACGCAGGCTTGCGAGCAAATGCTCGCGATAGGGTGCCTCCTGCGCGAGCTCCAGTGCCGCGCGGTGCGAGGCGGCATCGAAATTGCGCGGCATCTGCACCGCGAGAATGCCGTGCGCTGCGAGCATCTTGAGCAATCGCGGAAAAAGCGTCGCGTGACTATCCAGCCAGTGAAGCGCCGCATTCGAGAACAAAAGGTCGAACCGCACTTGCGGCTGCCACTCGCCAAGCTCTGCCTGCTGCCAGTCGATCGATCCACCGCGACTTCTGGCCGTCTCGAGCATCTCGGGGGAAGCATCAATCCCCAGAACGCTCGCTTCCGGCCAGCGCTGTGCGAGGAGACGGGTGCCGTTGCCGCTGCCGCAGCCGAGATCCGCGATGCGTCGCGGCGTCCATCCGGATTCCGGCCCCGGAACGCGTGCCAGCAGATCCAATAACGGCCGCAGGCGGGCGTCCGCGAACGCTTCATAACGCCGAGGGTCCCAGGGCATGCGGTTCAGCCTCCTACTTGCCGATGCAGAAGCGGGCGAAAATCTCGCCCAGCAGATCGTCCGCCGAGACTTCCCCGGTGATATCCGCCAGCGCGCCTTGCGCCAGGCGCAATTCTTCGGCAAAAAACTCCCATTGACCGATCTGTGCCTCTGCCGATCGGAGATGGTCGTGAGCTCTCCCGAGCGCGCGCAGATGTCGTTCGCGCGCGAGATACACCGACTCGCCGGTGCCCGTCCAGCCCGCCGCCTCCAGAAGCGCGTCGCGCAGGGCATCGATCCCGGCGCCGGTCTTCGCCGAAACCCAGATTTCTCGCCGCTCCGCGCTCCTGCGTCCCACGCGCGCGACCGGAGTCAGATCAACTTTGTTGTACACGTAAAGGCGCGTGCCCTGCTCAGGGAGCTGCGCCAATAGTGCGCGATCCCGCTCGTCCATGCCCAACGGAGCTTCGAGCACCATGAGGACGACGTCCGCCCGAGCCACTTCCATCCAACTACGCTCGATACCCAGACGCTCGACTTCGTCGCGCGACTCGCGCAGGCCCGCGGTGTCGACCACGACGATCGGCACGCCGTCGAGGAGAATGGTTTCACGCAGCGCGTCGCGCGTCGTTCCGGGCACCGCGGTTACGATGGCGCGCTCTTCACCCGCAAGACGGTTAAGCAAGCTCGATTTTCCGACGTTCGGCCGGCCCGCGAGCACGACATGGATTCCCGTGCGCAGCAGGCTGCCTTGGCGGCTCTTCGCGATAACGGTCTCGAGCGAAGCGCGTACGTGCTCCAGCCGTCCGGCCGCGTCTTTGCGGTGAACGTGATCGACCTCTTCCTCCGGAAAATCCAGCATGGCCTCGGTGAGCGCGCGCAGCTCTGTGAGCTGCTCGACCAATGTCTCAATCGCGTCGGAAAATTCACCGCACAAGGAACGCATCGCCGAGCGCGCCGCTTCGCGGCTCGCGGCGTCTATCAGATCGGCCACTGCCTCCGCCTGAGCTAAGTCGAGCTTGCCCTCGAGAAATGCCCGGCGCGTGAATTCGCCGGGCTCGGCGAGGCGTGCACCGGCGTCCAGACACGCTCCGAGGAGCATCTGCAGCACCGCGGGTCCGCCGTGACCATGCAGCTCCAGGACGTCCTCCCCGGTGTAGGAATGCGGCGCGGGAAAGTAGAGCGCGATGCCCCGGTCGATGACTTCCCCCCTGGCGTCCCGAAACTCTGCATAGGTCGCGTGCCGTGGCGCAGGTGGCATGCCCAGCACCACCCCCGCCACATCAGCGGCCAGACTGCCGGATATGCGCACCACGCCTATCCCGCCGCGTCCCGGCGGGGTAGCGATCGCCGCTATCGTGGCGCGCGCGAAGTGCGGGGAGCGCTCAGCGGAGTCCTCAGCGCTTGCCATGGGCAGGTTTGTCGCGGTTGAACATCCGCTGAATCTGCCACTGCTGGAGGATGGACAGGATATTGTTCACCAGCCAGTACAGCACCAAGCCGGCCGGAAAGAAGAAGAAGAACACGCTGAAAACGAACGGCATGAAGGTCATGACCTTCGCCTGCACCGGATCGGGAGGTGTCGGATTCATGCGCGTCTGGATCACCATGCTTATCGTCATCAGGACGGGCAGCACGTAGTACGGATCCTGCGCCGAAAGATCCTTGATCCACAGGATGAACGGTGCATGCCGTAGCTCGATCGCGCCGAGCAGCACCCAGTACAGCGCGAGGAACACCGGTATCTGCACCACGATGGGGAAGCAGCCGCCGAGCGGATTGATCTTCTCGGTCTTGTACAACTCCATCATGGCCTGGTTCATCTTCGCGCGGTCGTCCGCGTACATCTCGCGCAGCTTGGTCAATCGGGGCGCGACAAGCTTCATTTTCGCCATCGACTTGTAGCTCGCCGCCGAAAGCGGGAAGAACACCAGCTTGACCGTAAGCGTGAGCAGGATGATGGCGAATCCCCAGTTTCCCGACAGGCCATGGTATTTCTGCAACAGCCAAAACAGCGGCCAGGCGATGATCGTGAGCCAGCCGTAGTCGACCACCAGATCGAAGCCGGGGGCCGCCGCCTTCAAGCGGCGCTGCTCCTGCGGTCCGGAATAGAGGCGAATGTCGACACGGCCGCTATCCCCCGGCGCAATCTTCGGCGCCGGCAGGATGACGCCCGCGGCGAACAGTCCGTCCGGCAGCCTCTTCGCGTATAACTCGCGCGTGACGCCTTCCGGCGGCAGCCATGCGGAAACGAAGTAGTGCTGCACCATGCCGATCCAGCCGTCCTTCGCATGCGCGGGCATTTCGACGGCGCCCTTTTCGATGTCAGCAAAGCTGAGCTTGTGATACTTCGTCTGCTCGGTGTAGTAGGCCGGCCCGAAGAAGGTCTTCATCATCGCCGTCTGGCCAGGCGGGTCCTTGTCGTCACGCACGAGCTGGTAGTAGGCATCGGTGGCAATCGGACTGCTGCCGGTGTTCTTCAGTTCGAATGCGACGTCGATCTGATAGTGATCGCGGTGGAACGTATAGATCTTTTGCACCTGCAGCCCGTTCGGTCCATCCGCCGCGAATCGCACTTCCAGCTTGTCACTCCCCGGCGCGAGCTCGCGCGGCCCCGGCACGGGCTTCCACAGGGTACGATGATTCGGAAATCCATCGCCGATGAGGCCGCTCTGCGCGCTGTAGGCATAGGTCGGTCCGAGGAGGATGAAGTCCTTGTTGTCGTCGGCCTGGGCCTTCTGCTTGAGCAATTCGAGGCGCTGCAGCGTGGCTCCGAGCGTGTTGATGTCTGCGACGACGAGATCGGTACGCACGCGCACCACTTCGCCTGCGGCGACCACCTCGCCCGCACCGGGAAAACCCGCGGCTCTTGGTTGGGCCGCCGGGCCAGCGCTTTCAGGCGCGCGACTCGGCACTGGCACGCCTTCGCCAGGTGACCGCGCGACGGGCGCGCTCACCTGCGAGGCCGGCCGCTGGGTCCGCTCCCACGATTGCCAAAGCATGACCACCGAGAAGCTGAAGATCACCAACAGGATGAGACGTTGCGTGTCCATATGCGGATTCCGTTGCTCAAAGCCGGGCGCCGGGCACCGGGTCATGGCCGCCGCGGCTCCAGGGGCCGCAGCGGCAGACGCGACGCACGCTCAGCCAGCCGCCGCGAAGCGCTCCATGGCGGCGCAGAGCTTCCTCGGCATACTCGGAGCAACTCGGGTGGAAGCGGCACGCCGGCGGGAGAAGCGGGCTCACGAAAAAGCGATAGCCACGCACCAGAAGGCGTAGAAGCCCGGAAATCATTTTTTCAGCCTGCTCATCAATTCTCGCAGCCGCACGATCATATCGGCAGTAGGCCTGACCCCGTAAGGCGGGCGCACCAGAACGTCCAGCGGACCGAGCGATTCCTGCTCAAGTCGAAACGCCTCCCGAATGCAACGCTTGATGCGGTTTCGCTCCGTCGCCTTCGCGGCATGCTTGCGCGACACAAGCATTCCTAGGCGGGGCGGTCCCGCGTCGCGACGTTCGAAATAGAAGGTGTATCCGGCGACGCTCTTTCGCGAACCTTCCTTAAGAAGGCGCTCAAACGCCGCGCTCTGCCTGAGGCGCCGCTCGGCGCCGAGTCCATATCGTGCCGGCTTGGTTCGCCCGAGCACGCTCCGCAGTGGCCTAAAGACCGACGCGCTTACGACCCCGCGCGCGTCGCGCGCGCAATACCGCGCGCCCGCCTTGGGTTCGGCTACGGACCAGAAACCCGTGGCGCCGCGCGCGCCGCGTCTTCGACGGTTGATAGGTACGCTTCATCGCCTTGCTGACCCGAAAAAGGGCGGTATTAGAGCGTGCCGCTGCTCGCATTGTCAAATCGACAGCTTCGATGCAACAAGGCTGTGGATAAGTCCGTCTTAAGAAGGTAAAATCCAAACATCCGAAACAGTCCCGTTGCGCCTGATCTCCGGCCCTCGGCAAGGCGCGCAATTTCGAGGTGCAAGACGCGATGCAAAACCTGTGGGACGCCTGCCTGCACCGTTTGGAACAGGAGCTCCCCGCCCAGCAGTTCAACACCTGGATACGCCCGCTCTCCCCCGAGGGAGGCGCCGATTCCGACACGTTAACTCTCACCGCACCGAACCGCTTCGTACTCGAGCTTGTACGTGAGCGCTTCGCGAGCCGCATAGAGAAACTGGTGGCGGAAGCCAGCGGCGGGCGCGACCTCGTTCTGAAATTCGCCCTTGCCCGCGGCGCCGAGGCGGCGCAGCGTGTTGCGCCAGCGTCGGCACGAGGCGATAACGATGCCCCGGGGCCACTGGAGCGTGCGCGACTTAATCGAAGCTTCACCTTCGACAGCTTTGTGACTGGCAAGGCCAACCAGCTTGCGCGGGCAGCAGCGATTCAAGTCGCCGAGAATCCCGGAATTTCCTACAACCCTCTGTTCATCTACGGTGGCGTCGGGCTTGGCAAGACCCACCTCTTGCAGGCCATCGGTAATCATTTGGCGGAACGACGCGCCCAGGCACGCGTTCGCTACACCCACGCCGAACAGTACGTAACTGACGTCGTTCGCGCATACCAGCAACGCTCCTTTGACGAATTCAAGCGCTACTACCACTCGCTCGATCTGCTGCTGATCGACGACATACAGTTCTTTTCCAACAAGGGGCGCACACAGGAGGAGTTCTTCTACGCGTTTAACGCCCTGGTCGAAGCGCACAAACAGATCGTCATCACCTGCGACACCTATCCAAAGGAGATCGCCGGCATGGAGGAGCGCCTGATATCTCGCTTCGGGTGGGGCCTCACCGTTGCGATCGAGCCGCCAGAACTGGAAATGCGGGTGGCGATCGTGCTCAAGAAGGCCGAAGCTGAATCAGTCAACCTCTCGGAAGAGATCGCGTTTTTCATTGCCAAGCACATCCGGTCCAACGTGCGCGAGCTAGAAGGCGCGCTCAAGAAGGTCCTCGCGTTCTCTCGCTTTACTTCGCGAGACCTATCGCTCGACTTGGCCAAGGAAGCGCTGCGCGACATCCTGAATGTTGCCAACCGGCAGATCACGGTGGACGGCATCCAGAAGACGGTGGCGGAGTACTTCAAGATCAAGATCTCCGACATGCACTCGAAAAAGCGGAGCCGTAATGTCGCCCGTCCGCGCCAGGTTGCGATGGCGCTTGCCAAGGACCTCACGCAAATGAGCCTGCCGGAAATAGGCGAAGCGTTCGGCAATCGCGATCACACCACCGTGCTGCACGCCTGCCGGACCATCGCCAGCCTCAGAAAACAGGACACCGGCATCAACCGCGACTACCTCGTGCTCGAGCAGGTCCTGAAAGGATGAACGCTTGCAGCAGAGGGAACAAGCTGTGTACGAACGCGGTGCGAATTGTGCATAAGTCGATTTTCCGAAGCGCCGCGTAAAAAGTGCCCACATTGCTCCACACGCCGCCCACAGGTTTTCCCGGTCGCCAAATAGCTGCAAGATCCGGCAACAAAAGGCTATTTCGCGTTATTCAGCGATATGAAGCTCCTCTATTAACTACTACTAAGGAAAGAAATGGTACTGATCAAAGCAAAGCGCGATGAGTTGCTCGTGCCGCTTTCTTCGGTCAGCGGGATCATCGAGCGTCGGCATACGCTTCCGATCTTGTCGAACGTACTGATCGACCGCGCCGACGGCCAAGTATCGTTCCTGGCCACGGACATAGAAATTCAGATTACAGCCAAGTCGTCGCTCGGCCACGAGGACGGAGCACTGGCGATGACGGTTGGAGCGCGCAAATTGCTTGATATTCTGCGCGCTCTGCCGGAGCAGGCCGAAGTGACGCTTCAGCAACAGGACAAGCGACTGCTTGTCAGGGCCGGAAAGAGCCGCTTCACGCTCCAGACCCTTCCTTCCGAGGATTTTCCACGGCTGGCCAAGCCTTCGGGGGACGTGGCCCGCGTTTCCGTGCCACAAAAGGCCTTGCGAAGGCTGATCGGCCTCGTGCAGTACGCGATGGCGCAGCAAGATATTCGCTACTACTTGAACGGTCTCCTGATCGTGGTCGAGGAGAAGCAGCTGAAGCTCGTCGCCACGGACGGACACCGGCTTGCTTTCGCGTCGATGGCGCTCGATGCCGAGCTTCCCCGGCAGGAAGTAATCGTGCCCCGCAAGACGGTCATTGAGCTGAGTAAGCTTCTGGCCGACATCGATGAAGAGGTGCGACTCGAGATTTCGTCGAATCAGGCCTCGTTTAGCTTCGGGTCGATCGAGCTTGTGACCAAACTGGTCGACGGAAAATTTCCGGACTACACCCGCGTCATTCCCACGCAGCACCGCAACAAGCTGGAAATTGATCGCGAGCTGCTGAGGCAGTCGCTGCTGCGCGCGGCTATCCTGTCCAATGAGAAATTCCGCGGGGTGCGCTGGGTGCTCACACGGGATAGCTTGAAAATCGTTTCCTCCAACGCGGAGCAGGAGGAGGCGCAGGAGGAACTCGAGGTGAGCTACGCAGGCGATGCGCTCGACATCGGCTTCAACGTCAACTACTTGCTCGATGTCCTAAACAATGTTGCGGGCGCGAAAATTGAATGTGCCTTCGGCGACTCGTCTTCGAGTGCACTCCTGACATTCGGTTCAATGCCCGAGTTCAAGTACGTCGTCATGCCGATGCGCATCTAAGCGCGCACCAACCGAAAGAGGTCACGCACCAGTGGGTGAACCAGAAAGACACATCGCCGACGCGAGCGACTACGACTCCGACAGCATCAAAGTACTAAAAGGCCTCGAAGCCGTACGCAAACGGCCCGGCATGTACATCGGAGACACGTCCGACGGAACCGGACTGCACCACATGGTGTTCGAGGTGGTGGACAACGCGGTGGACGAGGCCTTGGCTGGCTATTGTGACGAGATCGTCGTCACGATCCACACGGATAATTCCATTTCGGTGCTCGATAATGGGCGCGGCATTCCGACAGGCATCAAAGAAGACGACGAACTCAAGCGTTCTGCGGCCGAGATCGTAATGACCGAGCTCCACGCCGGAGGTAAGTTCGACAGCAACACCTACAAAGTGTCCGGAGGACTGCACGGCGTCGGCGTATCGGTCGTCAATGCCCTCTCTGAGTGGCTACGCCTTACGGTCTGGCGAGACGGAAAAGTGCACGAGATGGAGTTTCGCAATGGGGCGCCAGTCGACGCGCTCAAGGTCACCGGCACTAGCGAAAAGCGCGGTACCGAAGTGCATTTCCTCGCCTCGAAGGAAATGTTCGGGACGGTCGACTACCACTACGACATCCTGGCGCGCCGGCTGCGCGAGCTTTCCTTCCTGAATAACGGTGTGAAGATTCTTCTCGTCGACCAGCGGGCCGGCAAGGAGGAGAACTTCGAATTTTCAGGCGGCGTGCAGGGATTCGTTGAGTACATGAACCGTTCGAAGACCGTGCTGCACCCGAACGTGTTCAGCGGCAGCGGCGAGAAGGAGGGAATCGCGGTCGAAATCGCGATGCAGTGGAACGACAGCTATCAGGAGTCGGTGCTTTGCTTCACGAACAACATTCCGCAGAAGGACGGCGGGACGCACCTCACCGGACTGCGCGCGGCTATGACGCGCGTGCTCAACAAGTACATCGAGGAGCACGAACTCGCCAAACGCGCCAAGGTGGAGACGACCGGCGATGACATGCGCGAGGGGCTTGCTTGCGTGCTGTCGGTAAAGGTGCCGGAGCCAAAATTTTCTTCGCAGACGAAGGAAAAGCTCGTTTCCTCCGAGGTGCGCCCGGTAGTCGAGGAAGTGGTCGCGGAAAAGCTTCGGCAGTTTTTGGAAGAGCGGCCGGCTGATGCCCGCGTGATCACAGGGAAGATCCTGGACGCGGCGCGCGCGCGGGAAGCCGCGCGCCGCGCGCGCGAAATGACCCGCAGGAAGGGGCTGCTCGATGGGATGGGGTTGCCCGGCAAGCTGGCCGATTGCCAGGAGCGCGATCCTGCCCAGAGCGAGCTCTACCTCGTCGAGGGCGACTCCGCCGGCGGCTCCGCGAAGCAGGGCCGTGACCGACGCTTCCAGGCCATCCTGCCGCTCAAAGGCAAGATCCTTAATGTCGAGAAGGCACGTTTCGACAAGCTGCTATCCTCGGCCGAGATCGCCACTCTCATCACAGCGCTGGGGTGTGGCATTGGAAAGGAAGAGTACAGCCCCGAAAAACTCCGCTACCACCGCATCATCATCATGACCGATGCGGACGTGGACGGCTCGCACATCCGGACGCTCCTGCTTACGTTTTTCTATCGGCAGATGCCCGAGTTGGTGGAGCGGGGCCATATATACATCGCGCAGCCTCCGCTCTACAAGGCCAAGCTCGGCAAGGAAGAGCGCTATCTGAAGGACGAGCACGAGCTGAACGAATTCATGTTGCGCCAAGCGCTGGTCGATGCCGCCCTCCATCCGGCAGCTCACCGCGAGCCGATTGCGGGCGAAGCCCTGGCAGAACTCGCAAAGTCCTTCCTCGTGTCCGAAGCCGTGATCGAGCGCGTGTCGCACGGCCTGGACAAAGAAGTGCTCGCGGCTATGTTGCGAGGGGTACAGGTCGACTTGTCGCGGCGTGACGCGGCCGACGCATCGGCGGAGGCTCTGCTTGCGGCGATCCCCGGAAATGGCTTGCGCATCCTGCCAGAGTTCGACGCCAAGACCGAGCGCTACAAGGTGCGCGTGGAGCGCACGCGACACGGAAACGTGCGCGTTACGCACGTCGACTCGGAATTCCTGCTTTCAGGCGATTACGCGCAGATCCGGCAGACTGCCGAACTGCTGCGCGGCTTGGTGGGCGTAGGCGCTTACGTAAGGCGCGCTGACAAGAAGTATCCCGTACGGGACTTTCCGGACGCGATGCGTTGGCTGCTCGCGGAAGTGCAGAAGTCGATGAGCCTTCAGCGCTACAAGGGTCTAGGTGAAATGAACCCGGGTCAGCTCTGGGAAACGACCATGGATCCCTCGACGCGTCGTCTGCTCAAGGTGCAAATTGAGGACGGTATCGCAGCGGACGAGATCTTCACGAAGCTGATGGGCGACGAGGTCGAGCCTAGGCGCGCATTCATCGAGTCGAACGCGCTAGGCGTGCGCAACCTGGACGTCTAGGCGCGCTTTTTCTTCTTTGCCAGCGGCTTGGCCGGGGTCTTCGCGACCGCTGCGCGCGGCTTGACGTCGGCCGCGGCCGCGCCGGGCTCCGCAGCAGCGGCCTTAGCTTTGCGCGGCTCGAATTCAAAGCCGACGCGCCCTTCTTTCGTCTTGACGAGATACGCCTTGAAGGGCCTGCCCTTCTTCGAGATGAAGCGCGGCAGCAAATCGGTCCTGCCGGTGGCAAGCAGCTTAACCATCTGGGCGCGCTCCACCGGTTGCTGGAGAATCACCTTGCCGGAACGAAAATCGCAGCTGCGTTCGCTACCGACGGCCTTCTCGCATACGTATGCTGCACCGTGCTCGAAGACGCGTGCACCGCATTTCGGACACGCTCCGACGCTCTCCTGACCGGAGAAATCTGGCGTCTCCTCGCCTTGCGACGAGGACGTGCCATGGCCGAAATCGAACTCGAGGCGGAATTCGTCGTTAAGCCTGATGCCCGCAGCGAACGGCTTGCCCATCCGGCTACGAAAGCCCGTGAAGGGCCCCGAAAATCGCTTGGTGATCAGCTCGGCGACCTCTTCCGGCGCCCACTCCCTTCCGGATACCACTTTCCACAAGGAGAAGTCGCAGCGCTGACACTGGAACTTTCGGTAGTTCTCCTGGACGGTGCCACCGCACTTGGGGCAAGGCGCCGGGACGGTGGCAAAGGCAGTGTCCGGAATGTCACCGTTCCTGATTCGCTCGACGAGTTCGCGAGTGACCTGTTCGATGTGCTCCATGAATTCTTCGCGCTGCAGCTTCCCGCTTTCCATCAACTTCAGCTTGAACTCCCAGTCACCCGTCAGCTCAGGCGAAGTGATCTCGCTGACGCCAAAGTGCCGCAGGGCAAAGAACAGCGAGAACGCCTTTGGCGTGGGCACCAGTTCCTTGCCGCTGCGATGCACGTACTCTTCCTGAATCAGCCCCTCGATGATGGCCGCCCGCGTGGCCGGCGTGCCCAAGCCCTTCGCCTCCATCGCCGCGCGCAGCTCGTCATCCTCCACCAGCTTGCCCGCGCCTTCCATGGCGGACAGTAGCGTGGCCTCGGTATAGCGCGGCGGTGGCTTGGTCTGATTGCGCTGTGCCTCGACCGCGACCACACCTACGCTTTCTCCGGGCGTAATTCGAGGCAGGTTTTCTGCCTCGGATTGGGCCGCGCGGCCGTACACCGCGAGCCAGCCAGGGTTGGTAAGCACTTTGCCTTCCGTGCGGAATTGGTGCTTGCCCACCGTCGTCGTACGTGCCGTCTGCAGATACTCTGCCGCCGGGTAGAAAACTGCGAGAAAGCGGCGCACGACCATGTCGTAGATCTTCTGCTCAGCGTCGTTCAGATGCTTGGGAGCCTGCAGTGTCGGAATGATCGCGAAATGGTCGGAAATCTTGGAGTTGTCGAATACCCGCCGAAGAGGCTTGACCCAGCCTTGCGCGACGATATTCTTTGCCAGGGACGCGTATTGGGCGCTACCGCCGACGGCATCCAAGGTCTTCTTAACTGTTCCGATGTAGTCCTCCGGCAGCGCGCGCGCATCGGTGCGCGGGTAGGTCAGCACTTTGTGACGTTCGTAGAGTGCCTGAGCGAGAGCCAGAGTGTTCCGGGCCGAGAATCCGAAGCGCGCGTTTGCCTCGCGCTGCAGGCTCGTCAGGTCAAACAGCAGCGGCGAGAGCTGGCTGGACGGTTTGCTTTCTTCACTTGCGGTTCCGCGCTTCCTGCTAGAGGCAGCGACGATCGCGTCGGCATCGCGCGCGCTCCAAAGGCGCTCTGCTCGTTGCTCCGCGTCGTCCCCTTTCTTGAACGTCGGGTCATACCAGCGCCCCGGATACTCCCCTGCAGCGGCACCGAAGCGCGCGTGTACCTCCCAATAGTCGCGCGCCACGAAATTCCGAATTCGCTCCTCACGGTCGACAAGGATCGCGAGCGTTGGCGTCTGAACGCGTCCTACCGTGGTTAAATAGAAGCCCCCCTCCTTGGAATTGAAGGCCGTCATGGCGCGAGTGCCGTTAATGCCGACCAGCCAGTCAGCCTCGGAGCGAGACTTTGCGGCGTCGGCGAGCGGCAACATGTCCTTGTCGCGGCGCAACGCGTCAAAACTGTCGCGAATGGCCTGCGTCGTCATCGACTGTAGCCACAGCCTTTCAATCGGCTTTTTTATTCGCGCATACTGGACGATGCAGCGGAAGATAAGCTCGCCTTCGCGTCCTGCGTCGCAAGCGTTAACCACGCCGACGATGTCCTTGCGTTTCATCAGGCGCAGCAACAGGTTGAGTCGCTCCTCGCTGCGTTCGATGGGCGCGAGCTCGAAATGCGGCGGGATTACCGGGAGGTTGGCGAACGACCACTTGCCCTTCTTCACCTCGTATTTTTCCGGCACTACGAGCTCGAGCAGATGCCCCACGGCGGACGACAGAACATAATCGTCGCTTTCGAAGTAGTCTCCCTTGCGCGCGAAGCCACCGATCGCACGCGCAATATCGGCTGCGACAGACGGTTTCTCCGCAATGATGAGCTTCTTCGCCATTGAAAGCCTGGGGGGCGCCGAAAGGCCGCAGATGATAAGTGCAAAAGTGCCGAAGCAGCAACCGCGCGTCAGGTCGCGCAGTGCTGTTGCCGGGCGCGCGAGCGCTCGTGTGCGCGAAGCCTAGCTCGGTAGCCGATCACCGTGGATAGCGAACAGATCCTCGGCGAGAAGCCGGCTCGTGGGTGTCTGCTGGTTCCACAGCACCATCAGCACAATCAGCTTCAGTTGCTCGAGCGAGAGCGTGTCACCCGTCGCGGCCAGCGCGCGCTCAATCACATGCTCCCGAGTACCCGGCGCGAGTATGCCTGACTGTTCCAAGGTGAGGAGGAAACCGCGACATTCGGCATCGAGTTTGGCGAGCTCTCTGGGTGCGTAGGCTCTGAACGTGACGCCTAGGTCGGGTAGTGGCGCCAAGTCGCGATGTATGACGCGTACGACCCCAGCCAGCCACGACAGGGCCTCGCTGATGTCGTCGTCCTCGAATCCCGCTGCCGACAGCTTCTTCGCCACCAGTTCGCTGTCATGCGCAATATCGGCTTGCTGGCAGTTCTCGAACACGTAAACGAGGATGTCGTACATGTTGTTATTCTCCTCAGTTGAGACGTTGATACAGCCCGCCGGGCAACGCGGCGATGCGCCCGGCGAGTTCGAGTCGCAGCAGCTCCGACGACACTTGCTCGGGGCTCAGTCCGGCCCGCGAGCATAGCGAATCGACGTCCACGGGGTCGAAGCCCATGTGCACGAGAAGGGGTTCCTGCTCCGACTCCCCGGCGTTCGCCCGCGGGTGGGCGGTCGACGCATAGCCAGTGCGCCGAAATGCGGAGAGCTCGGCGAGGACGTCTTCCGCGCATTCGACCAGCTTCGCCCCGGACTTAATGAGTGCATGGCAGCCCTTCGACAGCGGCGAATGAATCGACCCCGGAACAGCGAAGACATCTCGTCCTTGCTCAGCTGCGGCGCGCGCCGTGATCAGGGAGCCTGACGCTAGCGCTGCTTCGACGACCAGACAGCCCTGCGCGAGTCCGCTGATAAGCCTGTTGCGGCGGGGAAAGTTGTGAGCGCTTGCCTTGGAGCCGAGCGGGAACTCGGAGAGCAGCAGCCCGGCATGCGCGATCTCGTCCGCGAGCGCAGCATTGCGCGCGGGGTAGGCGACGTCGATCCCCGTCCCCAGCACCGCGATGGTCGAGCCCGGACCGGCAAGGCCTCCGCGATGGGCTGCCGCGTCGATTCCCAGGGCGAGGCCGGAAACGATGCACAGCCCGTTCTCGCTGAACGCACGGGAGAAACTTTCGGCGTTGCGCTCTCCTTGCGCAGTGGCGTTTCGGCTGCCGACAACCGCTAGCGACGGGCGATTCAACAACTCGAGCCTTCCCCTCGCGTAGAGTAAGGACGGCGGATCGGAGATTTCGAGCAATAGCTTCGGATAGTCCTGATCAGCGAGCGTAACGAGCGCGTGCCCAGGCTTGTGCGCCCACTCGAGGGCGGCGGCAACGCCGCGCGATACCTCGTCTGAATCGATTGCAGACACGGCGGCGCGTGGCGCAATCTGCGCAATCTCCTTGCGCGGGCGCGCAAGCACATTTTCGGGGAGCCCGAACTGCTTGAGCAGTTCGCGGATGCTAGCGGCGCCTAGGCCGGGCGTAAGTGTGAGTCGAAGCCAGCTCGCGAGCCCCGGATCCGGCGTCATGCGGGTGGGGCGAGGTGATGACCGCTTTTCCAGCGGCTTGGCGGCGCCACGCGCGGACCGCCGTGGTTATGGTTTTCCTCGTCAGGGGTTCTGCACGACATCTAGCGGATGCACCGGCCTCGTGATCCTCATCACCAGCGCATAGGATACCCGGTCGAAGACTCGGAACACAAATACCAGCCCATAGCGCTCCTCGGGCAAATCGATCTTCTTCCCGGGCTGATATGGATCTTTGGCTGGCTCAGTCACGGTCGCTCCGTACCGATACAAGGCCATGATGTGCCCGACCTCGATGCCATCGGCGCGGCCGCGATTGATCGTAATGATCGAGTTTGGGCCTGCCTCGCCAACTTTGCTCAGACCTTCGTAGATCGACATGACGCGGCCCCTGATGAAGACGCGCGGCGCATGCGGTGCGTAGTCGACCGCCTGCGGCGGTCCGGACGGAATGAGCTTGTCGCCACGCCCGACTTCTTGCGTGACCTTGGTAAGCTGAACAGTGCTCGGCTCGCCCGCGCGTATTACGCGCGCGCTCCCCAAGTAGATGGCTTCATAGCCGAGGGTGCGATCCGTGTCGGGATCGATGAGGGCTTTGCCAGGGCGATAGACGCTCCAATCCAGTTCTTTCGAGTCGCCCATTCCCCTCACGTACGCGCGGTTACCGGCGCCGAGAAATACTCTGTCCTCCTGCGTCGCTACGATGGTTGGCGCGTTGTCGAGCCCGTCTGGTTCGATCACGAGCGGCTGGCTGAGAAAGGGCTCGATTACGGATGCAGGAATGCTCGGAATAGCGGTATCCGTCGATCCGAGCACCCGGACCCGTGGTTCCAGGCGAACGGTTCCCTGGGCGAGCGACAGCCGACCGGTAGCGCGGTCGAGCACGATCACGTCTCCAGGGTAAATAAGGTGGGGGTTCTTGATCTGGTCCCTGTTTAGGCCCCAAAGTTCAGGCCACCGCCACGGTGAGTTCGTGAACCGCTCGGCGATTCCCCAAAGGGTGTCTCCTGGCACGACGACGTACCGGTCGGGGGCATTCGGGCTGATTGCCGGGGGAGCCTTTGGATCCTGTCCTACCGCCTGGCCCCAGGCGAGACTCGCTACGACAAAAGCGAGCGCTGTGATAGACTTACGTAATTGCTCGTACATGGGGCCCCCGATCTTTTCTTGGGTCTCCGGGCCGGCTTGAAAGGCCGATTACTCGCACAAATGTAGCATAAAAGCTCAATTAGCTTACATGCTGCCTGAGATTGTGCATGTAATTATTTCACACAGCAAGCGATTTCCTAATTCATGGCGCTCCTAAACATTCTCCGGTACCCCGATGCCCGCCTCCACAAGACCGCGGCGCCGGTGACCGTCTTCGATGATGGGCTGAAGAAGCTCGTCGACGATATGACCGAAACCATGTATGCGGCGCCGGGTATCGGTTTGGCCGCGACGCAGGTCGACGTGCACAAGCAGGTGATCGTCATCGATGTTTCAGAGCGTCGTGACTCCCTGATCGTGTTGGTCAACCCTGAGATCCTCGATGCGACCGGTGTGTCGGACATCGAAGAGGGTTGCCTTTCCGTTCCAGGCATCTACGAGATGGTCGAGCGCGCCGAGCGCGTAAAGGTGCGCGCGTACGACCAGAACGGCGTTTCATTCACGCTTGAGGCGCAGGGCCTGCTCTCGGTATGCATCCAGCACGAGATGGATCACCTCAAGGGCAAGGTCTTCGTCGACTACCTTTCGCAACTCAAACAGCAGCGCATACGCGCTCGCCTGGCCAAGCAGCTGCGCAAGAGCGCATAGACCGGCTTGGAGCGGGAGTCCCCGCTCCGGGCCAATTGCACGGCCGCCCGCCGGCGGCCAGCGAAGAGCACCGGTAATGCGCATCGTGTTCGCAGGCACAACAGAGTTCGCCGCGCGTGCGTTCGACGCCTTGTTCGATGCGGGGCATGACGTACCGCTGGTGTTGACGCAGCCGGATCGACCTGCAGGGCGGGGCATGTACCCGAAGGCGAGCGCCGTAAAGCGGATTGCGCTTGATCGCGGGTTGGAGGTGCATCAGCCGGCTTCGTTCAAGGAACCCGGCGCACTCGCGCCGATCGCCGCGGCGAACCCGGAGCTGCTCGTGGTCGCAGCCTACGGGCTCATCCTGCCGCAGGCCGTGCTCGACAGCGCGCGCCTCGGCGCCTTGAATATTCACGCTTCGCTGCTGCCCCGCTGGCGTGGCGCCGCCCCGATCCAGCGCGCATTGCTCGCAGGCGATCGCGAAACCGGGATCACGATTATCAAGATGGACGCCGGGTTGGACACAGGCCCTATGCTCGCGCAAGCGGTACTGCGGATTGACGACGCGGACGACGCGGGCACCCTTGAGGACAAGCTCGCGGAGCTGGGCGCGAGGATGATCGTAGATGTCGTGGCCAAGCTCGCAGCGGGCGATGTGCATCCGATCACGCAGCCTGCCGAGGGGGTCAGATACGCCACCAAGATCGAAAAACACGAATCCGTCCTTGACTGGACGCGCCCCGCGAGCGAGCTGAGCCGCGCTATCCGCGCTTTCCGACCCGTGCCTGGGGCCGCCACGTATTTGGGAGGCGACGCGCTCAAGATTTGGCGGGCGCGGCCCACGGAAGCAAGCGGCGCTCCCGGGGAGGTGCTCGTCGCCAACGTGCATGGCATCGTGATCGCCTGCGGCGAAGGTGCACTTCTGGTTACGGAACTGCAGCGTGCCGGCGGCAGGCGGCTGACGGCTGCCGAATTTCTGCGCGGCAGATCGCTCGCGCCAGGAACTCGCTTCGGCGCGCTGCGCGAGGAACCCTGAACTTGGCTGCCGGATCTGCCCAAACCCCGGTCTTGGGCACGCCCCCGCTCGCCGAGCTGCTCTGCGAGACGACGCGGTTGGTTGCGGCCGTCGCGAGCGGGCGCAGCCTAACAGGCGAATTGGAGCGCGCAGCCGAAGAAGGTGACTTGCCGCGCGCGGCGCTGATCGATCTTGCACACGGCACCTTGCGCCGCTTTGGACGCGTGCAAGCCCTCGAGCGGCAACTGACGACGCGCGGCGGAACCGATTTAACGGCGAGCGCCTTGCTGTGGTGCTCCTTCTATGCGCTCGATTCGGGCCGCTACGCGCCCTACACCGTTGTTGACCAGGCGGTGCGCGCGTGCGGGCCGTTGGGCCTGCACCGCGCGAAGGGTTTTGTGAATGCGGTTCTGCGCCGCCTATTGCGTGACCGAGCAGCGATAGAGGCCGCGATAGCTGCCGATGAGCAAGCGCGCTGGTGGCATCCTGGATGGTGGATCGAAGCCCTGAGAAGGGCCTATCCCGACAAATGGCAGGAAGTGCTGGAGTCAGGCAACAGCCGCCCACCGATGGCGCTACGCGTAAATCTGCGGCGCGCCAGTGTGGGTGAATATCTCGCGCGTCTGGAGGCAGAAGGTTTCGCCGCGCGTGCGCTCGCTGAAGCGACCCTGTTGCTTGAGCGCCCCGTTCCAGTCGCGCGCCTGCCCGGGTTCATGTCCGGCGAGGTTTCGGTGCAAGACGCGGGTGCGCAACGCGCGGCGCCCTTCCTGGATCTGGCCGATGGGCAACGCGTATTGGACGCATGCGCGGCGCCGGGCGGCAAGGCCGCACACATCCTGGAAGCCGCGGCGGTCTCCCTTACAGCACTGGATGCGGACGCGCTGCGCGGCGCACAGATGGAGCGGAACTTCGCGCGCCTGGGCTTGCGCGCTCAAGTGAAGATCGCCGACTGCTCTCGACTCGACGCTTGGTGGGACGGCGCGGAGTTTGACCGCATCCTCGCCGATGTGCCGTGTTCGTCGTCGGGGGTAGTGCGAAGGAATCCGGACATTAAGTGGCTGCGCAGGGCAAGCGACATTGCGGGGTTCGCGAGGCGTCAGTCAGCGATTCTCGATGCGCTTTGGCGCGTGCTCGCACCGGGTGGTAAATTGCTGTATGTCACCTGCTCGGTCTTCGCCGAGGAAAATGAGTCCGTCATCGGCGCGTTCGGCGCGCGTACGCCGCAGGCGCAGAGGCTTGCGTTGCCGGGCGGCGCAGCGGCTCAGCTCCTGCCGGACACCGAGCACGACGGTTTTTATTTCGCTCTGCTAACGAAGCGGGCCTGAGGCAAGCCATGCGAGGCGTCGCCTTCATCAGCCGGGTCTTTGCGGCGCTTCTTTTGGCGACTGCGATCCACGCCAGGGCCGCCGACATTATGGTCCACGATGCCAACCTGCGTGCAACCGACGAAGGCCTGGTGCTTAACGCGGAATTCCGGTTTGACTTCCCAGCGGCTCTCGCCGAAGCGGTTGTCAGCGGCGTACCGCTTTATTTCGTTTTCGAATTCGATCTCACCCGGCGTCGCTGGTACTGGTTCAACGAGCATCCGGTATCGAAGCAAATGCAGGTCAGGCTTTCGTATCACGCGCTCTCACGGCACTACCGACTCTCGACCGGCGTCCTGCAACAGAACTTCGCGACGCTAGAGGAAGCCCTGAGCGTGCTCAGGCGATTGCAGAACTGGCTGGTCGTCGATCGCACGCTCTCGCTTACGGATGCCACCTACGACGCCGCGGTGCGCATGCGTCTGGACACTTCCCTCCTTCCCAAGCCGTTTCAGGTGAGCGCCCTCACCAGTCGTGATTGGCAGTTCGAGTCGGAATGGAAAGTATTCCCGTTCCGACCGCCGCAGCAGCCACCGGCGCCAGTGGAGAGCCGCGAGCCAAAAGAGGCGACCGAGCGATGAAAGCCCTGCTCATCATCGGTGCCGCACTGGCCGGCGTGCTGCTGTTTCTGCTCGCGACGGCGAGTGCCAACACGAGCCTGTTCGAGAAGCACTATCCACTGTTGCTCGCGCTTAACGCAGCGCTCGCGGCGGTCCTGGCAGGGCTCGTCACGTATCAGGTGCTCGCGCTCGCTCGAAAATACCGTGCGCGCGTCTTCGGCTCCCGGCTGACGCTTCGCTTCCTGGTCCTGTTCGCCATGATGGCGCTGGCGCCCGGCCTGCTCGTCTACACGGTGTCCGTGCAGTTTCTGAGTAAGAGCATCGAGTCGTGGTTCGACGTCAAGGTCGACGCCGCCTTGGAGGGCGGTTTAACGCTGGCGCAGGGCGCGATCGATCAAATGCTGTCCGAGATGAACGTCAAGGTACGTGCGATGGCGCTGGAGCTCGCGGACCATTCACAGCCGGAGCAAGGCGCCATGCTCAATCGGCTGCGCGAACAGGCTGGAGTGCAGGAAGCCGTGATCATAACCGGCAGCGGCCGGCTCGTCGCGAGCGCGAGCGAGGACGTGACGCGGCTTGTCCCGGATCTGCCGAGCGCACAGGCGCTTAGGCAAGCGCGTACAGATCGCGGATATACCGCGATCGACGCTCCCGCCGGCAAGCCGCTCGCTCTGCGCGTGCTGGTCCCGATCAACGCGCTCTCGCTCACCGACGAAGCGCGCTATCTGCAGTTGCGCCAGACCGTACCAGTGTCTTTCGCGCGCAGCGCAGAAGCAGTCGAAGCCGCCTACCGAGACTACCGTGAGCTGGCGCTGTCACGTCAGGGGCTTAAGCGCATCTACATTGTCACGCTCACCCTGGCGCTCTTGATGGCTCTTTTTGTTGCCATCGCGCTTGCGGTCATCCTGTCGAACCGACTTTCGGAGCCGCTCGCCAACCTCGCCCAGGCTACACAGGCGGTCGCGCGCGGCGATTTCTCTAGACGTGCGCCAGTCACGAGTCGCGACGAGCTCGGTGTCTTGACCGAGTCCTTCAACTCCATGACGCGTCAGCTGGACGAGGCGCGTCGGGTGGTGGAGACGAACCGAGTGGCGCTGGAGACCGCCAAGGCCAATCTTGAGAACATCCTCGCGAATCTGTCGGCGGGAGTCCTCGTATTCGACCACGACCTTTGCCTAACCATCAGCAATCATGGCGCTGTCTCGATATTGGGCGGTGAACTCGATGCATTCTCGGGCAAACCGCTCGGCGATTGGAGCGGCCCGCTCGAGACCTTTGCGCGAGCGGTGCGCGAGGGTTTCGTTGCGCACGGCGAGCGTACGTGGCAGCGCGAGCTCGAGCTGCGCGCCAAGGGTAGAACGCTTCTGGCGCGCGGAGCCGGGCTGCGTGGTTCAACGGGGGGCGGCTTCGTGCTGGTATTCGACGACATTACGCAGCTGATTCAGGCTCAGCGCGCGACGGCTTGGGCCGAAGTGGCGCGACGTCTTGCGCACGAGATCAAGAATCCGCTCACGCCGATCCAGCTTTCCGCCGAACGCCTCGAGGTGAAGCTGGCGGGCAAGGTCCCGGAGGAAGAGGCCGACATCCTGCGACGTGCCACGCGAACCATCGTAAATCAGGTCACGGCGCTCAAATCTATGGTAGATGCCTTCCGGGACTATGCGCGCCTGCCGGCGCCGTTGCTCGCCGATCTGGACCTCAATGCACTGGTTACGGAGGTGCTTGCACTGTACGAGAATTCGAAGGTTCCGGTCGTCAAGCGCCTGGCCCCTGAACTGCCGGCAGTGCTTGCCGACTCTGCGCAGATCCGGCAGGTCATCCACAACCTCGTACAAAACGCGCAAGACGCGCTCGAGAGCGGGAGAAGCTGGCGCTCGGCCCCCACAATCGAGGTACGCACTGAAGCGCTTGGTGACCGGGTGCGCCTGTCGGTGAGTGACAATGGCCCGGGCTTTCCGGAGGAGCTGATGACTCGCATCTTCGAGCCGTATGTGACCAGCAAGCCGCGAGGCACCGGGCTTGGACTGGCCATCGTAAAAAAGATCGTCGACGAACATCACGGCAGCATTGCCATCGAGAACCGACCCGAGCGCGGTGCGTGCGTGAGTGTCATGCTCCCCGCGCTCGACAAGAGCAGGGCCGTGGTCAAGGCGGCGTGATCTCAACAAGGTGCCGGCGTAGCGCTCGTTCATGGCTCAGATCCTGGTCGTAGACGACGAAGTCGGCATCCGCGAGCTCCTGTCGGAGATCCTCGCGGACGAGGGGCATCAGGTGCTGCTTGCCGAGAGCGCGGCCTCCGCGCGTCAGGTGCGCGAGCGACAGCGGCCCGATCTCGTGCTGCTCGACATTTGGATGCCCGATACGGACGGCATCACCTTGCTCAAGGAATGGTCGGCGTGCGGCCAGTTGACCATGCCCGTGGTCATGATGTCCGGCCATGGAACCATCGAGACCGCGGTGGAAGCAACCCGCATCGGTGCGCTCGACTTTCTGGAAAAGCCGATTGCGCTGCAGAGACTGCTGACGACAGTGAAGCGAGCATTGCGCAACCAGGAGGTTCCCGCACCGCGTGAGCTGTCGCTCGCCGCATTGGGCCGCTCGCCAGCGCTTGCCGATGCCAAGAGGCGCCTCTCCCAGGTGGCTCTGGCGGCGGCACCGCTCATGTTGCGTGGCGAGCGCGGAATGCAGGCCGAGCTATTCGCGCGCCTTCTGCTCGCTCCCGGGGCGCCGTTCCTGGTGGGGCCGGAATTGCTGTCCGAGCCGATATCGGAAGTCTTGTCGCGCGCGGCCGGAGGCATCTTGTTTCTCAGCGACCTGACGCGCCTCGCCCGTCCCGAGCAGAAGAACGTTGAGTTTCTTTTGGCGCGCACGGACAAGTACAAGACGCGCATTGTCTCGTTCTCGCCGTCCGACGCGAAGACCTTGGTCGAGAAGTGCGATTTCGATCCCGAGTTGGTGACCCGGCTGTCCGAACTCACGCTCAAGCTGCCCGCGCTGCGCGAATGTGCCGAGGACGTGCCGGACCTCGCAGCGATGATGCTAGCGCAACTGGTGGAAGCGCGCGCTTGTCCGGCACGTCGGATGTCGGTCGCCGCGCTCAACGCGCTGCGCCATCACCCGTGGCCCAGCAACCTCGTCGAGCTGGAAGGCGTGGTCAAGGATCTCGCGCTGACAGCGCTTCAAGAGGAAATCGGGCTCGAGGACGTCGAGAGAGTGCTCGCGACGCGCGGCGACGTGCCCGCTGCGCCGCAACTTGGACTTGACCGGCCCTATCGCGAAGCGCGCGAGGCGTTTGAGCGCGTGTATTTCGAGAACCTTCTGGTGCTCGAACAAGGTAGCATGTCGCGCGTTGCAGAGCGCTCCGGCCTCGAGCGCACGCACCTTTATCGCAAGCTCAAGGCGCTCGGCCTGCCGGTAGGACGGCGCGATGAAGGCTGAAAAAGACTAAAATGCGGCCGTTTTCGCCGCGGAGCGGCAAGTCGTGAAGATCATTATTCTCGGCGCCGGCCAGGTTGGCGTCTCGGTCGCCGAGAGCCTGGTATCGGAACAGAACGACATCACAGTCGTGGACGTCGACGCAGCGCGCCTGCGCGCTCTGCACGATCGGCTTGACCTGCGCACGATTCTGGGCAGCGCATCTCATCCTTCAGTGCTGTCCGAAGCGGGTGCAGACGACGCGGACTTGCTGATTGCCGTCACGCAATCCGACGAGACCAACCTCGTCGCCTGCAAGCTTGCCGCTCGCATGTTCAACGTGCCGCGCCGAATCGCGCGCATCCGGGCGACCGATTTTCTGGATGACGTCAAGGTGCTCGGGCCCGAGGGCTTCGACGTAGACCTGTCAATCTGCCCTGAGCAGGTACTGACCGAATACATCGTCAAGCTCGTTGAGTTCCCGGAGGCCTTGCAGGTTCTCGATTTCGCCGGTGGACAGGTGAGTCTGGTGGGCGTGCGCGCCTACAAGGGCGGGCCGCTCGTCGGCAACCAGCTCAAGGACATCCGGCGGCACATCCCCAACGTCGAGACGCGCGTGGTCGCGATTTTCCGCCAGGACCGTCCGATCGTTCCCGATGGCAATACCGTGATCGAGGCTGGCGACGAGGTTTTTTGCCTCGCGCCAGAGAAAAACATCCGCGAAGTCATGCGCGAGCTGCGGCGCATGGACCGCCCGGTGAAGCGCGTGATGATCGCCGGTGGCGGGAATATCGGCTTGCGCCTCGCACGTGCTTTGGAGGACGACTATTCGGTGCGAGTCGTCGAGCATAACAAGCGCCGTTGCGAGCTGCTGGCGGCGAGGGTCAATCACGCGCTGGTGCTGAACGGCGACGCCACCGACGAGGAGCTGCTTGAGCAGGAGAACATAGGCGAAATGGATCTTTTCGTCGCGGTCACGAACAATGACGAGAACAACATCATGAGCTCCCTGCTGGCCAAGCGCATGGGAGCGCGACGAGTCGTGGCGCTCATCAATCGCAGATCCTACGTCGACCTGTTGCAGAGCGGCGAGATAGACATCGCCATATCACCGGCACAGGCGACGATCGGCAAGCTGCTCGCTCACGTGCGTCGCGGGGATGTCGTTGCTGTGCATAGCCTGCGGCGCGGCGCCGCTGAGGCGCTCGAAGCGGTGGTGCACGGGGACCGGGAGTCCTGCCGGGTCACCGGGCGGCGCATCGAGGAGATCGACCTTCCCCCGGGGACCACGATCGGCGCCTTGGTGCGCGAGAACGAGGTAGTCATGGCGCATCACGACACGAAGATCGAAGCGGAGGATCACGTCATCGTGTTCGTGACCGACAAGAAGACGCTGCCGAAGGTCGAGCGGCTGTTCCAGGTCGGCGCGCGCTTTCTCTGATTTCTCGGACGCGCAGCCATGCAGCGGCTCGCCGTGGTCATCAACCTGCTGGGCGTGATGGTGGTAATGCTCGCCCTGACGATGCTGTTGCCGCTCGGCGTCTCGCTCTATCTTGCAGACGGTGCAGAGTCGGCCTACGACGCCGCAATTGTCGTGACCCTGGTTGCTGGCGGCGTTGCCTGGTTGGCGACGCGCGCGGCAAAACGCGAATTGCAGGCGCGCGATGGTTTTCTGCTGGTCACCCTCGCGTGGACGGTCCTTCCCGGGTTCGCCACGCTGCCGCTGCTTTCCTATCTTCCACGGCTTTCGTTCACCGACGCGTATTTCGAGGCGATGGCGGGCCTCACCACGACCGGTGCCACGGCGCTGGTCGGGCTCGACCAGCTGCCCCCGTCGATCAATCTGTGGCGCTGCCTCCTGCAGTGGCTTGGCGGACTGGGCATTCTGGTGCTGGTGGTGGGGATCCTGCCTCTGCTCGGCGTCGGCGGACGCCAGGCGCTGCGGGCGGAAACGCCAGGACCCATGAAGGACACCAAGCTCACGCCGCGCATTACAGAGACAGCCAAGGGGCTGTGGTTCGTCTATGGCGTATTTACAGTCGCCTGCGTACTGGCGCTGCGCTGGGCCGGGATGTCATGGCTGGACGCCGTCATGCACGCCTTTACTACGATCAGTACCGGGGGCTTTTCGTCCTACGACGCGAGCTTCAGTCACTGGAATTCGCCCGCCATCGAAGCGGTGACGATCGTGTTCATGATGATCGCGGGCATTAATTTCGCGACACACTTCCAGGTCTTGAGAAAGCGCAGCACGGCCCCGTATTTTCTGGACGCCGAGGCACGTGTCTTTATAGCGGTGATCGTCGTGAGCATCTTCGGCGTTGCATTGTTCCTGTACGCGAAGGGGGTGTACGCGGACTTCGCCACGGCGCTGCGCTTCACCGCGTTCAATCTGGTGTCGGTGGCCACGTCGACGGGCTACTCGAACACCAACTTCGGCGCGTGGCCGCTGTTCGCGCCACTATGGATGCTCTTTCTGGCGTCCTTCGCCAGCTGCTCGGGTTCGACGGGCGGCGGCATCAAGATGCTGCGTGCGATCCTGATGTTCAAGCAGGCGTTCCGCGAGCTCGCGCGCATCGTGCATCCCAGAGGCTACATCCCCATCAAGCTCGCCGGGCAGGTGATCGAAAACAACATCATCTTCGCCGTGCTCGCGTTCATGCTCGTGTACGGTAGCGCGATCATCGCGATCACGATGCTGCTCGCGGCGACGGGGCTCGACTTGGCGACTGCATTTTCGGCGGTAGTGGCATGCATCAACAACCTGGGGCCGGGCCTGGGTCAGGTCGGGCCGAGCGCGAGCTACGCCGGCCTGAGCGATTTCCAGGCCTGGCTTCTCGTCTGTGCCATGCTGCTCGGGCGACTTGAGCTGCTCACCGTGTTGGTGCTCTTCACGCCTGCGTTCTGGCGCAAGTGACCCGCGCCGTCGTGCACGTGGTGAGCGGTGCTGAACGGGCCGAGCGGCGCGCGTGGATCACCCGCTCTCTGGCGGCGCGGCCCGGATGGGTGGCTTTCACCCCGCGTGCCTGCCCCTGCTGCCTCGGCCGCGTCGAGGCGCAAGTCCTGCTCGCTCGGCTGCTGCGCGAGCGGCGCCCGGCGCGGGTGCTGCTTGAGCTCGGCGATGCGCAGCACCTGGCGCCGCTGCAGCGAGTACTCGACGAATGGCCACTCGCGCAATATGTCGAATGGGGTCGCGTGATCCGGTTGCCGGACGACGAGCTGCTTTCGCTCGAATCGCTAGGCGCGTAACAGCGCGAGCGCCAGGGCCAGCCAGCCAAAGATGAATGCACCGCCCCCGACCGGGGTCACAGCTCCGAGCCAGCGCGTCCCGGTCATCACGAGCAGGTAGAGGCTTCCCGAAAAGAGCAGGATGCCCAGCGCGAGCAGCCATCCGGAGGTCCTCAGCCAGCCGTTAGCGGGAAGCACGTTGCACAGCAGTCCGACCCCGACCAGGCCGAGCGCGTGCCACATGTGGTACTGCACCGCGGTCTGGTAGACCGCGAGCACCTCGGGCGCGAGCCTGGCTCTAAGCGCATGCGCCCCATATGCGCCCAGCGCAACGCCTAGCGCAGCGAGCAGCGCGCCCAGCACGATGAACAACTTGCCGGCGCCGGACACGTCGGCGGAGGACGCCGTTAGGAGGATTTCTTCTTGGCGCGATGCGGACGCCTCTTGCCGTAGCTTCCCTTGTAGATCTTTCCGCGCCGTGTGCGCTTGTCGCCCTTGCCCATATGGTCCCGCTCCACCTGTGTATGTGATCCGAGCGCGCGATTATAGCTACGCCGCAGCGCTTGTAGTGGCCGAATGATCGGGCTCGTAGGCCAGATAAGGCGCGAGCCACTTCTCTGCCTCCGCAAGACTGATCGATTTGCGCTGCGCATAGTCTGCGACCTGGTCCCGGCCGATCTTGCCGACGGCGAAATAGCTCGCCTCGGGATGCGAGAGATAGAAGCCGCACACCGAGGCGGCAGGAAGCATCGCGAACGATTCGGTGAGCTCTATGCGGGCGTTCGCGCCCGCGTCGAGCAGCTCGAACAGCACGCGCTTCTCGGTATGGTCGGGACAGGCCGGATAGCCTGGCGCCGGCCGTATGCCTCGATAGCGCTCGGCGACGAGCTGTTCGTTCGTGAGCCGCTCGTCTGCGGCGTAGCCCCAAAACTCGCGGCGCACCCGCTCGTGCATTCGCTCGGCGAGCGCCTCGGCCAGCCGGTCCGCGAGCGCCTTGAGCATGATCGCGCCGTAGTCGTCGTGTGCGGCCTCGAATTCGCTGAGCTTGCGTTCGATTCCGCTCCCGGCGGTCACGGCGAAGGCGCCGATGTAGTCGGGAACCCGAGTTTCCTTGGGCGCGACGAAGTCGGCGAGGCAGAGGTTGGGTCGGCCTGCCGGCTTGTGGTTTTGCTGGCGCAGGTTGTGCCACGTGGCGAGCGTTGCGCGACGCTCTTCGTCGGCGTAGATCTCGATGTCGTCGCCGCCCACCTGCGCCGCCGGAAATAGCCCGATCACCGCGTGCGCGGCGACCCACTTTTCCGCGATCAGGCGCTCGAGCGCATGCTTGGCGTCGGCAAAGAGCTTGCGCGCCGCCTCACCAACCACCGGATCCTGCAAGATCTTCGGATACGACCCCGAAAGCTCCCACGTCTGGAAGAACGGCGTCCAGTCGATGTAGGGCACCAGCTCCTCGAGGGGATAGTCGCGCAGGACGGTAATGCCTGGCTTGCGCGGGGCGGGCGGCCGGTAGGCGGACCAGTCGGTCATCATGCCGAGCTTGCGCGCCTCGGCGATCGGGTGCAGCGGTCCGGGGCCTCGTTTGTCACGGTGCTGCACCCGGATGCGCTCGTAGTCCGCGCGGACCTCAGCGATGAAACCGTCGCGCTGTTCCGCGGACAGCAGGCTGCTCACCACGGGGACGCTGCGCGATGCGTCGGGCACGTACACGACAGGGCCGGAGAAATTCGGCGCGATCTTAACCGCGGTGTGCACGCGGGAGGTCGTGGCCCCACCGATGAGCAAGGGGATGCGGAATCCCTCGCGCTCCATCTCGCGCGCCACGTGCGCCATTTCCTCGAGCGACGGGGTGATGAGCCCGGATAGCCCGATCGCATCGGCCTTCTCGCGGCGCGCGGTCTCGAGAATGGTCTGCGCCGGGACCATGACCCCGAGATTCAGAACCTCGTAGTTGTTGCATTGCAGGACAACCGTGACGATGTTCTTGCCGATGTCGTGCACGTCGCCTTTTACAGTTGCGATCACGACCTTTCCCTTTGCGCGCCCCGCCGTGCCGCTGCGTGCCTTCTCGGCTTCGATGAACGGAACGAGGTGCGCCACCGCGAGCTTCATCACGCGCGCTGACTTGACCACTTGCGGCAGGAACATCTTGCCGGCGCCGAATAGATCGCCGACGACGTTCATGCCGTCCATCAGCGGACCCTCGATCACCTCGATCGGGCGCGCGTACTTCAGTCGGGCCTCCTCGGTATCCGCAACCACATGCGTCGCGATACCGCTCACCAAAGCGTGGGTAAGCCGTTCCTCGACGGTGCCTGCGCGCCAGGCCTCGTCCCGCGCCTTGTCCTTGGCTCCTCCTTTGACCGAGTTGGCGAACTCGATCATGCGCTCGGTGGCGTCCCCCCGGCGGTTGAACAACACGTCCTCCACGTGTTCACGCAGCTGCGGCTCGATCTCCTCGTACACACCGAGCTGCCCCGCGTTCACGATGCCCATCGACATGCCGGCGCGCACGGCGTGATAGAGGAACACCGTGTGCATCGCCTCGCGAACCGCGTCATTGCCGCGGAACGAGAACGACAAGTTCGAGACGCCGCCAGACACCTTTGCTGCCGCCAGGTTCTTGCGGATCCACGCGACGGCATCGAGGTAGTCGATCCCATAGCGGGCGTGCTCTTCCAGGCCGGTCGCGACGGCGAAAATGTTCGGGTCGAAGATGATGTCCTCGGGCGGGAAGTCCGCCTTACGCGTAAGCAGCTCGTAGCAGCGTGCGCAGATGTCTATGCGCCGTTGCAAGGTGTCGGCCTGGCCCTTCTCGTCGAAAGCCATCACCACGGCTGCGGCGCCGTAGCGGCGCACCAGCCGTGCCTGGCGCAGGAACTCCGCTTCGCCTTCCTTCAGGCTGATCGAATTGACGATACCTTTGCCCTGCACGCACTTGAGGCCCGCCTCGATGACGCTCCACTTCGAGGAATCGATCATGACCGGCACGCGCGCGATGTCGGGCTCCGCGGCAATCAACCTCAGGAAGGTCGTCATCGCCTTCTCCGAGTCGAGCATCGCCTCGTCCATGTTGACGTCGATGATCTGGGCGCCGTTCTCGACCTGCTGGCGCGCGACGGACAGCGCACCCGCGTAGTCGCCTGCCAGGACGAGCCGCGCGAAGGCCTTCGAGCCCGTGACGTTGGTGCGCTCGCCGATATTGACGAACAGCGAGTCGTCTCCGACATTGAGCGGTTCGAGGCCTGCGAGCCGCAGCTTGGCCGGAAGTTGGGGAATCATCCGCGGTGCGAGACCGGCCACCGCATCGGCAATGGCACGAATATGCCGCGGCGTCGTGCCGCAGCACCCGCCCGCGATATTCAGCCAGCCGTTTCGCGCCCACTCGCCCATTTGCTGCGCCATCGAGTCGGGCGTGTCGTCGTACTCGCCGAACGCGTTGGGCAGCCCTGCATTCGGATGGCAGGACACGTAGGTCTGCGCCACACTCGACAGTTCCTCCACGTGGGCGCGCAGTTCTTGCGCGCCGAGTGCGCAGTTCAGCCCGACCGCGAGCGGGCGCACGTGGCGCACGGAGTTGTAGAAGGCCTCGGTCGTCTGACCCGACAGCGTCCGGCCGGACGCATCGGTAATCGTCCCCGATACGATTACCGGCAAGCGTGCGCTGCGCCCTTCGAACGCTTCCTCGATGGCGAACAGCGCAGCCTTCGCGTTCAGGGTGTCGAACACCGTTTCGACCAGTATCAGATCGACGCCGCCGTCAAGGAGCCCGCGCAGCGCTTCGCCATAGGCCGCAACCAGTTGATCGAAGTCCACGTTGCGAAAGCCCGGGTCGTTCACATCCGGTGAGATCGAGGCAGTCTTGCTCGTCGGTCCGAGAACTCCGGCGACGAAGCGCGGCTTGGCCGGATTTCGGGCTTCGTAGCTTCGCGCGATGTCTACCGCGAGCCGCGCGCCGGCCAGATTCAGCTCGTACGCCAGCGCTTCCATGCCGTAGTCGGCCAGCGACGCCGCAGTCGAGTTAAATGTATTGGTCTCGATGATGTCGGCGCCGGCCTCGAGGTACTGCGCATGGATGTGCCCGATGAGCGCGGGTCGCGTGATGCACAGGAGGTCGTTATTGCCGCGCAGCTCGCGTGGCCAACCCCGAAAGCGCTCGCCGCGGTACTGCGATTCGTCCAGCCGCTCGGCCTGGATCATGGTGCCCATGGCACCATCGAGCACGAGGATGCGCTCGGCGAGCACTGCTTCGAGCTTCGCGGCGCGGGCAGGCTGGGTCATGTCGATTCGTAAAACAAAAAGCCCGTTCAGCTTTCGCTTGAAACGGGCCCTCTTGCCTGATGCGGCACGCGTCTCTTTAGCGGCACTTCTTTTTCACCGCCCGGCGGCGGGTCGGCGCCCGCAAGCTGAACATCAAATCGGCGCAGGACGCAGTCTGCCGCCCTACCCCTTTCGTGTCAACCACTTGGCGAGCGCGCGTATAATCCGGAACCTTCGCGGAGCCACCCCGATGCAGCATCTCCAGCCCAAGGAAGCCTACGCCTTCCTGCAGCAGAACCCGAGCGCGCTGTTCATCGATTGCCGCAGCGAAATGGAATACCTGTTCGTAGGGCATCCGGTCGGCGCACTGCACGTTGCCTGGAACGACGGGCCGGACTGGGACGTCAACCCGCACTTCGTCGGGCAGGTGAAGAAGCTGGCCGGCACCAACCATGCCGTGCGGCCGATCGTCCTCATCTGCCGCAGCGGCAATCGCTCGCAAGAAGCCGGGGGAGCGCTGGAGGGCGCGGGCTTCGCCCGCGTATACAACGTGGTGAACGGATTCGAGGGTGAGATGAACGAGCGCCACCAGCGAAACACGATCGCCGGGTGGCGCTTCGATGGGCTTCCCTGGGAGCAGTGCTGAGAGATGGACGCAATGGCCGACGGCGATTTCAACTCGATCACCGGCAGGTTTGCCTGCGAGGTGCACTGGGGCGACTGCGACCCCGCGGGCATCATCTTCTATCCGACGTATTTCCGCTGGTTCGACGCGGCGACGTGGAACTTTTTCGCTCAGGTGGGCTACGACGTGAAGCGCATGCGCGACGAGCACCTGGCAATGCCGCTGGTGGCCGCGAACTGCGAATTCAGGGCTTCGCCGGTGCATGGCGACCGGTGCGAAGTACGGTCGCGCGTGCTGCGCTGGGGCGGCAAGTCGTTCGTGCTGTCGCATCGCGTCCTGCGGGATGACGGCACGCTGCTCGCCGAGGGATCGGAGACGCGAGTATGGGCGCGCCGCGCGAGCGGCCCGGGCGGCGCCCTCAAGGGCGAGTCGATCAGCGAGGAGCTGAAAATGCTGTTTCGTGCGACCGTCTAAGGGACGGCCGTGGTCGACCCGAAGACGCACGATCCGCGCGCCGCGCAGGCCGCGCTCGAGAGCGCCTGCGTCGAAGCGCTGGTCGAGGCTCAGCTGCTCGCGCTGGCCGTCGTGCGTGACGGCATCATCGTGCATGCGAGCCCGGGCTTTGAGCGCTTGTTCGGCTTCGTGGCGGGCGCTCTTGCGCGGCCGCTCGCCGAGCTGTTCGACGAGCGCGATCGAGAGCGGGTGTCGCAGGGCGCCCGCGGGGCTGGCGCGGACGTGGTAGCCGCCCGCGGTCTGCGCAGCGACGGATCGCGTTTCGACGTCGAGCTTTCGGCTACGCGCGTGCGGCTTCCTGACGGGCCGGCGAGCGTCGTGGCGGTGTTCGACATTACGGGGCACGGCCCGCGGCGCGGCACCCCACCTGGCGCGCAGGGCGCGCCGCGCGAGCCCGCGCGCTGGAGCACGCGTTACGAAGTCGGGATCGAGGTGATCGACGGCCAGCACCGCCACCTGCTGGACCTCATCAATCGCCTGCAGGACGCGCTGGGGCGGGGCGCGGACCTCGAGGAGTTGGTCGCCTCGCTCAGGGAGTTGGTGCGCTATACCGAGCATCATTTCGCGACTGAAGAGCGCTTGATGGATGAAGTCGGGGCGAGCGCAGAGCGCCACCGCGGCGAGCACCAGCACCTCCTCGAGGGGCTGATGCGCTTCACGACCAGGCTTGACGCGACAAGTGTGAGTGACAGCTCACATTTTCTTCAGGACTGGCTTTTCAGGCATATCGACGAAGTTGATCGTCCGTTTGGGGCACTCTTACGCTCGCGCGGCCAGCGCTGAGCGCGCCGTCCCACCATTCGTTGCCGTTGACGCCATTAAATGAATGAGCAATCATTCAACATTCTTTGAGGAGGCGCGACCATGCGATTGGATGGCAAGACGGCAGTCGTCACCGGCGCGGCATCGGGCATTGGGCGCGCGACGGCCGAAACGCTCGCTGCGGCGGGCGCGCAGGTGCTGCTGGGCGATGTCGCCGAGGCGAAGGGCGAGGAGGCGGCACAGGCGATTCGCGCGGGCGGCGGTGCCGCCGACTTTCTCCGCCTGGACGTCACCGACCTCGCTTCGATCGAGGCGTTTCGAGTGACCGCGGTGGCGCGCCGCGGGCACGTCGACATCGTGGTCAACGTCGCCGGGTGGGGCAGGGTCGAGCCGTTCGTGAAGAACACACCCGACTTCTGGCGCAAAGTGATCGATCTCAACCTGTTCGGCCCGATCGCCGTGACGCGCGCCTTCCTCGACCCGATGATCGAGCGTAAGACGGGGAAGGTCGTCACCGTCTCGAGCGACGCCGGGCGCGTCGGCAGCCTCGGTGAAAGCGTATACGCTGGCGCAAAGGGAGGCGCGATCGCGTTTACCAAGTCCCTGGCACGTGAGATGGCGCGCTTCAACGTGAACGTGAACTGCGTGTGCCCCGGTCCAACGGACACGCCGCTGCTTGCGGCGGTGCCGGAGAGGCACCGCGAAGCCTTTGTCCGCGTTACTCCGATGCAACGGCTCGCCAAACCTTCCGAGATCGCCGATGCAGTACTGTTTTTTGCCAGTGCGCGCTCCGACTTCATCACGGGCCAGGTGCTCTCGGTTAGCGGCGGATTGACGATGGTCGGCTGAGAATTTCCCAAGGACAGGAAGGAAAGACATGTACAAACTGAAAGCCGCCGAATGGCGGCCGCAGCACTTCAAGTGGCAAGTCCAGGACCGCGTGGGCACGATCACGCTGAATCGGCCCGAGCGCAAGAATCCGCTTACCTTCGAAAGCTATGCGGAATTGCGCGACACGTTTCACAAGCTGCAGTACGCCGACGACGTGCGCGCCGTCGTGTTCACCGGCGAGGGCGGAAATTTCTGCTCGGGTGGCGACGTGCACGACATCATCGGGCCGCTCGTCAAGATGGACATGACCGGCCTGATGAGCTTCACGCGCATGACCGGCAACTTGGTGAAGGAAATGCGCACCTGCCCGCAGCCGATCATCGCCGCGGTCGACGGTGTGTGCGCCGGAGCCGGCGCCATCATCACCATGGCGAGCGACCTGCGCTATGGCACGCCCGAGTGCAAGACCGCGTTCCTGTTCGTGCGCGTCGGCCTCGCCGGATGCGACATGGGAGCCTGCGCCATTCTGCCGCGCATCATCGGCCAAGGCCGAGCCTCGGAGCTGCTCTACACAGGCCGCAGCATGAGCGCCGAGGAAGGCCTAGCCTGGGGCTACTACAACGAGATCGTCCCGAAGGATAGGCTGCTCTCGCGCGCCCAAGAAATGGCGCATTCGCTCGCCGGCGGACCGGCATTCGCGCATTCCATGACCAAAAAGTGCCTGCATCAGGAATGGAGCCTTTCGATCGAGCAGGCGCTCGAAACCGAGGCCGAGGCACAGGCGATCTGCATGCAGACCGGCGATTTCGAGCGCGCCTACAATGCGTTCGTCAACAAGCAAAAGCCGCAGTTCGAGGGCAACTGATGCCGATCGGCGGCGGCGCCAAACGAGGTCGGCCCGCCGCTTCACGCCCGCGCGCCGCGCCCTCGCAGCCGCCGGGCTTCGTCGAAAGTCAGGTTGCCGACCCCCGTCTGGTGGAGGAGCGCCGTCGCCAGATCGTCGGCGCGGCGGTGAAGCTCTTTTCCGCGCACGGGTACTACACGACCACGATCCAGCAGATCGCGCGCGAAGCCGGGATCAGTACGGGCCTCGTCTACCAATACTTCCGCGACAAGGACGATCTACTGCTGCTCGCTTTGATGCAAGTGCTCGAGAGCTATGAAAAGGAGATCCCGCGCGCTCTGGAGGACGTAGGGAACCCGGTGGCGCGCTTGTGCCACGCGCTCGCCACCTACTGCTCCGTGGTCGACCGCATGCCAGACGCGACGGTCCTGACTTACCGGTCGAGCAAATCGCTACGTGCCGAGCGCCGCGTTCTGCTGATGGAGGGAGAGGCACGTACCAACCGCCTGCTGGAGGCGTGCATCCGCGAATGCATCGAGACCGGCCACATGAGGCCGGCAAACGAGCACCTGCTCGCCTATTCCCATGTCATGTTCTGCCATGCCTGGGCGCTGAAGCACTGGGCACTCGCCAAGCGGTATACGCTGAAGCGCTATGTTGCCGAGGGCCTCGCACTCCTGGTCGAGCCGTTCCTGACCGACAAAGGGCGCGAGGTGTTCCTGGCACTGCAGAGGTAAAGCCGAGCAGGCGCGCGCGACCCGCCTACTCCGCGTCCGGTTGTCTCGATGGCTGTGCGCGCTGGAATGCTTCCAGCTGCATGCACTGCTCGAAAATGCGCATCACGCGGGGCGCATGCGACAGGTCGCAGCTGAAGCGCTTGGCATTGAATACCTGCGGCACCAAGCAGCAATCGGCCATGCCGGGCACGTCGCCATGGCAATACTTTCCGCTCCCGCCGCGCTCGAGGTCCGCCTCGAGCTTCGCCATGCCGTCATGGATCCAGTAGCCGTACCAGCGGCTCTTGTCATCCTCGCTGCGCCCCAGCTCGTTTACCAGGTAATTCAATGTGCGCTGGTTGTTCAGCGGATGGATCTCGCAGGCGACGAGGAGCGCGAGCGAGCGTACCCTGGCGCGGCCGAGCGGGTCCCTGGGTAGCAGCGGCGCGCTGGGATGCGTTTCCTCGAGGTACTCGATGATGGCGAGCGATTGCGTAAGCAAGTGCCCGTCGTCGATGAGTGCGGGCACCAGTCCCTGCGGATTCACGGAGAGGTATTCGGGCCTGCGCTGCTCGCCTCTGGCGAGGTGCACGAACTGCGGTTCGTATTGCAGTCCTTTGAGGTTCAGCGCAATGCGCACGCGAAACGCAGCGGAGCTGCGATAGTAGGTGTACAGCCTCATAAGGCCGGCACGATTTTCACCTTCAGCTCGCCGACGCCATCGATGCGCGCCTCCAGCTCGTCGCCGGGCTTGACCGGACCGACTCCCGCCGGTGTGCCCGAAAAGATGAGATCGCCCGGCTCGAGCGTGTAGTACTCCGAGAGATACGCGATTTGCTCGGGAACCGACCAGATCATGTCGGACAGGTCCGCCTTCTGCCGTTCCTTGCCGTTCACCGTCAGCATGATCGCGCCCTTGGAGGGATGGCCGATGCGCGCGGCGGGCGTGAGCGCACTGCAGGGCGCTGCCTCGTCGAAGTCCTTGCCGAAATCCCAGGGACGGCCATGGTCCTTGCCCCATTGCTGCAGGTCGCGCCGCGTCATATCCAGGCCCACGCCATAGCCGAACACGAGATCGTTTGCTTTCTTCGCATCGATGCGCCGGCCGCCCTTGGCAAGGGCCACGACCATTTCCGTCTCGTAGTGGTAATTGGCAGTCTTGGGCGGGTAATGAACCGCCCCGCCCGGCGCGACCAGTGAATGCGCGGATTTGATGAAGAAGAACGGTGCCTCGCGACCATCGCCGCCCATCTCCTTCTGGTGCTCGACGTAGTTTCGGCCGACACAAAAGATGCGTCGCACGGGGAACAAGTCGGAGGAACCGACGACGGGAAGCGAGGGAGGCGTCCAAAGCGGGATTGCGTAGGCCATGCTGTCCTCTGGGTGAAGTGCCGCGTTCGAAAAAGCGCGATTCTATGCCCTCGCTTGAAGCTCGCGCTGAAGCATTTCGCGCAGCTTGAAGCGCTGGATCTTGCCCGTCGCCGTGCGCGGAAGGTCCTGCGCGGCGCGGATCCACTTAGGCCGCTTGTGGCGCGGCAGCTTGGCCTCGCAGGCTCGCGCCGCGGCCGCCACCGCGGCTTGCGCATCGCCGGTCGGCGCAATGAACAGCGCGAGCCGGTCGAAGCCGTCGCCATCCGGCACCAGCACGCATACCGCTTCGGCGATCGAAGGCTCGCCGAGCACTGCTTCCTCGAGTTCGCCCGGCTTGACCCACTGTCCGGCGACCTTCACCAGCTCGTCCGCGCGGCCCTGGTGTGCGTAGAAGCCTTCCGCGTCGCGTACGAACACGTCTTTCGTACAGAACCAACCGTCGCGGAATTGCTCGCGAGTCAGCTCCTTGCGGTTTGCGTAGCCGAGCGCGAGCGCAGGATGCCGCAGCCACAGCACGCCGGGCTCGGCGACCGCAGCCTCGTGTCCCTCGAGCGCGACCAGCCGTGCCTCGACGCCGGGTAGCAGCCGTCCGGTGCGCCGGCCGTTCGAGGTGCCGACCGGGGTCACCATGGCTACCGAAAAGGTCTCGGACATGCCGTAAATCGAGAGGATCTCGTGTCCGACCGTAGCGCGCCATTGTTCAACCATCGCTTCGGGTAGCCGCTCGCCGGCGGCGAAGCAATGCCGCACGGCGGCGAACGGGGCAAGCGCATCGCTGCCCAGCGCAAGCAGGCGACGGTAAAACGATGGAACGCTGAAGAAGGCGGCCGGTCGGTGCTCGGCCACGAGCGCGCACACGTGTGCGAGGTCGGACCAGTCGGTGTGCAATACCGAGGTCGCACCGACCGCCAGCACGCCGAGCAGCGCGTGCTCGAGTCCATAGGCGAAGAACAGGCGCGAGGTGGCGAGCACCTTCTCACCCGGCTCGATGCGCACGACGTCGCGCATCACCTGTCCGGCCGGGAGCAGGTCCTTGTGCGTGTGGATGATCCCCTTGGGCCGGCCCGTGGTGCCGGACGAGTAGAGCCAGAACGCCGCATCGTCGGGATCGGCGCGGAAGCATGCCTGAGCGCTCGTGGCGCTTCGCGCGGCTTCGTCCCATGACGGAACCCCGTTGGGCGCGCGCCCGGAAACCGCGACCCTGCGCTCCTGCGCCAGAGCGGTGACGAAGGCCGGAAAGGCGCTCGCGAACACGTCCTCGACGAGCGCGAGGCGCGCGCCGCTGTCGGAGCGCACGAAGCGCAGCTCGTCCTCCGAGAGCTGACTGTTGAGGGCGATCGCGACCGCGCCGTGCCAAAGACAGCCGAGCCAGGCCGCGGCCAGGGCAGGCGTGTCGCGCATCAGCAGCAGCACGCGATCGCCCGCCGACACACCGAGTTCGGCCAGCGCGCCCGCGGCCTGCCGCGCCCGGCGCGCGAGCTCGGCGTAGGCGATGCGCTCGTCTCCGAAAATAATGGCGATGCGCGCCCCGTGGCGCGCGAGGGCGGCTTCGCCAAGCAGGTGTTCGGCGCCGTTCATCGTATTCTCATTGCGCCGAACCGAATTCCGCGCTCAATTGCGCGCGCAGGCGAAAGCGCTGGATCTTGCCGGTCGCGGTGCGCGGCAATTCTCTCACTTCACGTATCCACTTTGGCTGACTGTGCCGGGGCAGGCCGGCGGCGCAGCGTTGTGCGGCCAAGGCGGCAGCGCCAGGTGCGTCGCGCGGCACCACGAACAGCGCCAGCCGGTCGAAGCCGTCCTGATCGGGCACCACGACGCAGGCGGCTTCGCGCACGTTGTCATCGAGCAGCACCGCCTCCTCGAGCTCGGCCGGGCGGACCCACTGCCCCGCCACCTTGTACAGCTCGTCGGACCTCCCCTGATGGTAGAAATACCCGTCCGCGTCGCGCGTAAAGAGGTCACCCGTGCAGAACCAGCCGTCGCGAAAGGCGTGCGCGGTCGCGGCAGGATCCTTGTAGCCGAGCGCAAGCGACGGATGCCGTAGCCACAGTACCCCGGGTTCGCCCGGAGCGACCTCTGCGCCTGCGCCATCGACGATGCGCGTCTGGACGCCGGCGAGCGGCACGCCCGTGCTGCCCTCCCGCGTGCGGCCGGGAAAGTTGGAGATCGCATTGCAGAAGGTCTCGGACATGCCGTAGCAGACCAGGATCTCGGTGCCCACAGCGGCTCGCCACTGGCGCAGGATCGCATCAGGCAGACGCTCGCCGCCGGTGGCCACGATCGGGATGCGCGCAAACGGCGCCAGTTTCTCCCTGGGAAGCGCGAGCAGCCGCCGAAAGAAGGTGGGCACGGTGAAGAAGACTCCCGGGCGGTGGCGCTCCGCCTGCGCGGCGATCGCCTCGGGCTCTGGCCAGTCCTCGTTCAGGATCGTCGTCGCACCACAGGCGAGAGCACCGGTGAAAGCGTTGTCCAGCGCGAAGGCGAAGAACAGCTTCGAGGTGGCGAGGATCACCGTTCCGGGGCGCACCGCGGCCACTTCACGCAACAGCTTGCCCGCCTGCGAGGCGTTTGCGTGGCTGTGCAGGATCGCCTTCGGCCGGCCGGTCGTGCCCGAGGAGTAAAGCCAAAAGGCGGGCTCGTCCGCGCGCGTTGGATGCGAGGCTTGCATTGGCGCCGCGTCGCGTGCCAGCGCTTCCAGTGACCCCGGCCCATCGCGCGCGGGCTGGAGCCGCGTGCGGCCGCCCGCCGCCTGCGCAGCGAGCGAGGCGTGCGCGGGATCGAATAACACGAGCCGCGCTTCACTGTCGGCCAGAATAAAGCCGATGTCGGAGGGGGTCAGGCGGGTATTCACGGGCACAGCGACCATTCCGGCCTTGAGCGCGCCCAGGAACGCGGCGCAGAACATTGGCGAGTCGTCCATCAACATGCACAGGCGATCGCCTGTCTCGAGACCCGCGCCGCGCAAGGCGCTCGCTACCCGGGCCGCAAGCTGCGCAAGTTCGCCGTAGCTGACGCCGCCCTCCGCTTGCAGGATAGCGGGTCGCGCGCGCAGCGACGCTTCGCCCGCCCGCGCTAGCAGTACGTCGGCTGCGTTGAGTTGGCCCGGCATTGCCCCTCCGACAACCCCGGAGTGGGATTCCGGGATGTCAATTTGGCATCCTAAGCTACCGCCCACGGAAAAAAAAAGACGGACCCGAAGGTCCGTCTCACAAAGTCGGGATCGGCATGGCCGCCGGCGGTCGCCGGCGGCCCCGCCTTGTCGCTCAGCTTACGACCTGCTCGCCGTGCTGAGTGATGTCCAGGCCCTCGCGCTCCTGCTCTTCCGACACGCGCAGGCCGATGAACATGTCGACCACCTTGAGGATGATGAAGGTGGCGATCGCATCGTAGGCCGCAACGGCCCCGACGGCGATCAGCTGGGTGACGAACTGCCCGCCATTGCCTTCGAGTACGCCCGCCGTACCGCCGATCGCCTTGACCGCGAACACACCGGTCAGGATGGCGCCGACGGTTCCGCCGATGCCGTGCACGCCGAAGGCGTCCAGCGAGTCGTCGTAGCCGAGCATGTTCTTCATATAGGTCGCGGTCCAGAAGCAGATCACGCCCCCGGCGATGCCGATGATGAAGGCACCTGTCGGCCCGACGAAGCCCGAGGCCGGGGTAATGGCGACCAGGCCCGCTACTGCGCCCGAGCACATGCCGAGCAGGCTGGGCTTGCCCTTGGCCATCCACTCCGCGAACATCCAGGCGAGCGCCGCGGTGGCGGTGGCAATCTGCGTGACGGCCATGGCCATTCCGGCGCGTCCTCCGGCGCTGACCGCCGATCCGGCGTTGAAGCCGAACCAGCCCACCCAAAGGAGCGAGGCACCGATCATCGTGAGCACCAGGTTGTGCGGCGCCATCGGCTCCTTGCGGTAGCCGATGCGCTTGCCCAGCACGAGCGCGCACACAAGACCCGCTACGCCGGCATTGATGTGCACGACGGTGCCGCCCGCGAAGTCCAGAGCGCCCATCTTGGCAAGCCAGCCGGTCGGCGCCCACACCCAATGCGCGATCGGCGAGTACACGAAGATCAGCCACATCCCCATGAACCACACCACCGCGGAGAACTTCATCCGGTCGGCGAATGCGCCAGCGATCAGCGCTGGGGTGATGATCGCGAAGGTCATCTGGAAGCTCATGAAGACCGACTCCGGCACGGCACCCGACAGGCCGCTCACCGTGGTTTTCTCCATGCCCTGCAGGAACAGGCGCGACAGGTCGCCGACGAACGAACCCCCGTTGGTGAAGGCGATCGTGTAGCCGATCATGTACCACAGCACCGTGACGAGGCAGGTGACGACGAAGCTCTGCGCAAGCGTGGCGAGCACGTTCTTCTTGCGCACCATGCCGGCGTAGAACAGGCCCAGACCGGGAATCGTCATCATCAGCACCAGGGCCATGGAGGTGAGCATCCAAGCGGTGTCACCGGGATTGATGCTGGGATCGGCGTCCGCCGATACGGCTTCCTTGGGCGCAGGTGCCGGAGCCGCTGCGGGTGCCGGTGCGGGCGCCGGAGTCGCCGCGGCTGGGGCGGGCGCCGTCGTCGCTTGGGCCAGCAATACGGGCGCCGGCTTGATGTCCTCGGCCGAGACCTGACCGGCGAATGCGCCGATCGCGGCCAGCAGCGAGAGGATTGAAACGAGCTTTCTCATCTTGATCTCCTAGAGCGCCGCCGCATCGGTTTCACCGGTGCGGATGCGAATGACTTTTTCGAGGTCGAACACGAAGATCTTTCCGTCGCCGATCTTCCCGGTGTTGGCGGCCTTTTCGATTGCCTCGACGACTTGGTCCAGCATCTCGGACTTGATTGCGGCTTCGACCTTCACTTTGGGCAGGAAGTCGACCACGTACTCCGCGCCGCGATAGAGCTCGGTATGGCCTTTCTGCCTGCCGAAGCCTTTCACCTCGGTCACGGTGACTCCCTGGACGCCGATCGCCGAGAGGGCTTCACGCACCTCGTCGAGCTTGAACGGCTTGATGATGGCTGTTACGAATTTCATGTTGGCTCCTTGGCCTTGGGTACGACTCGCCGTGCCCTAGAGAGTCTTGCTGAAGGTAACCAGGAAGCGGCCCTTCCCAAGATCGTAGTTGTTCACGCAATAGGGGTTCTGGGCGGATACGCCGCCGCAGTCGGCGTTCGCGTTCGTGTCGGAGTAGTAGAGGCCGAGCGTTCCGACACCGAGATCCTTGGTCGCGCCGATCTTCCAGTCCGTGTAGCTCGCGTCGCCATAGTGTCGAACATCCTGATATCCGACGTGGCCTACGAGCCCAAAGCCGCTCCCGAGGTCGTAGTTGCCGGTCAAATCGAAGTACCCGCTGCCCTTCGAATCTTCGCCCGTGGTGGGATTGACCCATCCGAACAGCTTCGTCACGCTGTACGAGTACTTCGCCGTCAGCCACTTCCAGCTCAACGCGCCGTAGATCTCGGTCGTGTTGGGATCGAAGCTGCCGAATCCGGTGCCGGGATAGATGTAGCTCAGCGCACCGACGTCGTAGCCGAAGTCTTTGGCGAAGCTCCCCTTGTAGCCGCCGTACACGTCCCACTCCATGCTTGCGCTGGCGCCGGGTACGCCGTCGCTGATCCAGCTGATGTTCGATCCCCAGGTGCCGAGGTAAAAGCCACTCGAGTGGGCAAAATCGAACCCGCCTTGGACCGCCGGCTTGCCGCGCGTCTGCGCAATACCGCGGTACAGGTACTCCGAGGCTAGCGATACGTTCCCGGTAAAGGTATACGGAGGCGGCGTGGTTGCGGCTTGCTGCGCGGACGCGAGCGCTGGCACGCCTATCGCTGCAGCCGTGGAAAGGGCGAGAAGACTCTTACGCATGATCGACACTCCCTAAGTGAATGGAAGAAAAATGGAGACCCCTTCTCGGGTTAGCATCCGCCGTGCCAGGTTATTAGGTATTTATTTTCAAGCGCTTACCATCTGTACGACCGGCGGACAGGCGGCCTGTGCACTGTCCTGGTGCAGAGCGCCCATGGCTGGCGTCAAACCAGTGCGCCAATAGCTGCGATAAGCTCCAAGCCTGTTCAAGGGCTCGGTAAAGTGATCGATCACAGCGTGCTGGACGAGTTGGGTAAGCGCATCGCCCAGGCAGTGCGCGATGGCCCGGCGCAGGATATGGAAAAGAACCTGCGGGCGCTGCTCTCGGCTTTCTTCGATCGCTTTGACCTCGTAGCCCGCGAGGACTTCGACGTACAGAAAAAGATCGTGGAGCGGGCGCAAGCCAAGCTCGAGGCGCTCGAAGCCCGCGTGACCGAGCTCGAGTCGCGACGCGGCTGACCGTCGGCGCGGTAAACGGCGCACCGTCCGGCTGCGTTTGTCCTCCAGGACGCCTCTTTTGCGCGTCGGGAGGCAACATGCCGCTGGCGGTGGTGGCGAGCCGTGCGCTCGCCGGAATCGATGCCCCGGAGGTCACGGTCGAGGTGCACCTCGGACCGGGACTGCCGGCGTTTCACATCGTCGGCCTGCCCGACGCCGAGGTGCGCGAGGCGAAGGATCGCGTGCGCGCGGCACTGAACCACGCGCACTTCGAATTCCCGGCGCGCCGCATCACGGTGAATCTCGCGCCTGCCGATCTGCCAAAGGACTCCAGCCGCTTCGACCTCCCGATCACGCTCGGCGTGCTTGCCGCGAGCGGTCAGCTTGCGCCCGAGGCGCTGGCCGGCCACGAATTCGCTGGCGAGCTGTCGCTCACCGGCGAACTGCGCCCGGTGCGCGGGGCGCTCGCCATGGCGCTCCAGGCGCGCGGCGCCGGACGAGCCTTCGTGCTGCCCGCGGACAACGCGCCGCAGGCATCGCTCGCTGAGGGCGCGCGCGTGCTACCGGTCCGCACCCTGCTCGAGGTCGTCGCTCACCTCACGGGTGAAGCCCGCCTCGAGCCGTACGCCGCGAAGACGTGCGCGGCATCCCCCGGGTATTCGGATTTCGACGAGGTGAAGGGCCAGCAGCAGGTCAAGCGCGCGCTCGAAGTGGCCGCTGCCGGCGGACACAGCGTCCTCATGGTCGGGCCGCCGGGGACTGGCAAGTCGATGCTCGCCGCGCGCTTTCCCGGCATCCTGCCGCCGCTATCCGAGGGCGAGGCGCTCGAAGTGGCCGCCGTGCAGTCGGTGTCAAGCGCAGGCTTCGAAGCACGCCAATGGGGCGCGCGCCCGTTCCGCGCACCGCACCACAGCGCCTCTAGCGCTGCACTGGTCGGCGGCGGGAACCTGCCGCGTCCGGGAGAAATATCTCTGGCCCACCATGGCGTGCTGTTCTTGGACGAGCTGCCGGAATTCGACCGCGACGTGCTCGAGGCGCTGCGCGAGCCAATGGAATCGGGCCGCATCTCGATCGCGCGCGCAGCGCGTCAGGCGCAGTTTCCCGCGCGCTTCCAGCTGCTCGCCGCGATGAATCCCTGTCCGTGCGGCCACTGCGGCTCGCCCGGGGGACGCTGCCGCTGCACGCCCGAGCGCATCGCCCGCTACCGCGGCAGAGTGTCCGGGCCGCTCGCCGACCGCATCGACATCAAGTTGGAAGTCCCCGCGCCGCGGGACGAGGAGTTGCTGGCGAACGCACCGGGCGAGCCTACCCGCGTCATCCGCGAGCGCGTGATGCGGGCGCGCGCAGTCCAGACCGCACGCCAGGGCAAGCCCAACGCGCTCCTCGAGACGCGCGAGATCGACCGCCACTGCGGCACGGACCGGGACGGCGACAAGCTGCTGCGCCACGCGCTCGCGCGGCTGCTGCTCTCGGCGCGCGCTTATCACCGCGTGCTGCGCGTCGCGCGCTCGATCGCCGACCTGGCGGACACTCGAATGATTGCGGCTGAACACGTCGCCGAGGCGATCCAGTATCGCAGGCTCGACGCCTCGTTCTAGGGTCATCTGTTAGAGTCGGCCGGGCGATGGCGACCTATGCGATCGGCGACGTGCAGGGGTGCTTCGACGAGCTGCAGGCGCTGCTCGCGCGCATCGGGTTCGACGCGGCGCGCGACCGGCTGTGGTTCGTCGGCGACCTCGTCAACCGTGGACCGCAATCGCTCGAGGTGCTGCGCGCGGTGCGCGGGATGGGTGAGCGCGCCGTGGTGGTGCTCGGCAATCACGACCTGCATCTCGTGTGCCTGTACGAGGGTCACGCCCGGCGCCGCGACGAGGACACGCTCGACGGACTGCTTGCCGCACCGGATGCCGCCGAGCTGATAGCCTGGCTGCGCACGCGGCCCCTGATGCACGTCGAGGCCGGCTACGCCATGGTGCACGCCGGCCTGCTGCCCGGCTGGTCGATCGAGCAGGCACGAGCACTTGCGCGCGAGGTCGAGGAGGCGCTCGCCGCGCCGCGCTACCGCGAATTCATCGCCCACATGTACGGCAGCTTGCCGGACCGCTGGAGCGACGCGCTCGCCGGCTGGGACCGTTTGCGCGTGATCGTAAACGCGATGACCCGCATGCGCTTCTGCACGCGCGAGGGGGTCATGGAGTTTCGCGCCAAGGGAATCGAGCCGCCGCCTGGCTATGCGCCCTGGTTCGCGCTGCGCGGCGGGCGCACGGAGCCCGCGATCGTTTGCGGCCACTGGTCGGCGCTCGGGCTCAAGCTCGAGCCGCGCCTTGCGGCGCTCGATACGGGCTGCGTGTGGGGAGGCGCCCTGAGCGCCTTGCGCCTGGAGGACCGGCGCCTGTATCAGGTCCCCTGCGCAGTTTATCGCCCGATCGACGAAGCCAGAGCAGCGGAGGAAAGATGAACGACTGCGTGTTTTGCCGCATTGTAGCGGGGCAGCTTCCCGCGACGCGGGTGTGCGAGGACGCCCACGCCCTCGCCTTCATGGACATCGGTCAGGTCAATCCCGGCCACGTACTGGTCGCCGTCAAGGCGCACGCCGAGAACCTCTATGAGGTGAACGAAGAGCAGGCAACCGCGGTGGCGCGCGTCAGCCTACGCGTTGCGCGCGCCATTCGTACGGCGTTTTCCCCCGAGGGGCTGTCGGTATACCAGGCAAACGGCCGTCCCGCCGGCCAGACCGTGTTCCACTATCACCTGCATTTGCTGCCGCGCCACGCCGGCGACGGCATGGAGCTCACGTGGCCAGTTAAGAACCCGCCGCGCGATCGGCTCGAAGCCTATGCAGCGAAGATTCGCGCGGCCCTGGGCTGAGCGCAGCGTTACCGCCAAGGGCTGAAGCCGAAGGCGGTCTTGTAGCGCTCCTCGATTTCGTCGTGCGTGGGCGCGTGGTTCTGCGCGCCGCGGTGCGCGATCTTGATGGCGCCCATGACCGCGCCAAGACGCGCGGTCGTGGGCCAGTCCCAGCCCTGCGTGATTCCGTACAGCAATCCGGCGCGGTAGGCGTCGCCGCAGCCGGTCGGATCGACCAGGCGATCGGCCTTTACGCACGGAATCTCGTGACGCTTGCCTGCGGCATGGACCAGTGAGCCTTGTGCACCGAGCGTGACAACCAGCGCCTTGAGGTCTTTCGCCAAGTCCTCCAGCGTGCAGCCGGTCTTGTCCTGCAGCATCTTGCCTTCGTAGTCGTTCACCGCGACATAGTCGGCGAGCGCGATGAACTCGCGCAGCTCGGTTGCGGAAAACATCGGCAGTCCCTGACCGGGATCGAACATGAACGGGATGCCGTTCTGCGCGCACTGGCGCGCGTGCTGCTGCATGCCGTCCTTGCCGTCCGGGCTGACGATCGCGAGCGTCGCACCCAGCTCGGGACCAATCGGATTCTCGTGCGAGTGATTCATGGCCCCCGGGTGGAAGGCCGTGATCTGATTGTCATCGAGGTCAGTGGTGATGAATGCCTGGGCGGTAAACTGGCCGCGTACCGTCCTCAACAGGCCCGTGCCGATGCCGAGGCGTGCGAGACGCTCGAGATAGGGCTGGACGTCCTCGCCGACTGTCGCCATGACGAGGGGCTCCGCGCCCAGCAGACGCAGGTTATAGCCGATGTTGCCCGCAGTGCCTCCGAACTCTCGTCGCATCTCCGGCGTGAGAAAGCAGACATTGAGGATGTGCAGCTGGTCAGCGAGCAGGTGATTCTTGAAGCGATCCGGGAACACCATGATGGTGTCATACGCGATCGACCCTGTGACGAGCGTGGCCAAGCGATCTCCGTTAAGGGTTACGGGAAGAACAGAAACAGCCGGAAGCCGGTCGCGTGTACGCGCGCGGTGTCGAAGCGCACGCGAACGCTGACGTCCCCTCCCGGGGCGACGCCGCGGGCCAGCAGCTGCCCGAGGCGCGCTGCGTCGAGGTAATCCGAAGGTTTGAGTACACGGCGCGCGACCGCCTGGTCGTTTTCGTCTGTGAGAGTCAACTCGAGCGAGGGGTATTCCTGCGCGAACGCGGCGCGATTGCGGATTACGGCGTTCAGCACGATGACGTTCGCATGTCCCGGATCGGCCTGCAGATCGGACGACTCGATGCTCATCAGATCCGAGTGGTGCGGCAGCCGCAGCCGGCAGCCGAGGACCTCGCAGGCTTCGGCGAGCTGCGGCCTGGCAGCCGGTAGAGCAAGGGCAATGTCGTCCCGGAAATAGAGCGCGAGCTGACCGGCGAGCGCGACCAGTGAGATGGTTCCGAGCAGCGCCCACAGCACGGTAAAGCGTCGCGGCGGCACATCGTCCTCGAGGAACTCCGGCTGCGCCAGAGGCTCGCTGCGAACAGGGCGCGGGGCTAGGGGCGGCGGCGCGGGGCGCACGGGACGCTCGGGGCGCGGGAGACTTTCGGGACGGGGCGCTATGGGCGCCGCGGGCGGTGCGGGGCGCGCGGGGGCCGGCGGCGGACGGCTCGCGGCGGGCGCTACGGCGCTCAGGTCGAGGTTCAGGGTGATATCCGGACTGGCGGTCGCAGCGCGACGCGAGGGATCGAACAGTCCGAGTTGCGGCGAAGGCTCGAGCAGGGCCGGCCCCCCTTGCTCGCCAACGAGACAGGACACCGCATCGAACACAGCCGAACATTTGCCGCAACGCACTCTGCCGCTGCGCGCCACCAGCTGCGCGGGCTGGACGCGGAACGCCGTGCCGCAGGTCGGGCAACGCGTGATGAGGCTCACGCGCGCGCCCCCTCGAGGAGCGCCCAGCCTTCCTCCACTCGTGTCACGTCCAGCTCGATTGCAGGACGGTAGGCTGCGGCCACATCCCCTGCTTGCGCGGCGAGAATCCCGGAAAGCGCGAGCCGGCCGCGCGAGCGGACGCGTGCCGTGAGCGCGGGCGCAAGCAGGATGAGCGGATTGGCGAGTATGTTGGCCACCACCACGTCGTAGTCGCCTGGCGGCAGCGCCTCCGGAGTCGAGCCGCGCACGCTGACGTGATTCGCACGCGCATTGTCCCGGGTCGCGTCGAGTGCCCGGGGATCGAGGTCTACCGCATCGACCTCGGCCGCTCCCAGTTTCGCAGCGGCGATCGCCAATATACCGGAACCGCACCCATAGTCCAGCACGCGCTCGCCGCCGTGCAGCGAGCGCTCGAGAAAGTGCAGCGCCAGCCGAGTGCTGGGATGTGTTCCGGTGCCGAACGCCATGCCGGGATCAAGGCGCACGACCGCGGCGCTTGCATCGGGTGGTTCGCACCACGTCGGGACGATCCACAGGCGATCGCCGATCGGCACCGGCACGAACTGCGACTGCGTGCGGCGCACCCAGTCGTCGTCCTCGACGCGCGCGACACGAAACGCGGGCGGTGTCTCGAGCCCCGCGGCGCGCGCGCATTCGATCACGAGCTCGAGCAAGTTCGCTTCGAGAGGCAGTAGTGCGACGACGCGGCTGTGAGGCCAGGCACTGGCTGCGCTGTTCCACGATGGCTCGGCAAAACGCGCGACTTCGTGCGCCGTACCCTCGTCGGCATCCTCGAGGCTCACGGATTGCGCGCCGTGTGCCAGCAAAGCGTCGGACAACGCCTCGGCCGCGGCCTCCTCGACCTCAAGCGTGAGCGACAGCCAAGGCATCGCCTTATTTGCCCTTTGGCTTTTGCTCCTGTGCGAGCTTTTGTTCCAGGTAATGGATGGAGACGCCTCCGCGCACGAAGCGGATGTCGTTCAGCAACTCGAGCTGCAGCGGGATATTGGTCTGGATGCCCTCCACCACCATCTCCGAGAGTGCCACGCGCATGCGCCGGATTGCCTGCTCGCGCGTCGCTCCGTACGCAATCACCTTGCCGACCATGGAGTCGTAGTTGGGCGGCACGGTGTAGCCCTGGTAGACGTGCGAATCGACTCGGATGCCGGGCCCTCCCGGCGGGTGGTATGAGGTAATGCGGCCTGGCGACGGCGTGAAACGGTAAGGATCTTCGGCATTGATACGGCACTCGATCGCATGGCCGCGCAGATGGATGTCCTTCTGGCGGAAGGGGAGCTTCTCGCCGGCGGCGATACGGATCTGAGCCTGCACGATGTCGATGCCCGTGATCATCTCGGTGACCGGGTGCTCGACCTGGATGCGCGTATTCATCTCGATGAAAAAGAACTCGCCATCCTCGTACAGGAACTCGAACGTACCGGCGCCGCGGTACCCGATCTTGCGGCAAGCCTCGACGCAGCGTTCGCCGATTTTGTCGCGCAACTTGGCCGGCAGCTCGGGCGCGGGCGCCTCCTCGACGATCTTCTGGTGGCGGCGCTGCAACGAACAGTCGCGCTCGCCGAGGTATACCACTCCCTTGTGGGTGTCTGCGAGCACCTGGATCTCGATGTGGCGCGGATTCTCCAGGTATTTCTCGAGATACACCGTTGGATTGGAGAACGCCGCCTGCGCCTCGCTGCGCGTCATGGTCACGGCGTTGAGAAGCGCGGCTTCGGTATGCACGACGCGCATGCCGCGCCCGCCGCCGCCACCGGATGCCTTGATGATCACCGGATAGCCGATCTTGCGCGCGACGCGGACGATCTCCTTGGGGTCCTCGGGCAGGGACCCCTCGGAGCCAGGCACGCAAGGGACACCGGCCTTGCGCATCGCTTCCTTCGCGCTCACCTTGTCGCCCATTAGGCGGATGTTGTCCGGACGCGGGCCGATGAAGACGAAACCTGAACGCTCGACTTTGTCGGCGAAGTCGGCGTTTTCCGATAGGAAGCCATAGCCGGGATGGATCGCCTCCGCATCGGTCACCTCGGCCGCGCTGATGATGGCGGGAATGTTCAGGTAGCTCTGCGAGGCGGGCGGCGGCCCGATGCACACCGACTCGTCGGCGAGCTTGACGTACTTCGCTTCGGTGTCTGCCTCCGAATGCACGACCACCGTCCGTATGCCGAGCTCGCGGCAGGCACGCTGGATGCGAAGCGCGATCTCGCCGCGGTTGGCGATCAGGATCTTTTCGAACATTTAGCCGATGACGAACAGGGGCTGGCCGTATTCGACCGGCTGGCCGTTTTCGACCAGGATCGCTTTGACCGTGCCCGAGGCGTCCGCCTCGATCTCGTTCATGAGCTTCATCGCCTCGACGATGCAGATCGTCTGACCCTCCTTGACGACTTCCCCGACTTCGACGAAGGGCTTGGCGTCGGGTGAGGCAGCTCGGTAGAACGTGCCCACCATCGGCGATTTCACTACGTGCCCCTCTGGCGAGGGCTCGGCGGCGGGGCCCGCCGCGGCTGCGGGCTTCACCTCGGGCGGCGGTGCAACGAGTGGGGAGGGCGCCGGAGCGCTCGCTGCGGGGGTTAGCGTGATGCCCCCTCCCTTCACGATCTTGACCTTCTCCTCTCCTTCCGTGATCTCGAGTTCGGCGATGCCGGATTCCTCGACGAGATCGATCAGCTTCTTGAGCTTGCGTAAGTCCATGACTGGGCCCCCTGAGAGGTCGGTTCGCCACACGGCCGCAGGAGCGGTCGCTAGCTTCCGCCTTTCCCGGATAGACGGCTGAGGGCGTACCCCAGCGCGAAGTCGTAGCCGCGGCTTCCAAGACCACAAATGGTTCCGACGGCAGCATCGGAGAAGTACGAGTGCCGCCGGAACGCCTCGCGGGCGTGTACGTTCGACAAGTGCACCTCAATGAAAGGGATTTTCGCCGCCAGCAGAGCGTCGCGCAGCGCGACGCTCGTATGCGTGTAGCCAGCCGGATTAATGATGATGAACCGGATGCCCTCATCCCTCGCTTGGTGGATGCGATCGATAAGCGCCCCCTCGTGGTTGCTCTGGAAAGACGCCACGACCATCCCCTGCGAGTGCGCAGCGGCCTTCAACCGGCGGTCGATGTCGGCAAGGGTCTCGCGTCCGTAGAGTTCCGGCTCGCGCGAGCCGAGCAGGTTTAGATTCGGTCCGTGAAGCACCAGCACGGATCCCGATAAGGATTTGCGCTTTGTTGGCATTTTCGCAGCAGAACGCTGCATTTTATCGGAATTTCGGCCGTAGTATCCGCTCTGACGATGGCCCGGCGCCGCTAGCCTTCGAACAACTTTACCAAGTTAGCTTCGAGATCGGGGACATGCAGCATCCCGAGCTTGTGGCCTACAAGGGACCCCGCGCGGTCAATAAACAAAGTATAGGGCAGTCCGCCCGTAGGGTTGCCGAGCTGTGCCAGCAGCCCGATCGCCGAGGGGTCGCTGATGACGATCGGGTAGCTGATCCGAACGGATTTCGTGAATTCGGCGACGTTCGTCGCAGAATCCAAGGCGATTCCCAGGATTTCGCCACCTTTCGAAACAATTTTCTCGTGGCTCGCATCCAGGAGCGGGATCTCCTGCCGGCAAGGTGGACACCACGTCGCCCAGAAGTTGCAGACGAGCGGTCTGCCCTTCCATTCGGCGATGTGCCGCGCCCGTCCATCCAGGTCCACGAAGGACGCGCCATCGAGCACCGCGAGCGGGGCCTCGGAACGTAGCAGGCGGGGCCCGAAGATCGCCCCTGCCAATGCTGCAGCGATCCCCACCCCTCCCAGGATCAGCGCGTCACGGCGTCTGATGGTCATTGGTACCGGGTTGCTGCGTCGCCTGCGCGATCAAGGCCCCAACCTCCGGGATCCCTGCCCGGTCCATCACGCGCCCGGCCTGTGAGGTCTTGAGCGCCAGGCGCTCGTCGCGCGCATCGAACACCGTCAGTTTAAGGGGCGTACCGCTCCAATTGAGCGACAGGACCGTGACGGCCCGCGCGCGGTCGCCCGAGTATCGCCTTCCTTCGGAAGTCGCGTAGGCGATGCCCCGGTCGAGCAAGAAGATCTCCACCTCCTTCGCGCTCTCCGGGAACAGTTGCAGGTCGATTTCGGCGTACCGCCCCGCGATGCCGCGCAGCACGGGTCCCGTCAGGTACGGATTGAAACGCTCGAGTGCTCGCATCGCGTCGAGTGCCACGCGGCGCAGCTCGGCGATGCGCTCCGGATGTTCCTGGGCCTGATACAACGCGCGGTAGGCGCGCAGCTCGGCTTCAATTTCGTCGTTGGCGGGAAGGGCCTGGCTCTCGCTCGCGCCAAGCTGCCTGGCGGCCTTGCGCTTGGCGAGCGCAAAGTCGTCAATGCCATCCTCGGCCATGATGCGTGCCGCCACAGCGGCAATCCGGGCACGGGTACCATTGTGCCGCGATATTTTGCGGCTCATTGCAGCGCCTCGTCTGGTTGCGGGAGGGGCGCGCGAGCGCTTCCGATCGGCCGCATCATAGCGCACGTCAGCCCGGCGGCATCGCGTAGAATCTGCCGCTTTTCGCGGCAGTCTGATGGCCCATCACGTTCATATCCTCGGCATTTGCGGCACCTTCATGGGTGGCGTGGCCGCGATCGCCAAGAGCGCCGGTTTTCGCGTGACTGGTTGCGACGCCAATGTGTACCCGCCCATGAGCGACCAGCTCACCAGCCTGGGAATCGAGTTGATCGAGGGCTTTGACGCCGACCAGATCGCGCTCGCGCCTGACGTCTGGGTAGTCGGAAACGTCGTGACGCGGGGCAATCCCCTGATGGAGGTCATTCTGGACCGCGGCGAACGGTATACGTCGGGGCCCCAGTGGCTGGCGGACCACGTACTGAGCGATAAGTGGGTGATTGCTATCGCTGGAACACACGGAAAGACAACGGTCTCCTCGATGGTTACGTGCATCCTGGAGCGCGCCGGCCAAGCCCCAGGGTTCCTCGTAGGCGGTGTCCCGAAGGACTTCAACTGCTCCGCCAGGCTGACGGGCGGCCGGCGCTTCATAATCGAAGCCGACGAATACGATACGGCGTTCTTCGACAAGCGATCCAAATTCGTCCACTACCGCGCGCGGACCGCCGTCCTCAATAACCTGGAGTTCGATCATGCGGACATCTTCGGCGATCTTGCCGATATCGAGCGGCAATTTCACCATTTCGTACGAACCGTACCGCGATCCGGTCTGATCGTCGCAAACGGGCGGGATTCCGCGCTGCAGCGGGTGCTCGCGATGGGCTGCTGGACACCGGTCGAGCTGTTCGGCAGCGAGGCCGGCTGGTCCGCGGGCGAGCCGGACTCGGACGGAGGCTTCGAAGTCGGCTGGCTGGGAGCATCGGTTGGCCGCATCGCCTGGACCCAGTTCGGCGAGCACAACCGCTCGAACGCACTTGCCGCGCTGGCTGCCGCGCGCCACGCTGGCGTTTCGCCCGAGGTGGCGATCGCTGCGCTGAACTCCTTCGCTGGGGTGCGTCGGCGCATGGAACTTCTGGGCGTGGCGCGCGGCGTTACCGTCTACGACGACTTTGCTCACCACCCGACCGCAATTCGCACCACCCTGGAAGGGCTGCGTAGACGAGTCGGCGCGGCGCGCATCATCGCGGTGCTGGAGCCGCGATCCAATACGATGAAGCGCGGGGTAATGAAGGATGCGCTGGCCGCGAGCCTCGCCGGCGCGGACCGAGTGTTCGTTTACGACGCGCAACTGGGGTGGAATGCGCCAGAGGCGCTCGCGGCGCTCGGCGACCGCTTGCGCTGCATAGACGATATCGACCGGCTTTCGCTTGCCATTGCCGCCGAGGCGCGCGACAGCGACCACGTGCTCATCATGTCCAACGGCGGGTTCGGCGGTTTGCACGGCAAGTTGCTCCATCGGCTTGCCCACGGCCCCGTGGCCCGATGATCGTCTACCTGCACGGTTTTAACAGCTCGCCCGCCTCCCACAAGGCACGCGCTCTCGCCGCTGCAATGGAGGTGCGCGGGTTGGGAGCTGAGCTCGTCTGTCCGGCGCTGCCGCACGGGCCACAGGCTGCGGTGCGGGTCATCGAAGGCGAACTCGCCCGCCTCCGCGCGCGCCGCGTGACGCTCGTCGGGAGCTCGCTCGGAGGCTACTACGCCACGTATTTCGCGGAGAAGAACGATCTGCGCGCGGTGCTGATCAATCCGGCGATCACCCCGTACGTCGGACTGGAAGCGTACCTCGGCCCGCAGCAAAACCTGTATACGGGCGAGCGCTACGAGCTTACGCGCGCCGACCTCGGCGGATGGCGCGCGCTGGCCATAGAGCGCGTCGACCCGGAGCGCTACCTCTTGATGCTCGAAACAGGCGACGAAGTGCTCGACTGGCGCGCCGCCGCGCGCAAGTACGAGGGAGCCCGCAGCGTGATCCGCGACGGCGGCGATCACACGCTGCGCAGCTTCCCAGAGCATATCGACCGCGTCCTGGCTTTCGCCGGGCTGGCGCCGCGCTAGCGTGCGGCCGCGCTTTATATAATCCGCGTTTGAGATGCGGGTCCCATGCACGTCTTGTACGAAGAGGACGGCGAGTTCAAGGTCGGCGCAGTACTTGCCCAGGCGCCGGCGTCCTATCAGATCGAAAGCCCTCACGGGCGTCGCGCAAAGATCAAGGCCGCGAACGTCCTGATGAGTTTCGAACGTCCCCAGGGTGCGGAACTCGTCGCGCAAGGGCGGGACTTCGCCGAGGGGCTCGACACGGAGTTTCTGTGGCAGTGCTGCGGAAGCGCCGAGTTCGACTTCAGGCAGCTTGCGCGCGACTATGTCGGTCGCGAGCCCAGTCCCGTCGAGGCTGCGGGCGTGCTGTTCAAGCTGCATGCAGCACCCGTGTACTTTCACCGGCGCGGGCACGGACGTTATCAGGCCGCCAGCGCCGAGGCGCTGGAGCGCGCCCTCGCAGGGCTGGAAAAGAAGCGGCGCACCCTGGAACGCATCGCCGACTGGCGGATGCGCCTTGTGCGCTTCGAGTGCCCGCCGGAGATCGAGGCACTGCGCGAGGAGCTGCTGTACGCGCCCGATCGAAACAAACCGGAAACGAAAGCGTTCGAGCAGGCCTGCGAAGACACGGGCCTTGCTCCGGCGCGCCTGTTCGAGCGCTGCGGCCTCCTGTCCGATAGCCATGACTTCCACCTGAATCGCTTCCTGTTCGAGTTCTTCCCGCGGGGCACGCGCTTCCCCGAGCACGACACTCCGCCCCCGCCGCAGGACCTGCCGCTCGCCGCGGCGCAGGCCTTCAGCCTGGACGACGTCGGCACCACGGAAATCGACGACGCATTCTCGGTGAGCCGCGTGACGGACGATGAATTCCGCGTCGGCATTCACATCGCCGCGCCGTCGCTCGGCATCGCGCCGGGATCGCCGCTCGACGGGCTGGCGCGCGGTCGACTTTCGACTGCTTACATGCCGGGCACGAAGTACACCATGCTGCCGCAGGACGTGATCGACGGCTACTCGCTCGACGCCGGCCACGTACGCCCCGCGTTCTCCCTGTATCTGAACGTGTCATCGCGGGACTTTTCGCTGCGCGGCCATCACTCGCGCGTGGAGCAAGTGCGCATCGCCGCCAACCTGCGTCACGCCGAGTATCGGTCGCTGAACGAGACGCTCCCGTCGGGCGCCCGGACGGGAAAGGCCTTCGAGGAGGAGCTGCACACGCTTTGGCGCTTTGCCTGTGCACTCGAAGACAGGCGCGGCAAACCGAGCGTCAATGCCGGCATGGTCGACTACGTGTTCCGCATCGCCGACGGGCGCGTCGGCGTCGAGCAGCGCCTGCGCGGCGCGCCTCTCGACAAGCTGGTGTCCGAGCTGATGATCGTGGCCAACACGACCTGGGGAGAGCTGCTTGCCGAGCGCGACGTGGCCGCGATCTATCGAGTGCAGTCGTCGGGCAAGGTCCGCATGAGCACCTATCCCGAAGCGCACGAGGGACTCGGCGTATCGTGCTATGCGTGGATGAGCTCTCCGCTGCGGCGCTACGTCGATCTGCTCAACCAGTGGCAGCTCGGCGCGTCGATCGCCGGTCGCCGTGCTCCGTTCGCGCGCAACTCGGAGACGCTGCTGAGCGCAATGCGCGCCTTCGAGGTCACGCACGCGCGCTTCGACGAGCATCAGCGAGCCATGGAGACTTACTGGAGTCTGCGCTGGCTCCTTCAGGAAGAGCTGACGTACGCAGACGCGGTCGTGCTGCGCGAAGGCTTGGTGCGCCTCGAGGGATTGCCGCTCACTGTACGCGTGCCTTCGCTGCCGTCGCTCGAGCCGGGCGTGCGCGTGCGCCTGGAGCTGGGCGAGATCGATCTCTTCGAGCGCAGCCTCGCCTGCGTGTACCGCGAGACGCTGGCGAGCAACGGCGGGTCGGGCGCCCCGGCTGCGCTGCAAGAGAGCCAGTAGCCATAGAATGGCGCCAAGTCGACGTCGTGAGGGCAACTTGCAGGCAGCGATCGCGAGAGGTGGTTTCCGGCCGCCGGATTTCTGGCTGAGGAGCGATCCGCAAACGCGGGTGCTGTACGTATCGGTCGGGATCTCGGTGTTGCTGCATGGCATCGTGCTCGCGACGCACTTCAGCTTCCCGGAATCGCTTAGCTGGCGATCGGCCAACGAGCCGCTCGAAGTGGCGCTGGTCAATGCAAAGACTCGGGAAAAGCCGGTTCAGGCCGACGTGCTGGCGCAGGCCAACCTCGACCGCGGCGGCAATACCGAGCAGGATCGGCACGCGAGGACCTCGCTCCCAGAGACCTCGCCGCGGCATCCTGGCAAAGACCTCGCGGCGGCCCAGCGTCGCCAGCGTCAGCTCGAGCTCCAGCAGCGGCGTTTGCTCGCCGAGGCGCACAAGCAACGCGTCGAGACCCCGACCACCGAGCGGCGCGCGCCCGCCAACGATCCGACGCCCCAGGTATCGGGACGCGATCTCGCCGATTTGTCGCTCGCCGCGATGAAGCTGCAGGCGCAGATCGACCGGCGAATCGAGGAATACGAGAAGCGTCCGCGCAAGCACTTCATCGGGGCGCGCGCGACCGAGTACCGGTTCGCGCAGTACGAGGAAGACTGGCGTCAGAAGATCGAACGGATCGGCACGCTCAATTATCCGGCCGAGGCGCGCGGCAAGCTGTACGGCAATCTCCGCCTCACGGTGACGATCCGGCCCGACGGCAGCGTCGATTCGGTCGAGCTCGACCGATCCTCGGGACTGAAGGCGCTGGATCAGGCTGCCTTCAAGATCGTGCGCATGGCCTCGCCCTTCGCGCCGTTTCCGCCAGACATTCGCAAGGACACCGACTTGCTCGTCATCACCCGCACCTGGTTTTTCGGGCAGGGCGACAAGATCTGGACCGAATAGCGCATGACTGCGCGCTACGCCGTGATCGGCAACCCGGTCGCGCACTCGAAATCGCCATGGATCCACGCATGCTTTGCGCGCGATACGGGCCAGGACATGACCTACGTGGCGATCGAGGCGCCCCTGGACGGTTTCGTGCCTACGCTGGACGCGTTCCGGGCCGCGGGCGGGTGCGGGGCGAACGTAACGCTGCCGTTCAAGGAGCAGGCGTTCGCTTATTGCGCCTCGACGAGCGAGCGGGCGCGCGCGGCGCGTAGCGTCAATACGCTGGTGCTCGATCGCGGCGCGGCCTGGGGCGACAACACGGATGGAATCGGACTGGTGCGCGACCTCGAGATGAACATCGGCGTGGCGCTGCGCGGCAAGAAGCTGCTGGTGCTCGGCGCGGGTGGCGCGGCGCAGGGCGTGCTGCAACCGCTGCTGGCGGCCGGTGCGCGGGAGCTGGTGGTCGCCAACCGCACTGTCGAGCGCGCGCGCACGCTGGCTGCGCGCTTTCCAGGGGTCGAGGGCAGCGGGTACGCCGAGCTCGCTGCACGCGCGTTCGACCTGGTGATCAACGCGACATCGGCCGGGCTGCGCGGCGAGTTGCCGCCGCTGCCGCCGGCGGGCGAGGCGGGGCCGTTCGCGCCGGGCGCACTCGCCTACGACATGGTGTACGGTCGCGATACGCCGTTCCTAGACTATGCGCGTCGCGCAGGGGCGCGCGCGAGCGACGGCACCGGCATGCTGGTCGAGCAGGCCGCAGAATCCTTTTTCATCTGGCGAGGCGTGCGCCCCGACACACGCGCCGTGCTCGCCGCCCTGCGCGCGCGCTGAGCGGCAGCTCTGGTGCGCCGTATCGCCCTCAAGTTGCTTGGCTTCGCCGCCGGACTGGCGGCATTCATATTCCTGGCGCTGCAGGCGTGGTTCTACGCTCAGGTGCTATGGCTCAGGAACCACGACCCGGCGCAAAGCGCGTTCATGCAGGAGCAGCTCGCGGAGCTGCGCGCGCAAGATCCGAAGGCGCGCCTGCAGCATCGCTGGGTACCCTATGCGCAAATTTCCGCCAACCTGAAGCGCGCGGTCGTCGCCGCAGAGGACGCGAAGTTCCTTGATCACCAGGGCTTCGATTGGGAGGCGATCCAGAAAGCGATCGAGAAGAACGAGCGCGAGGGCAAGGTGGTCTCGGGGGCGTCGACCATCAGCCAGCAGCTCGCCAAGAACCTGTTTCTCTCCGGCGAGCGGACTTGGGCGCGCAAGGGCGAGGAGGCGCTGATCACGTGGATGCTCGAGAAGACTTTGTCCAAGCGCCGCATCCTCGAGCTGTATCTGAATTTCGCCCAGTGGGGGGAACGCATCTTCGGCGCCGAAGCCGCGGCGCGGCACCACTTCGGCGTGTCGCCCGCTGCGCTGACGCCGGAGCAGTCGGCCTGGCTGGCGGCCATCCTGCCCAGCCCGACGCGCTACGATCGCGGCTATACGACGCGCTATCTCGCCGGTCGCGTGCATACCATCCTTGCACGCATGCCGGCAGCCCAGATTCCCTGAACCGCGCGGCGCCGGCTCTTCAAGGCGCCGTCCGCGAGGTCGGGCGGCGGGCTTCAGGCGAGCGCGGCAAATGCAGCCCGTGCCGCAGCGAGCGTCGCTTCGATCTCGGTAGCGCCGTGCGCCGCCGAGACGAATCCGGCCTCGTAAGCCGAAGGCGCGAGGTAAACGCCGCGCGCGAGCATCTCGTGGAAGAATCGATTGAATCCTTCGCGGTCGCACTCCATCACTTCGGCAAAGCTGGTTGGCGGCCGCGCGCGGAAGTAGATTCCGAACATGCTGCCGATTGACTGCGCGGAGAACGCCACGCCCGCTCGCGCCGCCTCGCTCGCCAGGCCCTCTGTCAGGGCACGGGTACTTGCCTCGATCCGTTCCTGGAAGCCGGGCGCATCGACGAGCGCCAGCGTCGCCAAACCCGCTGCGACCGCGACCGGGTTGCCCGACAGCGTCCCCGCCTGGTAGACGGGGCCGAGAGGCGCGATGTGCTGCATGACGTCGCGCCGCCCGCCGAAAGCTCCGACGGGCAGGCCGCCGCCGATGACCTTGCCCAGAGTCGTGAGGTCTGGCCTGATCCCAAAACGCTGCTGCGCGCCGCCCGTGGCGACGCGAAAACCGGTCATCACCTCGTCGAACAGGAGCAGGGCTCCGTGACGCGTGCACTCGTCTCGCAGCGTTTCGAGAAATCCGCGTGCCGGCAGCACGAGATTCATGTTTCCGGCGACGGGCTCGACGATCACGCAGGCAATCTCCGCGCCGCGCGCGGCGAACAGCGCATGCACGGCGGCTAGGTCGTTGTAGGGCAGCACCACGGTGTGCGCGGCGGTGTCGGACGGCACGCCGGCGGAGCTCGGATTGCCGAAGGTGAGCGCTCCGGATCCCGCCTTCACCAGCAGGCTATCGGCGTGCCCGTGATAGCACCCTTCGAATTTCACGATGGCGTTGCGCCCGGTGAAGCCGCGCGCCAGTCGAATCGCGCTCATGGTGGCTTCGGTGCCGGAGGACACGAGCCGGACCATCTCGACCGAAGGCACGAGGCGGCAGATCGCCTCCGCGAGATCCACCTCCGCCTCGGTGGGCGCGCCGAACGACAGCGCACGCGCCGCAGCGGTCTGCACCGCGGTAACCACCGCGGGGTGGGTGTGCCCGGCCACCATCGGGCCCCAGGAGCCGACGTAATCGATGTAGCGGCGTCCCTCGGCGTCCCAGAGGTAGGCGCCGGCCGCGCGCTCGAAGAAGGGCGGCGTCCCGCCCACTGCCCGGAACGCGCGCACCGGCGAGTTGACCCCTGCGGGAATGCGCAACTGTGCGCGACTGAACAGTTCCTCGTTACGGCTCGTCATGCTGAAAGGCTCGCTTTGGCGGCAAAAAGGCTGGCATAGGCGCGCGCTCGCTGCGCGATGTCGGGCGCATCGAATAGATCCGAGATCACGGCCAGGCAATCGGCCCCGGCGCGCAACACTTCCGGCGCGCGCTCCAACGTGATCCCGCCGATCGCGACCACAGGAGCGCCCAGCGCGCGCGCCGCAGCGAACAGTTCGAGCGGTGCGCGCACGGCCCCCGGCTTAATCGTCGAAGGATAGACGCTGCCGAACGCCACGTAATCGGCGCCCGCGGCGAGCGCCGCTCGCGCGAGATCGAGCCGGTCGTAGCACGAGGCGCCCAGGAGACGGTCGCCAAGCCGGGCGCGGGCGCCGACGAGTGCGCCGTCATCGCGTCCGAGATGTGCGCCATCGGCGCCGACCGCCAGCGCGAGTTCCACGTCATCGTTCACGATGAATGGCACAGCGTGTGCACGACATAGCGCGCGCAGCGCCTTCGCCTCGGCCGTCCGCTGCGCAGCCCCCGCGGTCTTGTTGCGGTATTGCAGCGCCGCCCACCCCCCGAGATGCACATATTCGAGGGCTGCGCGAACTTTGGCGACCAGAATTTCGCCGTCTGCGCAGTCGGGCGTAATGGCGTAAAGGCCCGAAAGCTTCATGGCGATTCGTCGTTCGACTCGTGCTTCACGTCGCGCGCCCAGAAGAACCGGTCAGGGAGGAACTGGCCCATCCCCGGGCGAAATCCTCTCGCCAGCGCTTGCCAGGTGTATTCCTGGGCCTCGCGCACGGCATCGGTCACGGCGAGCCGATTCGCAAGCGCCGCGGCGATCGCCGAGGCGAGCGTACAGCCCGAGCCGTGGTAGCTATCCGGCAAACGCTGCCAGCGGTCGCAGCGCACGACCCCCTCCTGCCCGTAGAGCGTATTGACCACGTCGGCGCCCGCTTCATGCGTACCTGTAACGAGCAAATACTCGCAGCCCGAGGCGAGTAGACGCCGCGCGCATGCGTCCAGACCGGCCGCGTCGCCGCCGAGGTCGTCGCCGTCCCCCGCGAGCCGCCGTAGCTCCAGGCTGTTGGGCGTGACGATGGTCGACACCGGCAGCAACAGTTCGCGCAGCGCGTCCAACATATCGTCGTTTGCAAGAGGGTCGCCTCGTCCCGAGGCGAGAACCGGATCGAGGACTAGGGGCACGTCCGGGTAGTCGGATACGACCTCTGCGACCGCCACGATGTTCTCCCGGGAGCCGAGTACGCCCAGCTTGAATGCGTCGACCGGCATATCCTCGAGCAGGAGCCGCGCCTGGTCGGCTACCCATTCGGCTTCGACGGGGATCAGCGCCTCGACGCCGCGCGTGTCCTGAATCGTCAGCGCCGTGACGACTGACAGCGGATGGCAGCCCAGGCTCGCCAGGGTAAGCAGGTCGGCTTGCAGCCCCGCCCCACCAGTGGGGTCGGACGCCGCGAAAGTGAGCACGATGGGGGGCAGGGAAGGCACGCGGGAGCTCGCCCCAGGAATCGGGTGCGGCGGAATACGCTAAGATGCCGGGCCATTTTAACGCACCTCGCAGTGCCCGCATGGCCGATACCGAGCAGAACTTTCGTAGCTGGATGTGTTTGATCTGTGGCTTCGTCTACGACGAGGCCGCGGGCCTTCCCGAGGAGGGCCTGCCTCCCGGGACGCGTTGGGAAGACGTGCCGATAAACTGGACCTGCCCGGAGTGCGGAGCGCGCAAGGAAGACTTCGAGATGGTCCAAATTTGAGACCCGCACTAATTCACGGGCCAAGCGAGGCTAGTTCAACTACACTCTGAAGTTCGGGTGGGGAGGACATGGCGGGCACGGGGGCACTGGCTGGCGTCAAGGTAATGGTGATCGACGACTCGAACACCATTCGGCGCAGCGCCGAGATCTTCCTGCTGCAGGCGGGCTGTAACGTGATTCTGGCGGAGGACGGCTTCGACGCGCTCGCCAAGATCGCCGACCACCAGCCCGATATCGTGTTCGTCGACATCATGATGCCGCGGCTGGACGGCTACCAGACCTGCGCGCTGATCAAGAAGAACCCGAAATTCGCCGCAACGCCGGTGATCATGCTGTCGTCCAAGGACGGGCTGTTCGACCGCGCGCGCGGGCGCATCGTGGGGTCGAACGAGTACCTCACCAAGCCCTTCACTCGGGACAGCCTCATAAGCACGGTGAGCGCGCATGCGCCCGCGCGCGCCAAAGCGGCCGCCGCGGGAGGCGCCTGACAGGACGGAGGACATTCCCATGCCGATCAAGAAGATCCTGGTGGTGGACGATTCGCCGACGGACCGACAATTCCTGCTCGAAAGCCTGTCGAAACTCGGCTTCCAGGTCGTGCTCGCCGAGAGCGGCGAGCAGGGTGTTGCGAAAGCGAAGTCGGAGAGGCCCGATCTGGTGCTGATGGACGTCGTCATGCCCGGGACCAACGGCTTCCAGGCCACGAGGCAGATCGCGCGCGACGAGGCGACCAAAAACATTCCAGTGATCATGTGTACCTCCAAGTCGCAGGAGACCGACCGCATCTGGGGGATGCGGCAGGGCGCGAAGGACTACGTGGTCAAGCCGATCAACATGGCAGAGCTCGCGGCGAAGATCGCGGCCCTGGGCTGAAGCATGGCAAGACGCGTCAGCCTCAGGGAATTCCAGGAAAGCCTGGCCAGCCGCCTGAAGGCCGCGGCGGGCGAGCCGGCCTCCAGCGCGCGCCTGTCATTCGAGGCCGAGGGAACGCTGTGGCTGCTACGCCTGGAGAGCTCGGGGGAGTTGCTGCCCGTGCCGCAGATCGATCGCGTGCCGCTTACGCGGACATGGTTCCTCGGCGTGGCGAACGTGCGCGGGATGCTGTTCGGCGTCACCGACTTCTCCGCGTTCATTACGGGCGCACCCACGCGGCGCGGAAGCGACAACCGGCTGCTGCTTGTGGGTCAACCGCACGGGATCAACGCAGCCCTGCTGGTGACCCGCCTGACGGGCCTGCACAACCTGGCCGAGTTCGACCCGCTCGAAGGCCGGAACGGGCCGGGCGAACAATGGGTCGAGCGCGCCTGGCGCGATCACGACGGGCGCGCGTGGCGCGAGCTGGATACCGCGAAACTGCTCGCGCACCGCGACTTCCTCGACGTTGCGGCACCCTGATAGATCGTAGGAGGGACCATGGAATTGAAGATGCCCATCCGTTTCGGCCAGCAGCAGGCTGCGGACTTCGGCGAGAAGTCGCCGCCACTTGCAAAGCGGCTCGCCGAGGTTGCGGGCGGCACGCAGCGAAGGCCGCTCGCCATGCTGCTGCCGGCGTTCGTCGTGCTCCTGATCATCACGGCAGTGCTGGTGTGGAACAACTACCAGTTCTCCAAGCACGGGGCTCAGTACATCGCCGATGCGGGGCAATTGCGCATGCTCTCGCAGCGCCTGGCCAAGGCGGCGCTGCAGGGGCTGCTGGGCAACCCGTCGGCGTTTAGGCAGGCGCAAAACAGCCGTGACACCTTCGCGACTATTCTCGACCGGCTGCAGCGCGGCGGAACGGTGGGCGACGAGCAGCTTCCGCCGAGCCCTGCGAGCGCGCAGCCCGCGCTTCAGGCCTTGGTGAAGGAATGGCAGCGAACCGAGCGCAATACGGGCACACTGCTCAGGGAACAGCAAATCCTGGTCGGCCTGGGCAACGCCGTAGGCCAACTGAACGGCGCAAACCCGCGGCTGCTTGATCTTGCCGAGCAGGTGCAGACGCTCAAGCTCGAGACCTCGGCGCCGGCGCGCGACATCTCCGCGGCTGCGGAGCTAGTGATGCTCACGCAGCGCCTGGCGAAGAACGCCAACGCGCTGCTCGTGGGCGAATCGGTCGACCCCGAGGTGGCATTCCTGCTCGGCAAGGACACCAACCAATTCCGCTCCACCCTGCTCGCGCTGCAGAAGGGCAGCACGGCACTGCGCATTGCCGCGACCCGCGACCCGGCCACGTCTGCGAAACTCGAGGAGCTCGCCCTGGCGTTCAAGAGCTACCAGGAGGCCGTCGCCTCGATCCTGGGCAACATGCAGCGCCTGATCTCCGCCAAGCGCGCGGCGTTCGCGGTGTTCAACGATTCCGAGCCGCTGCTCGGGGCCACGGAGCGACTCGCGACCGCGTACGAGACGGGCCTGGCGCAGGACAAGACCGTCTACGCGATCGTTCTTCTGGCGGTGCTGATGGCGGCGGTGCTCGCCGCGATCGCCTATGTGTTCGTGCAGCAGGAGCGCGCCCGTCGCGAGCAGGCGGAAGTGCACGAGCAGTCGCTCAAGCGCCTGAACGACCAGAACCAGGAGGCGATCTTGCGTCTCATGAACGAGATGCAGAGCTTCGCCGAGGGCGATCTTACCGTGCGGGCCACGGTAACCGAGGACATCACGGGAGCGATCGCGGATTCGGTCAACTTCGCCATCGAGGAACTCAAGACGCTGGTCGGGCGCATCAATACCGCGGCCGAACAGGTGACCTCGGCGACCCAGTCTGCGCAGCAAACCTCGACCCAGCTGCTCGCCGCCGCGGAGCGGCAGTCGAACGAGATCCGCACCACGGGTACCCAGGTGCTGGGCATGGCGCGCGCGATTAACCAGGTGTCGGCGAGCGCGAACGAATCGGCTGAGGTTGCGCGCGCCTCGCTCGCCGCCGCGCAGAAGGGCCAGGCGGCTGTGCACAACGCGATAGCGGGCATGAACGAGATCCGCGAGCACATCCAGGAGACCGCCAAGCGCATCAAGCGTCTGGGCGAGTCCTCGCAGGAGATCGGAGAGATCGTCGAGCTCATTTCGGACATCACCGAGCAGACCAACGTGCTCGCGCTGAACGCGGCGATTCAGGCCGCTTCGGCGGGCGAGGCCGGGCGCGGATTTACGGTGGTTGCCGAGGAAGTGCAGCGCCTCGCCGAACGCTCGGGGGAGGCGACCAAGCAGATCGGCGCGATCGTGCGCACGATTCAGACCGACACCCAGGATGCCGTGAGCGCGATGGAGAAGAGCACGCAGGGCGTGGTCGAGGGCGCCAAGCTGTCGGACGCCGCCGGCCAGGCGCTCGCGGAAATCGGCGAGGTCTCGCGGCGGCTGGCCACGCTGATCGAGAACATCTCGCGCACGACGCAGAGTCAGGCGAAGGCCGCCGGCTCGGTGGCGCTCAGCATGCGCAATATTCTCGGCATCACGGAACAGGCCACGGAGGGCACCAAGCGCACCGCCGCCTCCGTGACGCAGATCGCCGGACTCGCGCAAGACCTGCGCGGTTCCGTGGCGAATTTCAAGCTCTGAGGCGCCGGAAGCGCACGCCGGCGATGCGATGAGCGCGGCGTTCGACATCGGTCCGCTCAGCTGGGTCAAGAGCGAGATCGACTCCTCGCTCGAGCGGGCGCGCGCCGCGCTGCGGGCCTACGGCGGCAGAGCCGATGCGCGCGGCGAGCTGCGCAACTGCCGCGCACACCTGCATCAGGCCGCGGGCGCGGTGCAGATCGTCGGGCTGGAGGGCGTGTCGCGCTTCTTCGAGGAAACCGAGGCGGTCGCGGCCGACCTCGAGGCCGGCCGCATTGCGGACGAGCAGAGCGCGGTGCAAGAGCTCGAGCGAGCGCTCACGGCGATCGGCGCCTATCTGTCTGACCTCATGGAGGGCGCGCCGGATCAGCCGCTCAGGCTGTTTGCGACGCTCCAGGCGCTGTGCGAAGTCCGCGGCGCGCCGCGTCCCGCCGAGGCGGATCTTTTCTACCCGGACCTGTCGCTCGCGCCCCCTCCGCGCGAGAAACCGGCCGTTCGCCTGTCGCACGAGGAAACCGGCGCCTACCTGCGCAGTCAGAGCACGCGCTTTCAGCGCGCCTTGGTCAAGTGGCTGCGCCAGCCTGCGGACCGGGACGCGCTCGAAAACATGCTGGCTGCCGTCGACGCGGTGGAACAGACGCAAAGCATCCCGGCACAGCGCGCCTTTTGGTGGGCCTCGGGAGCGTTCATCGACGCGCTCGCCAAGGGCGATCTTGCGCCCGACCCGGGCGTGCGGCAGGTGGCTACCCACGTGGAGCAGCAGCTACGCCGGCTGGTAGAGGGCTCGCCGTCGGTAGCCGAGCGCGTGCTGCGCGAGGTGCTGTACTGGGTCGCCCGCGCCGGCGGGGTGGGTGGTGCCGGCGCGCGCGAAGCCGCCAGTCCTCGCGTGCTGACGGCGCGCCAGGCCTATCGGCTGGAGGGTTCGCTGCCACAGGAGGAAGCGGAGCCGGATATCTCGCAGCGCATGTCGCTGGCGCTCGCGTTGCGCGAGTCGCTGGCGAGCGCCAAGGACGCCTGGACCAAGTATGCGGCGGGCATCGACAGCGCGCTCCCAGCGTTCGTGCAACACGCGCGCGCGATCGCGGAGCGCGGCAGCCGGCTCGGCAACGCCAACCTCGCTGCGCTGTCGATGGAGATTTCGCGCGTGGCCAGCCGTCTGGAAGGGACTTCGCGCGAGACGATGACCGAGGCGGTGGCCATGGAAGTGGCCACGGCGCTGCTGCTGGCCGAGAGCGCCGCCGAGAATTACCGCAACCTGCCGAGCGATTTCGACCGCGAAGTGAGGGTGATGCTGGCGCGCCTGGCGGTGGCCGTATTCGACGCCAAGGCGACCGGAGTCCCGCGCACGGCCGGGCTGATCGACGAGATGACGCGGCGCGCGCAGGAAAGACTCGCCACCGTGAGCGCGCTCGCCGAGATGAAGGCCAACCTTCACAGAATCGAACAGACGCTCGACGCTTATTTCCGCGATCCGTCGCGCGCGCAGGAGCTCGGGGCGCTCGAGCCGCTGGTGCACCAGGTGAGCGGCGCGCTCGGGCTGCTCGGCGAAGAACAGGCGCGCGCGGCACTCGAGCGATGCGCGGCGCGCATCCGCGAGTTCGCGGCGGCAGAAATGCGCCCGCCGCTCGCCGAATTCGAGGAAGTCGCGCAGGTCCTGTCGGGACTCGGCTTCTACATCGATGCCTTGCAGCACGGCAAGGCCGATTTCGCGGCCGCGATGCGCCCCGTGGGAGCCGCCGAAGCGGTCGCCGAAGGCGGCGAAGCCGCGGCGCGCAGCCTCGAATCCGAGCTGCGCAGCAAGGCGCGCAGCACGCTTGCTCTCTACCAGGCGTTGCGCGAGACGCCCCAGGACGAACGCCTCAGAAGCGAGCTGAAGGACAAGCTGGTCGAAATCCGCGACGACGCGGAGCTCGTGGCGGACGCGGAGCTGCGTGATCAGGCGAGCGAAGCGCTGTTGCAGCTGGAGTCCGCGTCCGTCGACCGCAGCCAGCGCCTGGCGCTCTCGATAACCGAGCTGGCGCCACCGCCGCCTCCGCCGTCGGCCGAGGCGCAGCGGCTGAAAGACGCGAGCGACGAGGCGATCGACCAGGAGCTGCTCGCCATTTTCCTGGAGGAGGCGGACGGCGTGCTCGCGGCAATCTCCGACAGTCTGCGTGAAAGCCGCGCCCAGCCCGCGTCGCTTCCGCAGCTTGTGACCATACGGCGTGGCTTCCATACCCTTAAAGGCAGCGGGCGCATGGTGGGCTTGGCGCGCCTCGGCGAGGTCGCGCTGGCGGTTGAGCAGGTGCTGAACCTCTGGCTGCAGGACGAGCGCAGCGCCACGGCCGAGTTGCACGCCATGATCGAGCTGGCCCATGGGGCGTTCGTCGACTGGATCGCACGGCTGCGCGCAGGCGAGACGCAGCCCGACCCGAGTGGCGTGCTGGCGGCGGCCGAGCGCCTCAAGCGGGGCGAGCCGGGAGAGCCGGCGACGCCCCTCGCTGCGGTGCCGGCACGGGAAGAGGACGTCGTCATCGAGGGCAAGACGATTTCCGCGTCGCTGTTCGCGGTGTTCGGAAACGAAGCTCGCCAGCACCTCGATGCGCTCGAGCGCGAACTCGCTTCCGCGGCGGCGACGCGCACGATCGGCGAGGAGCTGATACGCGCCGCCCACACGCTGGCCGGCATAAGCGGCACGGTGCAGCTGGAATCGATGCACGCGCTCGGCTATGCGCTCGAGGCCGCGCTCGCGCGCCTGCGTTCGCGCGCTACTGCGCCCGATACTGCGGAGCTGGCCGTGCTCGCGCGCGCCAACGCGTCGCTGCGCGAGATGTACGGCGAGGCGATCGCCCGCCACGCTCCCGCGGCGCGTGGCGATCTCGTGCAGGCGCTCGAGTCCATCCTTGGCCGAACCGAGCAGGCACCGGCGGCTGCGCCTGCGCGGAGCGAGCAGCCTGCGCAAGAACGCCGCCAGCGGCGCATCGATGATGATATCGACGCACAGCTGCTGCCGCTGTTCCTCCAGGAAGGTGCCGAGCTCCTGCCGCAGGCGGGCGAGCTTCTGCGCGCCTGGCGCGCCGACCCCGCCGACCTCGAGCGGGCGAAGGCTCTGCAACGCGTGTTGCACACTTTCAAGGGCAGCGCACGCATGGCCGGCGTCATGAGCCTGGGGGAGCTGACGCATCACATGGAGACCCGGGTCGAGAACGCGATCGCACTCAAACTCTCGCCGACGCAGCTTTTCGACGACCTCGATCTGTCCTTCGACCGCGTCAGCGTGCTGCTCGAACGGCTGCAAAAGCCGCTCGAGGAAGCCGTGCCCGCGCGCCCGCACGCGGAAGCGGCCGCGGTACCCGCACTGTCGCCGGAACTCGGGCCGGCGCGCGGCCTGCTGCGTGTACGCGCGGACATGCTGGAGAAGCTGGTAAACCAGGCCGGCGAAGTCGCGATCACACGCTCGCGCATCGAGGTGGAGATGCGCGCGCTGAAGGCGGCGCTCGCTGACCTGACGGAAAACGTCGCGCGCCTGCGCGGCCAGCTGCGGGAGATCGAAATCCAGGCCGAGTCGCAGATGCAGGCGCGCGTACGCCAGGCGGAGGAAGCCGCGCGGGAATTCGATCCGCTGGAATTCGACCGTTTCACGCGCTTCCAGGAATTGACGCGCATGATGGCCGAGAGCGTCAACGACGTGGCGACGGTGCAGCAGAGCCTTGCGCGCGTGGTGGACGATACCGACGCCGCGCTCTCCGCGCAGGCTCGGCTGAACCGCGACCTGCAGCAGGACCTGATGCGCGTGCGCATGGTGCCGTTCGGTACGCTCGCGCAGCGCCTGCACCGCCTCGTGCGCCAGACCGCCAAGGAGCTCGGCAAGCGGGCGAGCCTCGAGTTGCGCGGAGTGGGCGTGGAGCTCGATCGCTCGGTGCTCGAGCGGATCACGGGCCCGCTCGAGCACCTGCTGCGCAACGCGCTCACGCACGGCATCGAAGCGCCGGCCGAGCGCGCGGCGCGCGGCAAGTCCGACAGCGGCGAAATACGCCTCGACGTGCGCCAGGAAGGAAACGAGGTCGTGCTCGCCCTGGCCGACGACGGTGCCGGCCTCAACCTCGACAAGATCCGCACGACCGCCATCAGCAAGGGCCTGCTCGCGGCAGCCGATGCGCCGAGCGAGCAGCAGCTCGCCGACCTGATCTTCGTGCCGGGGTTCAGCACCGTCACGGAAGTCACCGAGATAGCGGGGCGCGGGGTCGGGATGGACGTGGTGAAGGACGAGGTGGGAGGGCTCGGCGGGCGCGTCGAGCTCGAATCCGCGCCGGGCAAGGGAACCCGGTTCGTCATTCGCCTGCCGCTGACGACCGCGGTCACGCAGACGGTGCTGGTCAAGTCGGGCGCGCGCACCTATGCCCTGCCCGGCGTCATGGTCGAGCAGGTGCAGCAGCTGCGGCCCGAGCAGCTCGAGAGATTGCGTGCAATCGGCCACGTCGAATGGGCCGGCAGGCGCTACCCGTTCGCCTATCTGCCCGAGTTGCTGGGCGAGCCCGGCGCGCCCGAGCACGCCGAGCGGCGCTATGCACCCGTGCTGCTATTGCGCTCAGGCGCGGAAGCCGCGGCGCTGCTCGTCGACGAGATGGTCGGAAACCAGGAGGTGGTGGTGAAGAACCTCGGGCCGCAGCTCGCGCGCGTGCCGGGAATATCCTCGATTACCGTTCTCGGAAGCGGCGAGACGGTGCTGATCCTGAACCCGGTGCCGCTTGTCCGACGCCCGCGACCCGCGCCGCAGCCGGATCTCGGGCGGGCGCCCGCGGTCCAGGCGACCCGCCCTCGCGTGATGGTGGTGGACGATTCGCTCACGGTACGCAAGATCACCGGCCGGCTGCTCGAGCGTGAGGGCTACCAGGTGACGACCGCCAAGGACGGGGTCGAGGCGCTCGAGCGGCTTTCGCTCGGCATCCCCGACGTGATGCTCATCGATATCGAGATGCCGCGCATGGACGGCTTCGACCTGACGCGCAACCTGCGCGCAGACCCCAAGCTTGCCAAGATTCCGGTCATAATGATCACCTCGCGCACCGCGGACAAGCACCGCGCCTACGCGCAGGAGCTCGGAGTGAACGTGTTTCTGGGCAAGCCGTACCAGGAACAGGAGCTGCTGGGCCACATCGCCGGCTTCCTCGGGCGCTGAGCGCTCAGGTTCCTTTCACCGCCTTAAACCGCGCCAGGGTGCGGTTGCGCGCGGCGGCGTGGTCCACGACCGGCGCCGGATAGTGTTCGCCGATCAGGCAACCGGCGGCGCGCTGCTCCTCCAGGCTCATTTGCCAAGGCGCGTGCACGCGTCGAGCCGGCACGCGCGCGAGTTCGCTCACGAAGCTGCGGATGAACTCGCCTTGGGGGTCGAACCTGCGCGACTGAGTCACGGGATTGAAAATGCGAAACCAGGGCTGCGCGTCGCACCCTGTCGACGCCACCCACTGCCAACCCCCGTTGTTCGCTGCGAGATCGTAATCGTTCAATCTTGCCGCGAACCAGCGCTCGCCGCGGCGCCAGTCAATGCCCAGGTCCTTCACCAGGAACGACGCGGCGACCATCCGCAGGCGGTTGTGCATGGTTCCGGTGCGCTCGAGCTGGCGCATCGCGGCGTCTACCAGCGGATAGCCAGTGCGTCCCTCGCACCATGCCCGCCAGCTCGCCGGATGGTCGTCGAAGCGCAGCGCATCGTACTCGCGCCGGAACGCATGCTCGGTCACCTCGGGCCGGCTGGCGAGGATCATGAAGTAGAAGTCGCGCCATACAAGCTCAGATAGCCACGCGAGGGCGCCGGCGCCGCCGCGCCGCCACGCATAGCCGGCCAGCTGCCGGATCGAGATGGTGCCGAAGCGCAGGTGAGTCGACAGGTGGGAAGTGCCGCCCGCGGCGGGAAAGTCGCGCCGCTGGTGATAGCGGTCGATGCGCCGCTTGAAGCGGGCGAGCTGCTGCGCAGCGCCAGACATCCCGGTGGCGACTCCGAGCGCGGCGAGATCGGTGCGCCGAAAGCCGATCTCCTCCAGCTGCGGGAGCGGCAGGCCCCTCGCGGACGCCAGGCGCGCAGCGAATCTCTCCGTCGGATAGGGCTTGACGTGGAGCGGCGCCAGCTGCGCCAGCCAGGCGCGCTTGTACGGCGTGAAGACGCTGAAGTCGCCGCCGGCGCGCGTGCGCAGCTCGTTGCGCTCGAAGATCACCTGGTCTTTGCGGGTGCGCCAGTCGATGCCCGCGTCCTGCAGCGCGCGTGCCACCGTTTCGTCGCGCGCGAGCGCCGCGGGCTCGTAGTCGCGGTTGGCGTACACGGCGTCGACCCCGAGCTTCCTCGCCAGGCGCGGAATTTCCTCCCTCGCGTGCCCGTGCAGCACGTGCAGGCCGCCGCCGCGCGCTTCGAGCGCCGCTTTCAGCTCGCGCACGCTCTCCCAGATGAACTCGACGCGCCGGTCGCTGCGGCTGGGCAGAAGATCGAGAATCTCGGTGTCGAAGACGAAAGCGCAGTGCACCGCACCATGCGCGCCCAGCGCGGCGTGCAGCGCGGCGTGGTCCCCAATACGCAGATCGCGGCGGAACCAGACGAGCGCGGCGGAATCCAACGGCATGCGCTAAAATATCGTCAAGCATGTCCTCGATCAATCTGACGCATCACTTCCTGATCGCCATGCCCAACATGGTGGATCCGTATTTCGCGAGGACGCTGACTTACGTGTGCGAGCACAACGATCAGGGCGCGCTCGGCATCGTCGTCAATCGCCCCATCGACATGACCATGCACGCGCTGTTCGAGCGCCTCTCGCTCACGCTGCGCCACAGCGAGCTGGCCGATGCGCCGGTGTTCTTCGGCGGACCCGTGCAGACCGACCGCGGTTTCGTGCTGCATGCGCCGGCCGGCAACTGGCAGTCCACGCTCAGGGTGCGCGAGGCGATCGGGTTGACCACCTCCAAGGACGTTCTCGAAGCCGTCGGCCGCGGCGAAGGGCCGGCCAAGCTACTGGTGACGCTCGGTTACGCAGGCTGGTCGGCGGGCCAACTGGAGCACGAGCTGTCGCAGAACGCGTGGCTCACGGTCGAGGCCCAGGACGCGATCATCTTCGACACCCCGGTCGAGGAGCGGCTGCCTGCCGCAATGGAGCTGCTGGGCATCGATTTCGCCCGACTGCAGGATGAAGCGGGCCATGCCTGAGCGGCGCACAACCGGCCAGGCAAGCGCCACACTTCCCCCTCAGTCCGGCATTTCCGCTTCCGAAAGAGCTTCGACGGTCTTGGCGTTCGACTTCGGCGAGCGGCGCACCGGCGTGGCCGTGGGCGATGCGCGCTTGCGCACCGCGCATCCGCTGAAGCCGATCGCCGCGATCGGGACGGCGCGCTTCAGGGCGATCAGCGCGCTGCTCGCGGAGTGGCGCCCGGGACAGCTGGTGGTCGGATGGCCGGTCTCGGACGACGGCAGGCCTCACCCCCTCGCGCCGCGCGTCGAGCGCTTCGCTCGCCAGCTCGAGGATCGATTCGGCATCCCGGTCGCCCGTGTGGACGAGCGCTACACTTCGGCCGCCGCCGAGAGCCGCATGCGCGAGGCGGCGGGCGCGCGCCGCGCCGCCGCCGCCGCGCGCGCGCGGAAGCTCGATTCGTATGCCGCCCAGCTGATTCTCGAGCAGTACTTCGATGAAGCCGCTGCCTGACGCCGAGAAGCTGTGCGCCGGCCTGGTGGCCGAGCTCAAGCCGCTCGTCGGGCCGAACACGGCGATGATCGGGCTTTACACCGGCGGAGTGTGGCTCGCCGAGCGCCTGCACGCGGAGCTCGCGCTCGCCGAGCCCCTCGGCACGATGGACATCGCGTTCTACCGCGACGACTACAACAAGCAGGGCCTGGCGCGCGACCCCAAGCGCACCCGCATCCCGTTCGCGGTGGAAGGACGCGACCTGCTCCTGGTCGACGACGTGCTCTATACGGGGCGCACCGTGCGCGCGGCGATGAACGAGCTGTTCGACTACGGCAGGCCGGCGAGCATCTCGCTGGTCGTGCTGGCGGACCGCAGCGGCCGCGAGCTGCCGATCTGCGCGCAGCACTGCGGCGCGAAAGTGGACGTGCCTGCCGACATGCGCCTGCGCCTGCGCCGCGGCGACGACGGCAAGCTCAAGCTCGAGCTGGAACGTGCAGAATAATCCGCAATTGAACGCCAACGGGGAGCTGCGGCACCTCCTGTCGATCGAGGGCCTGCCGCGCGAAGTGCTGCTCGGAATCTTGGACACTGCGGCGTCCTTTGTCGGTGTGACCGAGCGCGAAGTGAAGAAGGTGCCGATCCTGCGCGGCAAGAGCGTGTTCAACCTGTTCTTCGAGCCCTCGACGCGCACCCGCACCACATTCGAGATCGCCGCCAAGCGGCTCTCGGCCGACGTCATCAACCTGAACATCGCGGCGAGCTCGCAGACCAAGGGCGAGTCGCTGCTCGACACCGTGGCGAACCTTTCGGCGATGCAGGCCGACGTGTTCGTAGTGCGCCACGCTTCGTCGGGCGCGCCCTTCCTGATCGCTCAGCACGTCAAGGCGCACGAGCACGTCATCAACGCCGGCGACGGGCGGCACGCGCACCCCACGCAGGGGCTGCTCGACCTGTACACGATCCGCCATTACAAGCGGGACTTCTCAGGCCTGACCGTGGCCGTGGTGGGCGACGTGCTCCACTCGCGGGTGGCGCGCTCGCTGATCCACGGCCTCACCACGCTCGGCACGCCGGAAGTGCGCGTCATCGGCCCCAAGACACTGCTCCCGACGGGAGTGGAATCGCTCGGCGTGCGCGTGTTCCACGACATGCGCGAGGGCCTGCGCGGCGCCGACGTCGTGGTGATGCTGCGCCTGCAGAGCGAGCGCATGCGCGGCGCGCTGCTGCCGAGCGCGCAGGAGTTCTTCAAGCACTACGGCCTGACGGCGGAGAAACTCGCGCTCGCCAGGCCCGACGCGATCGTGATGCACCCCGGGCCGATGAACCGCGGCGTGGAGATCGACTCGTCCGTCGCCGACGGCCCGCACTCCGTGATCCTGCCGCAGGTCACCTTCGGCATCGCGGTGCGCATGGCCGTCATGAGCATGGTCGCGGGAACGTCGTGAAGATCCTGATCCGCAACGGGCGCGTGGTCGATCCGGCGAGCGGGCGCGACGCCATCGGCGATGTGGCGATCGCCGACGGCCGCATCTGCGAATCGCTCGCGGGCGAACCCGAGCGCGTCATCGACGCTCGCGGCCTGGTGGTCGCGCCCGGCCTCATCGACCTTTCTGCGCGCCTACGCGAGCCCGGTTTCGAGTACAAGGCGACGCTCGAATCGGAGATGGACGCCGCGGTGGCGGGCGGCGTCACCAGCCTCGCCTGCCCGCCGGACACCGATCCGCCGCTGGACGAGCCGGGGCTCGTCGACATGCTGCGCCGGCGCGCCAAAGCGCTTTCGCGCGCCAGGGTATATCCGGTGGGTGCGCTCACCGTGCAGCTCGCGGGCGAGCGTCTGACCGAAATGGCCGAGCTGGCGGAGGCCGGCTGCGTGGCCTTTTCGCAGGCCAACGCGCCGCTCTCCGATACGCAGGTGCTGTGGCGCGCGCTGCAATATGCGGCCACCTTCGGCTTCCCCGTGTGGCTGCGCGCCGAGGACTACTGGCTGGCGCGCGGCGGAGTCGCGCACGACGGCGAGGTCGCTACGCGGCTCGGCCTGCCGGGAATCCCGGACTTCGCCGAGACGATCGCGCTCGGTGCGCTGCTTGAGCTGGTGCGCGCCTCCGGCGCGCGCCTGCACGTGTGCCGCCTGTCGAGCGCCGGCGCGGTGCAGCGGATACGGGCGGCGAAGGCAGAGGGCCTGCCGGTGAGCTGCGACGTCGGTGCGCACTACGTGCACCTCTCCGACACGGATCTGGGCTACTTCGACTCGCACTGCCGGCTGACGCCGCCGCTGCGCAGCCAGCGCGACCGCGAGGCTCTGTCCGCCGGGCTCGCCGATGGCACCATCGACTGCATGTGCTCGGACCACACCCCCGTGGACGAGGACCAGAAGCAGATGCCGTTCTCCGAGGCCGAATCGGGGGCGACCGGCCTCGAACTGCTGCTGCCGCTCGCGCTGAAATGGGGCGCACAAAGGAATCTGCCGCTCGCCAAGACGCTGGCGCGTATCACCAGCGATCCCGCGCGCATCCTCGGCGTGCAATCCGGGCGCCTGGCGGCCGGGGCGCCGGCGGACGTAGTCGTGTTCGACCCGCAGGCGCCGGTCAGGATAAGCGCCGCGATGCTCAAGAGCCAGGGCAAGAACTCCCCGTTCCTCGGTCATGAGCTCGAGGGCCGCGTGCGCTACACCCTGGTCGCTGGCAAGCCCGTGTACGAAGGCGCATGAACCTGCGTGCGGTGCTTGCCTTGCTGGTCGTGCTGGGGCTCGCGGCGTGTGCCGGTTCGCCCACCCGACCCGGCGGGTATTACAAGGACGACGGGCCGGGCGAACGCACGCTAGACCCTGCCAAGCTCGCCGACGCACAGCCCAGGCGCGAGCCGCTCATGCGGGGCGCCAATCAGCCTTACGACGTGTTCGGCAAGCACTATGTTCCGTTTACCGAGCTGCGGCCATTCACCCAGCGCGGCCTCGCCAGCTGGTACGGCAAGCGCTTCCAGGGCCAGAAGACCTCGAGCGGCGAGCCCTACGACATGTACGCGATGACTGCGGCGCACCCGCTGCTGCCGATCCCGAGCTACGCGCGCGTCACCAACCTCGCCAACGGCAGGAGCGTGGTGGTGCGCATCAACGACCGGGGGCCGTTTCATTCGAACCGCATCGTCGACTTGTCGTACGCCGCCGCCTACAAGCTCGGCTACGCGACGGCCGGAAGCACGACGGTCGAGGTGCAGAGCATCATTCCGGGAGCACCGCTCGTCCAGGCCGCATCCGTGCAGCCGGAACCGGCCGCCGCAGATCCCGCGGCGGCCGCCGAGGCGAGCGGTGTCTACCTTCAGCTCGGCGCGTTCTCGGCACGCGACAGCGCAGAAAGCTATCGCGCCGCGATCTATCGGCGGCTCGCTTGGCTGACCGACCAGATCCACGTGCTCGCGAGCGGAAGCCTGTACAAGCTCCATCTCGGGCCGTACCCGAGCGAGGCGGACGCAAGCGCCATCGCGGCGCGCATTCAAACCGAAATGAACCTCAAGCCCGTATTCGTTGTCCGATAGCGGTCCGCCGCGGCGCTGCGCACGCTCCGGGCGAGCGCTTTCTGGAGAGACAGAACATCATGCTACGCACCTGCATTGCCTTGCTGTTCGCCTTCACCGCCACCTTCGCGCACGCCGCGGCGCCGCAGCCGCCCGTCGTCGACGGCCATGCCTGGTTGATCGCCGATCTTTCGAGTAACCAGATCCTCGCCTCGGACAAGGCCGACGTGCGCTTCGAGCCCGCTTCGCTCACCAAGCTGATGACCGCGTATCTCGTCTTCCGCGCATTGCGCGAAAAGCAGATCGCGCTCGAGCAGCCGGTCCAGGTGTCGGAGCGCGCCTGGAAAGCCCCGGGGTCGCGCATGTTCATCCAACCGGGTATGTCCGTCACTGTCGGGCAGCTGATCCAGGGCATGGAGGTGGATTCGGGCAATGACGCATGCATGGCGCTTGCCGAGACGGTGGCGGGATCCGAGGACGTGTTCGTGCAGATGATGAATCGCGAGGCGGCCCGGCTGGGAATGAAGAACACGCACTATGCAAACGTCACGGGCCTGCCCGATCCGCAGCACTACAGCACCGCGCACGACATCTACCTGCTCACCTCCGCCCTGATCCGCGATTTCCCGGCCGAGTACGCGCATTACTACTCGCAGAAGGAATACTCCTACAACCGCATCACGCAGCGTAATCGCAACCGATTGCTATGGCTCGACCCCAACGTGGACGGTGTCAAGACCGGCCACACGGAAGCCGCGGGCTACTGCCTGGTCGCCTCCTCCAAGCACGGCGAGCGGCGCTTGCTGTCGGTGCTTCTCGGAGCGCCCTCGGAGCAGGCGCGCGCGGGCGAATCGCTCAAGCTGCTCAATTGGGGCTACCAGTTCTACGACAGCGTCAAGCTGTATGACAAAGGGCAGACGGTCAAGCAGATCCAGGTGTGGAAGGGCTCCGAACCGACCGTCAACGCGGGTTTCGGCAGCGCACTCATGTTGTCGGTGCCGAAGGGCGACTCCGACAAGCTGTCCGCGCAACTCGTCTCGCAGCGGCCGCTGGTGGCGCCGGTCGCGCAGGGCCAGCAGGTCGGCATGCTGCGCGTTACGCTGCAGGGCAGCCTACTTGGCGAGTACCCGCTCGTCGCCCTCGAGCCAGTGACCACGGCGGGGATTTTCGGCAGGGCATGGGATACACTGCGACTGTGGATGAAGTAGCGAGGGCGAGATGATTTTTCTCAACGGCAAGTTCATGCCCATCGAGCAGGCGGCGGTTCCGGTGCTCGACCGAGGCTTCATATTCGGCGACGGCGTGTACGAACTGGTTCCGGTCTATTCGCGCGTGCCGTTCCGAATCGACGAGCACCTCGCGCGCCTGGAGCGCAGTCTGAACGAGGCGAGGATCCGCAATCCGTACTCGCGCGAGCGCTGGCGCGAGATCATCGCGCAGCTGATCGCGCAGCAGCCCTACGAGGATCAGGGCGTGTACTTTCAGGTCACGCGCGGTGTCGCCAAGCGCGACCATGCTTTTCCGAAGGGGGTGGAGCCGACGGTCTTCATCATGTCGAATCCGCTCGTCAATCCTCCCGCCGAGCTGGTCGAGGCGGGCGCGCGCGCCGTGACTGCGCCCGACTTCCGCTGGCTGCGCTGCGATATCAAGTCGATCTCGCTCATCGGCAATTGCCTGCTGCGCCAGCTTTCCGCGGACGTCGGCGCGGTCGAAACAATCCTGCTGCGCGACGGCAAGCTCACCGAAGCGTCGGCCTCCAACGTGTTCATCGTGAAGGGCGATGTCATTCGCGGCCCGGCGAAATCGAATCTGATCCTGCCGGGGATCACCTACGACGTCGTGATCGAGCTGGCGCGGGAAGCGGGCATGCCGCTCGACATCGGCGAGGTGAGCGAACGGGAGCTGCGCGCGGCGGACGAGATCTGGGTGACGTCGTCTTCCAAGGAGGTGCTGGCGATCGTCGATCTGGACGACAAGCCCGTCGGCGCAGGCCGGCCCGGGCCGGCCTTCCGGCGCATGTATCAGCTGTATCAGGACTTCAAGCGGCGCGTGATGCGCGCTGGCAGGCAGACCGTGGCGGCGTGAGCATGATCGAGGTGCGCGAGTCGGCGCTGACCTATCCTTGCGACTTCCCGATCAAGGTGATGGGCCGCCGCGAGGCGGGCTTCGCGCAAAGCGTGATGGAGATCGTGCTCAGGCACGCGCCGGACTTCCAGCCGGGGACGATGGAGATGCGACCGAGCCGGCAAGGGCGTTACCTGAGCCTCACGGTGACCGTGCAGGCGCGCTCGCGCGAGCAGCTCGACGCGCTATATCGGGAATTGTGCGATCACCCCTCGGTCGTGATGGTTCTTTGATGTCCGTGGTGCTCGCACCGGCCGTGCAGCGCCTGCGCGTCGAACGGCGCGGGCTCGCCGCCTACCTTTCGACGGTCGAAGCGATGCGCGAGTTCACCGCTCGGCGCGACGTCGACACGCCCGACGAGCTGTGGCTGCTCGAGCATCCGCCGGTGTATACGCTCGGTCTGGGCGCCGATCCGGCGCACGGGCCGCGCGGCGACACCGGGATTCCGGTGGAACGCGTCGAGCGCGGGGGGCAGGTGACCTATCACGGACCCGGACAGGTCGTTGTCTACACGCTGGTCGATCTCGGACGCCGCCGCCTCGGGGTGCGCGAGTTCGTCGGCATGCTCGAACAATCCGTAATAGACCTGCTCGCCGAACACGGCGTGCGCGCCGCGCGCATACCCGGCGCACCCGGCGTGTACGTCGATGGCGCGAAAGTCGCGGCGCTCGGACTGCGGGTTTCGCGCGGCTGCACCTATCACGGCCTGGCACTGAACGTCGACCTCGATCTCGCACCGTTCGCGGCGATCGACCCCTGCGGCTTCCCCGGCCTGCGCGTGACGCGCCTGCGCGACCTCGGCATCGCGCAATCGTGTGCCGAAGCGGGCGGGCGCCTGGCGGAATCTCTCGTTGCGAGGCTCGCGCATGCGTGAAGCCGGCGCGAAGGAAAAGGGCGCAGCCAAGACCGCCCGCATCCCGGTGAAAATCGTCCCGCGCGAGCCGCTCGCCAAGCCCGCGTGGATCCGCGTCAAGGCGGCGAGCCCGGGATCGCGCTTCTACGAGATCAAGGACATCCTGCGCGCGCAGCGCCTGCACACCGTGTGCGAGGAGGCCTCGTGTCCCAACATCGCCGAGTGCTTCGGCAAGGGCACGGCGACCTTCATGATCCTGGGCGACATCTGCACGCGGCGCTGCCCGTTCTGCGACGTGGCGCACGGGCGGCCCCTCGCGCCGGATCCCGATGAGGCGCGCCATCTGGCCGAGACGATTTCGCGCCTTGGCCTGGAATACGTGGTGATCACCAGCGTCGACCGCGACGACCTGAAGGACGGCGGCGCGCGGCACTTCGCCGATTGCGTCCGGCACGTGCGCGAGCGCTCGCCGCACACGCGCATCGAGCTGCTGGTGCCGGACTTCCGCGGCCGGGTCGAGCGGGCTCTGGAGATTCTCGACTCGGCTCCGCCGGATGTCTTGAATCACAACTTGGAGACGGTGCCGCGCCTGTACCGCAAGGCGCGCCCCGGCGGGGACTACCGGCACTCGCTCGCGCTGCTCGCAGAATTCAAGCGGCGCCACCCTGGCGTGCCGACCAAGTCCGGGCTGATGGTCGGGCTAGGCGAAGCGGACGAGGAAATCCTGCAGGTGATGCGCGACCTGAGGGCCCGGGACGTGGACCTGCTGACCGTCGGCCAGTACCTGCAGCCGTCGCCGCATCATCTGCCGGTCGAGCGCTACGTGCATCCGGATACTTTTGCGATGTTCGCGCGGGAGGCGGGGGCGCTCGGGTTTCGTCACGCCGCGGTGGGCGCGATGGTGCGCTCGTCGTACCACGCCGACCGGCAGGCGCACGACGCCGGCGTCGGCTGACGGGTGTCAGATAATTCCTGGGGCCTGCGATGGCCGGGGCCGCATGATGCAGTTTCATTACTGAACGGAGGGAAACATGAAACGACTGGTGGTGCTGGCGGCGCTGGCGTTCGCGACCACGCCCGCGCTGGCGAGGAAGGACTGCAACGAGCTCAAGTCGGAAATCGACGCCAAGATCAAGGCGAACGGCGTCCAGACGTACACGCTCGAAATCGTGCCGAAAGATCAGGAAGCCGACGGCAAGGTGGTCGGCACCTGCGACGGCGGCACCAAGAAGATCGTCTACAAGCGCGGCTGAGCAGCGGCCGATGAAACGCGCGGTGGCATGGCTTGCCGCGTGCGCGGGGCTGCTCGTGGCGGCGCCTGCGGCTGCGCAGCTCGAGCGCATCAGCAACAGGGATGCGGTGGCCGGCCTCAAGGCGGCGCTCGAAAAGGGCTCGCAGGCGGCGGTCGCGCAGCTCGGCCGCACCGACGGCTTCTTCGGCGATGCGCGCGTCAAGATTCCGCTGCCTGAATCGTTGCGCCGCGCCGAGGGGCTGATGCGGCGGCTGGGCATGGGCCGCTACGCGGACGAGCTCGAGCTCACCATGAACCGCGCCGCGGAAGCCGCGGTGGCGGAGGCGAAACCCCTGCTCGTCGACGCGGTGAAGAAGATGAGCGTGCAGGACGCGAAGGGGATTCTGACCGGCGGAGAAACCGCGGGGACGGAGTACTTCCGGCGCACGACGCAGGACCCACTGCGCACGAAGTTCCTGCCGGTCGTGCAGCAGGCGACGAGGAAGGTGCAGCTGGCGGAGAAGTACGACGACTACGCCGAGGTCGGGGCGCGCTTCGGGCTGATCAGCGCGCAGGACGCGAACCTAGATCAGTACGTGACGCAAAAGGCGCTCGACGGCCTTTACTTCATGATCGCCGAGGAGGAGAAGAAGATCCGCCAGGATCCGCTCGGCTCGGCCTCGAGCATCATCAAGAAGGTCTTCGGCGCGCTGCGCTGAGCGCCGCGCGGCTAGTGGGCCTCGTCCCAGTTGTCGCCCACGCCGACGTCGACGATGAGCGGCACCTCGAGCTCGGCGACACCCTGCATGCGCGCGCGCACGCCCTCGGTCACCGCTTCCAGCTCCCGCGGGGCCACCTCGAGCACCAGCTCGTCGTGCACCTGCATGATCAACCTGCTCGCGAGCCCGCCCGCGTCCAGCCACTGCTGCACCGAGACCATCGCGAGCTTGATCAGGTCGGCGGCGGTGCCTTGCATCGGCGCGTTGATCGCGGCACGCTCGGCCGCCTGGCGCCTTTGCGGCGAGCCGCTCCTGATCTCGGGCAGCCACAGCCGGCGCCCGAAGACCGTCTCGACGTAGCCCTGGCTGCGGGCGCGCTCGCGCGTCTCGTCCATGTAGCGCTTCACGCCGGGGTAGCGCGAGAAATAGGAATCGATGTAAGCCTGCGCCGTCGCGCGTTCGATGCCGAGGTTCTGCGCCAGGCCGAAAGACGACATGCCGTAGATGAGGCCGAAGTTGATCACCTTCGCGGTGCGCCGCTCGTCCGCCGTGACGTCCTCGAGCTGCCGGCCGAACACCTCCGCCGCGGTGGCGCGGTGCACGTCGTGGCCGTGCGCGAAGGCATGCCGCAGGCCTTCGTCGTGCGACAGGTGCGCCATGATGCGCAGCTCGATCTGCGAATAATCCGCCGAGACGATCTTCCAGCCGGGTGGCGCGACGAAGGCCTCGCGGATGCGGCGGCCGGCGGCCGTGCGGATCGGGATGTTCTGCAGGTTCGGGTCGATCGAGGCGAGCCGGCCGGTCACCGCGGTTGCCTGCGAGTAGGTCGTGTGCACGCGCCCGGTCTGGGCGTTCACCATGCGCGGCAGCTTGTCGGTGTAGGTCGACTTGAGCTTCGCGAGCGCGCGGTATTCGAGCAGGATCTTCGGCAGAGGATAGTCCTGCGCGAGCTCCGCGAGCACGTCCTCGTCGGTCGAGGGCGCGCCGGAGGGCGTCTTCTTCTTCACCGGCAGCCCCTGGCGCTCGAACAGGATCTCCTGGATCTGCTTGGGCGAGTTCAGATTGAAGGGCTGGCCGGCCACCTGATAGGCCCTTTGCTCGAGCTCGAGCATTTCACGGCCGAGCTCGTGGCTCTGGCGCTCGAGCTTGGCCGCGTCAAGGAGCACGCCGTTGCGCTCCATGCGCAGCAGCACCGGCAGAGCCGGCAGCTCGATTCGCTCGTAAACGAACTTCAGCTTTTCGTCGGCGGCGATCTTCGGATACAGCACCCCGTGCACGGCAAGCGTGCAGTCGGCGTCCTCCGCCGCGTACTCTGTCGCGCGCTGCACGTCGACAGCCGAAAAAGGGATGCGTGCCGCGCCTTTGCCGGTCACATCGTCGTAGGAGATCGTCTTCCAGCCCAGGTGGCGCTGCGCGAGCGAATCGAGGTCGTGGCGCTCGTGTACCTCGTAGACGTACGATTCGAGCAGCGTGTCGTGCGCGACACCCGCCAGACGCACGCCGTGGTTGGCGAGGATGTGCGCGTCGAACTTCAGGTTCTGCCCGACTTTGGCGCGCGCGGCATCCTCCAGCCACGGCCTGAGCAGCGCTAGCGCGCGCTCGATGCCGAGCTGCTCGGGTGCGCCCGGATAGTCGTGCGCGAGCGGCAGGTATACCGCCGCGTCGTCCCACGCGAACGACATTCCCACGAGGCGCGCGAGCATCGGCTCCAGGCCCGTCGTTTCGGTGTCGAAGCCGACCAGCCCGGCCTGGCCGAGCCTCGTGACGAGGTCGCGCAGCGCCTGCTCGTCGTTGACCGTCGCGTACTTGCGCCGCTCCGAGCGTGCTCGAGAGGGCTGCTGCTCGGGGCTTGCCTCGCCCAGCTCGGCGAGCCACGTGCGGAAGCCGAAGCGCTGGAACAGCTCTCGCTGGCGCGCACGATCGGCCTCGCCGTCGACGAGCGCATCGAGCGTCAGCGGCAGCGGCACGTCGCGCTTGACGGTGAGCAGGCTGCGCCCCTTCGGCAGCCAGTCGAGCGTGCTTCTCAGGTTCTCGCCGACCGCGCCGCCGATCTCCCCGGCGTGCGCCATGACTCCCTCGAGCGAGCCGTACTGCCCGATCCACTTGGCGGCAGTCTTCGGCCCGACCTTCGGAACCCCCGGCACGTTGTCCACCGCGTCGCCGATGAGCGCGAGATAATCGACGATGCGCTGCGGGGCGACGCCGAACTTGGCCTGCACTGCGGGCGCGTCGAGCGTCTCGTTGGACATGGTGTTGACGAGCGTCACCCCCTCGCCGACGAGCTGCGCGAGATCCTTGTCGCCGGTAGAAATGACGCAGCGCCAGCCGCGCCCCTTCGCCTGCTGCGCGAGCGTCGCGATGACATCGTCCGCCTCGACGCCCTCGACGGTGAGCACCGGCCAGCCGAGCGCCTGGATCGCTTCTTTGAGCGGGTCGATCTGCGCCGCGAGATCGTCGGGCATCGGCGGGCGGTGCGCCTTGTACTCGGGATACTCCGCGTCGCGGAATGTCTTGCCCTTGGCGTCGAAAACGCAGGCGCGCGCCTGCGCCTTGTAGTCCGCGGCGAGCCGCCTTAGCATGTTCAGCACGCCGTAGATGGCGCCGGTGGGCTCGCCGCGCGGGCTCTTCAGCTCCGGCAGCGCGTGGAAGGCACGATACAGGTACGACGAACCGTCCACGAGCAGGAGCAACTTATCAGGACTGTTCCCGGACACGATGAAGAACGAGAAGCTGCCGAAGCCAGCGGGCCCGGCGTATGAGATCCCCTCGCGCGAGGCGTGGAGGCTGTTCGGCATTATGGCAGAGTTCGTCGAGGGCACCGAGCGGCTGGCCGGCATCCGCCCCGCGGTGTCGATGTTCGGCAGCTCGCGTGCCACGCCAGACTCGCCTCACTACGCGCTCGCGGAGCGGACTGCGCGGCTGCTGTCGGACGCGGGCTTCGCCGTCATCTCCGGCGGCGGTCCCGGCGTCATGGAAGCGGCCAACAAGGGTGCCTTTTACGGGCGCGGCCCCGCGGTGGGCCTGAACATCGAGCTGCCGCGCGAGCAGCGCGCCAATCCTTACCAGGACGTGAGCCTGCGCTTCCGGCACTTCTTCGCGCGCAAGGTGATGTTCGTGAAATTCGCGACCGCGTACGTCGTGCTTCCTGGCGGGTTCGGCACGCTGGACGAGCTGTTCGAGGCGCTCACCCTGGTGCAGACGAGGAAGACGCGCCGCATGCCGATCGTGCTCATGGGCCGCGATTTCTGGGCGGGGCTGCTCGCCTGGCTGCGCGAGCGACTGGTGAAAGACGGCATACTCGACGCGGCCGACATCGAGCTGCTGCAGGTGATCGACGAGCCGCAGCGAGTGGTCGATGCAATCTTCGCGCATTACGAGAAGCGCGGCTTCGAGCCCCTGCCTGAGGAGCGCGAGGTGCTTCTCAATCTGTAAGTGTCGGCGAAGGCGCTCTGCTAGAATTTGATTTTCACGCTCCATGCGCCGAATCGTCCTTCTCGTGCTGGTTGCCGCCGCGCTCCCGGCGTTCGCGCAGGGGGACGCGCCGCCGAAGCTCGAGCCGCTGCCCGGGCCGCCGCCCCCGCCACCCGGCGCGACCAATCCGCTGCAGGAGCCGAGCGTACGCATCCCGGTGCAGAAGGGCGACAAGGTCGAGCCGATCCGGGTGGGCGGACAGGTGGTGATGCTCAAGGTAACCCCCCAGGACGGACCGACCTACTACCTCATCGACACGACCGGTAACGGCAACTGGATGCGGCGCGACTCGCTCGACAGTGGCGTGAGCGTGCCGATGTGGCCCATCAAGACCTGGGAATGAGCCTTCGGGTTGCGCGCGCGCCGGCGCGCTGAGCGATCCGGCGCACACTCGCACGCGACCCATGTCCGTCTACACCCCCGTGACCGAAGCGCAGCTCGCCGAGTGGCTGCGCGGCTACTCGGTCGGCGCGCCGGTCGGTTTCGAACCGATCGAGAGCGGCATCGAGAACACGAACTACTTCGTCACCACGGGCCAGGGACGCTACGTGCTGACGTTGTTCGAGCGGCTGCCTGCCGGCGAGCTGCCGTTCTACCTCGAGCTCATGGCTCATCTGGCGCGCCATGGCATCCCGAGCCCGGCGCCGATCGCGGACCTCGCCGACCGTTACTTGTCGCGGCTGAACGGCAAGCCGGCGGCGCTGGTCACCCGCCTGCCCGGAAAGTCGGTCGAGCGGCCGGGCGAGCGTGAATGCGCGGAGCTGGGTGCGCTGCTGGCGCGCATGCACCTCGCCGGACGTTCCTATGGCGCATACCTCGACAACCCCCGCGGGCCGAAATGGTGGCGCTCCGCCGCGCGAGCGGTGCGCCCGTTCCTCGACTTCCAGGCCCTGGCCCTGCTCGACGAGGAGCTGCGCTTCCAGTCGCTGTATCGCTTCCCCGACCTGCCGCGCGGACCGATCCACGCCGACCTGTTCCGCGACAATGCCTTGTTCGACGGCGCCCGCATCACCGGAGTCATCGATTTTTATTTCGCCGGAGTCGACTGCCTGCTGCTCGACCTGGCAGTGTGCGCGAACGACTGGTGCCTGGTCGACGCCGCGCGCAACTGTCGGCTGGACGAGGCGAAGACGCGCGCGCTGCTCGCCGCCTACGCGGCCCTGCGGCCGCTCGTTCCACTCGAGCGCGGCGCGTGGCCTGTGCTGCTGCGCGCCGCCGCGCTGCGCTTCTGGCTGTCGCGCCTGTACGACCTGCACCTGCCGCGCCCCGGCGTGCTGGTGCACGCGCACGACCCCGACCACTTCCGCGACATCCTTGCGCTGCGCGCGGGCGCCGGCGAAGCGCCCTGGCTGGAATGACGACCACCAGCGCGCGCGTCGTGCCATGGTTTCGCGGGGCGCGCTGGCTCGCGGACGGCTGGCGGCTGTTCCGCGTCGCGCCGCTCGCCTGGATCGCGCTGGTGCTCGGCTACTGGATGCTGATGAGCATGGTGTCGATACTGCCCGTGGTGGGGATCGCGCTGGCCTCGATTCTGGTGCCGCCGTTCTCGGTCGGGTTCATGGCGGTGAGCCGCGCCGCGGCGCGGCGCGCGCCGCTCGCGCTGCCGCTGCTGTTCGCGGGGTTTCGCGAGCGACTGCCAACTCAGCTTCTTCTCGGCGCCGTATACCTCGCATGCCTCGCGCTGCTGCTCGCGGCGAGCGCGCTGGTGGATGGCGGCGCCCTCGCGCGCTGGCTGCTGACGGGCGCGCGGCCCGCCGTCGAGGCTCTCCAATCCGGGGCTTTCTTCCTGGCGCTGGCGAGCGCCGCGGCGCTCTATCTGCCGGTCATGTTCGCGTTCTGGTTCGCGCCGCTGCTGGCCGCCTGGCACGGGATGGGTGCCGCGAAGGCGCTGTTCTTCAGCCTGTTCGGCTGCCTGATGAACTGGCGCGCATTCCTGTCCTACGCCATAGCGGCCGCGCTGGTGACCGCGGCGGCGCCGCTCGCCGCGCTGACCGCGCTCGACTGGATGTCGCACGGGGCGCTGCGCGCGCACGCCGATATGCTGCTGCTTCCGCTGCTGCTGGTCATCCTGCCGACGTTGCTCGCGAGCTTCTACGCAAGTTACCGCGACGTGTTCGGGGCGCAGGAGGCGGCGTAAGCCCCTTTTCGCGGAGCGGTTGCTGCGTCGCAGCAGACAGCTAGAATCCGCCCATGCAAGCGCGCCTGCGCGAGATTCCGTACAACTACACGTCGTTCTCCGATCGCGAGGTGGTCATGCGCCTGCTCGGGGCGCGCGCATGGCAGCTGATCTCCGAGCTGCACGCCGAGCGCCGCACGGGCCGCTCGGCGCGAATGCTCTACGAAGTGCTCGGCGAGATGTGGGTCGTGCTGCGTAATCCCTACCTGGAGGACGACCTGATCACGCACCTCCGGCGCCGCGCCGAGGTGCTCGCCGGAATGCGCCGGCGCCTGGACGAGATCGAAGCGCGGCGCGGGGAAAACGAGCGCGTTACCGAGCTGCTGGGCGAAGCACGCGCGGCGCTGGAGCGCTTCGAGGCGGGATTCGAGGAAACGCGCGCGCTGCGCGCGAAGGTGCTCCGACGGCTGGCGCGCGTTACGCGCCGCGACAACGTGTGCTTCGACGGCTTCGCGCGCGTCTCGCACGTTACCGATGCGACCGACTGGCGCGTCGAATACCCATTCGTCGTGGTGGCGCCCGACCGCGAGGACCAGGTGCAGCCGGTAGTCAAGGCACTGATCGCGCTGGGCTTGACCATCATCCCGCGCGGCGGGGGCACCGGATACACGGGAGGCGCCGTGCCGCTCACGCGCCGCTCGGCGGTGCTCAACACCGAAAAGCTGGAGGCGCTCGGAGCGGTCGAGTGGGCCGAGCTGCCCGGCACGGGGCGCCGCGCGCCCACGATACGCTGCGGCGCCGGCGTGGTGACCCGCCGGGTGATGGAGGCGGCCGAGGCGCAAGGACTCGTGTTCGCGGTCGATCCGACCTCGGCCGACGCGTCCTGCATCGGCGGCAACGTCGCGATGAACGCCGGCGGCAAGAAGGCGGTGCTGTGGGGCACCGCATTGGACAACCTCGCCTCCTGGCGCATGGTGACGCCGGACGCAGAATGGCTCGAGATCGAGCGCATCGGCCACAACCTGGGCAAGATCCACGACGCGCCGACCGCGTGCTTCCGCCTGCGCCGGTATGCAGCCGACGGCAAGCGCCTGCTGGAAGAGCGCAAGCTCGAGATCGAGGGAACGCGCTTCAGGAAAAGGGGCCTCGGCAAAGACGTCACCGACAAGTTCCTCGCGGGCTTGCCCGGCGTGCAGAAGGAAGGAACAGACGGGGTCATCGTATCGGCGACTTTCGTGCTGCATCGCATGCCGGCGCACACGCGCACGGTATGCCTGGAGTTCTTCGGCAGCGCCAAGGAAGCCGTGCCGGCCATCGTCGAAGTAAAGACCTACCTCGACGCGCATGCGCAGGTGAAGCTCGCCGGCCTGGAGCACCTCGATGAGCGCTATGTCAGGGCCGTCGGCTACGCTACCAAGTCGCGCCGCAACCAGCGCCCGCGCATGGTGCTCATCGGCGACATCGTCGGCGACAGCATCGACGAGGTGGCAAGCGCCGCATCGGCGGTGGTGCGCATCGCCAACGCGCGCGGCGGAGAGGGATTCGTCGCGGTATCGGCCGAGGCGCGGCGCCGCTTCTGGCTCGATCGCGCGCGCACGGCTGCGATCGCCAAGCATACCAACGCGTTCAAGATCAACGAGGACGTCGTGATCCCGCTCGAGCGTCTCGCCGAATACAGCGACGGCATCGAGCGCATCAACATCGAGTTCTCGATCGCCAACAAGCTCGAGCTGCTCGACGCGCTGGAAGAGTACTTTTCGGGCGAGCTGCCGCTGTACAAATTCGAGGAGCCGGTGCCCGCCGCCGAGGTGCTCGGCGAGCGGCCGCAGCGCGCGCTCGAGCTGATCCGCGCGGTACGCGCGCGCTGGCGCGAGTTCGGCGAGAACCTGGACGCGCACTTCGAGGCGCTGCAAGCGCGCAGCGAGCGCCTGTCGTGGAAGACCGAGGTGCGCGAGCCGCTGCAGCGCATCTTTTCCGGAATCGCGTTTCGCCACGTGCTCGAGGGGGCGGACGGAGTACACGCGCGCGTGCTGCGCGGCAGGGTCTTCGTCGCGCTGCACATGCATGCCGGCGACGGCAACGTGCATACCAACATTCCCGTGAACTCGGACGATTACGCGATGCTGGGGCGGGCCACGCAGGCCGTCGCGCGCATCATGCGCCTGGCGAAGTCCCTGGGCGGTGTGATCTCGGGCGAGCACGGCATCGGCATCACCAAGCTCGAGTTCCTCGAGCCGGGCGAGCTCGCCGCTTTCAGCGCCTACAAGCAGGCGGTCGACCCGCAGGGGCGCTTCAACGCCGGCAAGCTGCTCGCCGGCGGCGACTTGAGCAACGCCTATACGCCGAGCTTCTCGCTGATCGGGGCGGAATCGCTGATCCTGGAGCAGTCCGACCTTGGGCGAGTCTCGGACTCGATCAAGGACTGCCTGCGCTGCGGCAAGTGCAAGCCGGTGTGCGCCACGCACGTGCCGCGCGCGAACCTCCTTTATTCGCCGCGCAACAAGATCCTGGCCGCGTCGCTCCTCATTGAGGCCATTCTGTACGAGGAGCAGACGCGCCATGGCGTTGCGCTCGCACACTACGCGGAGTTCGGCGATGTCGCCGATCACTGCACCGTGTGTCACAAATGCGAAAGCCCCTGCCCGGTGGACATCGACTTCGGCGACGTATCGATCGCGATGCGCAATCTACTGCGGCGCAGCGGCAAGCGCAGGACGAATCTCGGCACGCGCGCGTCGATGCTGTTCCTGAGCGCGACCGACCCGCGCTCGGTGAAGCTGGCGCGCGCCGCGCTGATCGGCTGGGGCTACGGCATGCAGCGCGCAGCCCACCGCGTGGCGCGCGGCCTCGGCCTGGCGCGCGCACAAAGCGCGCATCCCCCCGCAAGCACCGGGCGGCCGTCGGTGCGCGCGCAGATCATCCATCTGATCAACAAGCCGATGCCGGGCGGCCTGCCGAAAAAGAGCGCCCGCGCGCTGCTCGACATCGAGGATCCGAAAGTCATCCCCATCGTGCGCGACCCCGCGAAGGTGAGCGAGGACAGCGAAGCCGTGTTCTACTTTCCGGGCTGCGGCTCGGAGCGGCTGTTCTCGCAGGTCGGCTTGGCGACACAGGCGATGCTCTATCGTGCAGGCGTGCAGTGCGTCCTGCCGCCTGGCTACCTGTGCTGCGGCTACCCGCAGACCGCCGCCGGCGAGGCGGAGCAGGGCGAGCGCATCATCACGCAGAACCGAGTCCTGTTTCACCGGCTGGCGACCACGCTCAACTACCTGGACATCCGCACGGTGATCGTCTCCTGCGGAACCTGCCTCGACCAGCTCGAGAGCTACGAGTTCGACAGGATCTTTCCCGGCAGCCGGCTGCTCGACATCCACGAGTATCTGCTAGAGAAGGGCGTGAAGCTCGACGGCGTGTCCGGCGAGCGTTATCTGTATCACGACCCCTGCCACAGCCCGATCAAGCAGCACCAGCCGCTCGAAGTGGCGCACGCGTTGATCGGCTCCGAGGTGGCACTTTCGCCGCGCTGCTGCGGCGAGTCCGGTACGCTTGCGCTGACGCGTCCCGATGTTTCTACGCAGGTGCGCTTTCGCAAGCAGGAGGAGCTGGAGGCGGGCGTCGCGGCCCTGCGGGCCGGCGACCCGCGGCGCAACGTGAAAATTCTCACATCCTGCCCGTCCTGCCTGCAGGGACTGGCGCGCTTCTCTGATGACACTGGTGCGCAAGCCGACTATATTGTGGTCGAAATGGCGCGCCGCCTGCTAGGCGAAAATTGGTTGCCGGAGTTCGTCGCCCGCGCGAACGCCGGCGGCATTGAGCGAGTGCTGCTCTGATGAATTGCGAGCTTTGCGAGCGAGACGGTGGTCCCGTGCTCTGGCGCGACGGCTTCTGCCGCATCGTCCGTGCGGCGTCGGGGGACTACCCGGGCTTCTGCCGCGTGATACTCAATCGGCACGTGCGCGAGATGACCGACCTCGGGCCCGCGGAGCGCGCGCGCCTCATGGGGGCGGTGTTCGCCTGCGAGTCGGCGCTGCGCGAGCTGTTCGATCCCGACAAGGTCAATCTGGCGAGCCTGGGAAATTTGGTGCCGCACCTGCACTGGCACGTCATCGCGCGGCACGCGGATGACCCGCACTTTCCGGACCCGATCTGGGCCGCGCCGCGGCGGCCGAGCGCCGCGGCCCGCGCGTTGCGCGCCGCGGTTTCCGACGCGCAGCTGGGTGCGCGCCTCGCATCGCTGCTCTCACAGCACGCAGCATGAAGCGCCGTCCATGAACGACATCGTTCTCCCCAAGCTTGCCCCGAATGCGTCGCCCGATTTCCTCGACGCGGCGGCCTGCAAGGCCTGGGTCGAGAACGTTCCGCTTGCGAACATTCCGGCCGCGCAGCGCCAGCTGCTCGAGGCGGTCGAGGAGTTCAATCGGTTTCCGACCAAGGCGGTGAACCGGCTGGCGGTGATGGAAACGCTGCGCGAGCCGGTGCACTTCGCGCAGATGGAGCAGGCCAAGCGCTTCACCAATCGCGCCTTGCCGATGGTCGAGAGCGAAGTCGAGGTTTTCGCGGACACGGTTGCCTTGTGGCAGCAGATGCACGTCGGCTACCTGCGCTGCGTCGACGCGGTGGGCGAAGGGGAGCCCGGAATGCGCGCGCAGGCTGCACTGGTGTGCCAGCGCGCCCTTGCCTACTCCGGCCTCAAGATGTTCCATCACTATCGCGCATACCGGCAGGTGCCGTCGCGCGAATGGGCCGCGCTGCACCACGTGTACGCGCGGTCGGAGGCGCTCGGGGTGGCCAATGAGCCGGTTAAGGACTACATGAACCGGGACGTGCACGACACCTCGCCGCGCATCGCCTACTTGCGCGCAGTCCTGATGGGGATGTGCAATCCGAACGAGCTGGGCCAGCGCCAGATCACGTTCGTCGCGTTTCTGCTGGAGCGCTGGGCCGAACGGGTCGAGATCGTCGCGCACCCTGTGGGCGAGACGGACGTGCCCGAGCTGGTGGTGGACCTTGCGTCCGACCGCTGTGCAGAACGCATCGCCGACGCCGCGGCGGCCGCGCGGATGAAGGAGCCGCGCTACCTGGACGCACGGCGGCTCGCCAAGAGCCTGCGCAACCGCATCGGCTTGCTGCGCAAGGGCGAGTCCCCGGCCAAGCTCGCGCTGGGGGAGGATTGCGTGCAGCCCTCGTGCGAGCAGCTGCTCGTGTTCCTGTATCGCCAGTGGTACCAGCCGCGCCCGGCGCGTGCACAGGAGCGCCGTAGCGCCAGCCACGCGGCCGACGTGTGCAACGGCATGGCCGCGATTCACTACCACATCTCCGGACAGGCTTTCCGCCAGCCGGGCGCGCAGGCGGACCTGACCAAGAAGGAGCGCGAGGAGATCGCGACCTTCGGACGCATCAGCACGCGCCACGAAGACGACTACAGCGAGTCGAAGGGGATCGTACTGGAGCGCTGGAAGCTGGAGGACGAGAGCGCGCAGGGTCTCAAGATGCTGCGCCCCGCCGCCGATCCCGGCAAACGCTATGCGCACGGCCAGCTGGTCGGCGTGCGCCCGGCCGACAGCAAGAGCTTCATGCTGGGCCAGGTACGCTGGCTGATGATCAACGACAAAGGCGACCTGTATGCCGGCGTGCGGCTGCTGCCCGGCCTGCCGGCGGCGATGGCCGTGCGCCCGACCGGAGTGAACGCGATGAAGGAGCAGTACGTTCCCGGCCTGTCGCTCACCGGTATCCCGGCGCTCGATTCTCCGCCCACGGTCGTGCTGCCTACGGGCTGGTACAGGCCCAAGCGGGTCATCGAAGTTTTCGTCGATGCGCCGGTGCGCGTGCGGCTCACCGACGTGATCGAGCGCGGCGCGGACTTCGAGCGCGTCGCCTACGAGATTCTGCCCTAGCCCCCTCAGGCCGCTCGCGCCGCGCTCGACGCGCGCACGCGCGAGGCGGGAAACGCCGCACTGAAGACCGAGCCGCGCCCGGGCTCGCTCTGCACGTTCAGGCTCGCCTGGTGGCGCGTGAGCGCATGCTTGACGATCGCCAGCCCCAAGCCGGTGCCGCCCGTCTCGCGCGAGCGGCTGCTATCCACGCGGTAGAAGCGCTCCGTGAGCCGCGCGATGTGGCGCGGCTCGATGCCGATGCCACTGTCCTCGACGCTGAAGATTCCCCGCCCCCCGTCGATCCGCCACACCAGCCGGATCGCGCCGCCCTCGGGCGTGTAGCGCACCGCGTTGGAGACCAGATTCGAAAAGGCGCTGGTGAGCTCCTTCAGGTTGCCGACGATCAGGCTGTCGGCCTGCACCGAAGTGGCGATGCGGTGCCTCCCGCCGGAAAGCGCGCGCGCTTCCTCGGCCAGCTTCTCGACCAGCGGCGCGACCTCGATCTCCTGCTCGTCCTCCGGCGTGCTGCTCGCCTCGAGCGCGGAGAGCGTGAGCAGGTCTTCGATCAGGCGGCGCATGCGCTGCGCCTGATCGCGCATGAGGCCCAGGAAGCGGCTGCGCTGCGCCTCGGTCAGGTTGATCGCGGGGTCAGCGAGCGTCTCGACGAATCCCGCCAGCACGGTGACGGGCGTTTTGAGCTCGTGCGATACGTTGGCCACGAAATCGCGCCGCATGGTCTCGACCCGCTGCTCGCTCGTCACGTCGCGCGACAGGAGCAGCTTCTGCTCGGCGCCGAACTCGATCACGCGCACCGACAGGACGGCCTCGGTGCGGGCCGAGCGCAGCGTCAGCGGCTCTGCATAGCGCCGAGCCGCAAGGTAGGCGACGAAATCCGGCTGCCGCACGAGGTTGCTGATCGCTTGCCCGAAATCACGGCGCGCATCGATGCCGAAGTGCTGTTCGGCGGTGGGGTTCGACCATTCGATATGGTCCTCCCCGTCGAGTATCACGACGCCATCCGGCAGCGCCCGTCCCGCGGCGCGGAAGCGCGACAGCGCGCGCACGAGCCCCTGGTGCTCCTCGTCTCGCTGCCTCAGGCGCTGGTGCAAGCGCGCGAATACGTCTTCCCATAGCCCGGTTCCGACGGGCAGGGCCTCGGCCGCCGGGCGCGCCAGCCAGGAGAAGAACGACGCGAGCTGCCGCGTGTGATAGAGCAGCCGAACAGCGAGCACTGCCGCGACCGCGGCCCAGGCCCAGGCTGCTCCGGCGAGCGGCCAGAGCATGAGCCCCGCCGCGGCGGCCGCGACTGCGACGCCGAAGGTGCTGGTCCAAACTCGGTTCATACGCCTCGGGAGCGCCCTGTCCGAGCTCCGCAGCGATTGTCTCACATCGGCGCGCCGGCGAAGCGGTAGCCGGAGCCGCGCACGGTCTGGATCAGCCGGTCGTGGCCAGAGGGCTCGAGCGTCTTGCGCAGCCGGCGAATGTGTACATCGACGGTGCGCTCTTCGATGAACACATGGTCCCCCCAAACCTGGTCGAGGAGCTGGGCGCGCGAATGCACGCGCTCGGGATGGGTCATCAGGAAATGCAGCAGGCGAAATTCGGTGGGACCGAGCTCGAGCGGCTGGCGGTCGCCGAACACGCGCCGCGTGGCCGGCTCGAGCCTCAGGCCCCCGAGTTCGACCGGCTCGTCGGTCATTTGCGGCGCCCGCCGGCGCAGCACGGCCTTGATGCGCGCCACCAGCTCCTTGGGCGAGAAAGGCTTGGTCACGTAGTCGTCCGCACCCGCCTCCAGGCCCAGGACCTTGTCGGATTCCGCCGCGCGCGCGGTGAGAATGATCATCGGGACCTGGCGCGTGCGCTCGCTTAGGCGCAGCTGCCGCGCGAGCGAGACGCCCGACATGCCCGGCAGCATCCAGTCGATGAGCAGCAGGTCGGGCAGCGCGTGCCGCACCACGCGCAGGGCTTCCTCGGCGTCGCGCGCGCGGATCACGTGATGGCCGGCGTGCTCCAGGTTGACCGCGATCAATTCCTGTATCGCCGGTTCGTCCTCCACTACCAGGATATTGACCGCCATCGTTTCGCCCACGCCGCGCAATGCGACGATTCTAAGAACTTTTCGTGACAATAATGTTTCATGCTCACGCGGTATCATGCGCTCTGCGCCGGCTTGTTATGCCCGATTCAGACGCCACCGTTCCGAGCGAAATCCGCCTGCACCGCAAATCGCGCGTGCTCGAGCTCACGTACAGCGACGGGAGCAGCTTTCGGCTGCCGTTCGAGTTCCTGCGCGTGTACTCCCCCTCGGCCGAGGTCCGCGGACACGGGCCGGGCCAGGAAGTGCTGCAGACGGGCAAGCGCGAGGTCGAAATCAATGCGCTCGAACCGGTCGGATCGTATGCGGTACAGCCGGTGTTCTCCGACGGGCACAGCACCGGGATTTACTCTTGGGAATACCTGTACGAGCTCGGCGTGAACCAGGAGCGGCTGTGGGCCGACTATCTCGGTCGGCTCGAAGCGGCGGGGGCTACGAGATGACGGAAGTAAGCGCGTACACATGACCCTCGAAACGGATTTCGGCTTCGAGCGCGTTTCCGCCGACGAGAAGGCGGCTCGGGTGGAGGAAGTGTTCGACCGCGTCGCCGAGCGCTACGACCTGATGAACGACCTGATGTCGTTCGGCCTGCATCGCGCGTGGAAGTGGTTCGCCGTCCAGCTCGCGCGCCTGCACCCGGGCGAGCGCGTGCTGGACGTCGCCTCGGGCAGCGGCGACCTGGCGCGTGCGATCGCGCGCCGCGTCGCGCCCGGCGGGCAGGTCCTGCTGACCGACATCAATGCGCGCATGCTCGCGCGCGGCCGCGACCGTCTCGCGGACGCGGGTTTCATGCCGCCCGCCGTGCAGTGCGACGCCGAGCGCCTGCCGTTCCGCGATGGCAGTTTCGACTGCGTGACGGTCGGCTTCGGCTTGCGCAACATGACGCACAAGGAGCGTGCGCTCGCGGAGATGACGCGCGTGCTAAGGCGCGGCGGACGCCTGCTGGTGCTCGAGTTTTCGCGCGTGGCAAAGCCGCTCGAGCGCGCCTACGACTACTACTCGTTCAACGTCTTGCCGTGGCTGGGGCAGCGCGTCGCCGGCAGCGGCGAGGCGTACCGCTACCTCGCCGAGTCGATCCGTTTGCATCCGGATCAGGCGAGCCTCGCGCGCATGCTGCAGGACGCCGGCTTGGCGCAGGTCGAGTACTTCAATCTCAGCGCCGGCGTGGTCGCGGTGCACCGCGGCTACAAGGTCTGAGTCGAGGCGCTGTCGCCTGACCCGACGCTGCGGTAGGATGCGCGTGGTCGAAAAACCGAAAGCGAGATTGCGCATGCGACTTCTGCTTGCGGTGCTTGCCGGAACGCTCGTCGGCGCGACGCTGCTTGCTACGGACGCCGAGGCGAAGCGCCTGGGCGGCGCGCGCTCGATCGGCATGCAACGCAACGTCGCCGCTCAGCCCGCGGCGCCGGCGCGCCAGGCGCCGGCAGCCCCGCAGGTTACCGGCGGGCGGTGGCTACCCACCCTCGGCGGGCTGGCCCTCGGCGGACTGCTTGGCGGCCTGCTCGGCGGAGGGGGATTCGGCGGGGCGTTCCTGCTCGTTGTGCTGACTTTCGCTGCGCTCGGCTACAACTGGCTGCGCACGCGAGCGCGCAGCTCGCAAACCGCGCCGCCCGTCAAATACGACGCGCTCGACCTTGGCCGGGCGCCGTCGGCCCCGGTTGCGCCGCAGTCCGCAAGCCTCGGTGCGCCATCCGCGCCGACCCCCAAGGTTCCGGCGGGATTCGACGTGGCGGGCTTCGTGCGCGCTGCGAAGCTCAACTTCATCAAGCTGCAGGTCGCCAACGACCTGGGCGATCTGCACCCGATGCGGGACTTCACGACTCCCGAGATGTTCAATGCGCTCGTCAAGGACCTCGCCGCGCGCGGCGGCGTCGGGCAGCAGACCGACGTCGTCGCGCTCGAGGCGCAGCTGCTCGAAGTTGTGACCGAAGGGGACAGCCATCACGCCAGCGTGCGCTTTTCCGGGACGACGCGCGAGGCGCCGGGCGCGGCGCCCGCCGCGTTTGCGGAGGTGTGGAATCTTGCCAAGCTTGTAGACGGGTCCTCCGGCTGGCTGCTCGCGGGCATCCAGCAGATGCACTGAGCGGCGCCCCGGGGCACGCTCAGGCCACCGTGAGGTGGCCTTTGTTTTTTCCGAGACTACGATGATTGCGTTGGAATCGCCGTTTGCAGCCGCCCTGAACCACCTGCTCGCCTCCGAGAGCTGGGCGAGCGCGCGGCTCGCGCCCTTTGCCGGCGAAACGGTTACCCTCGCTACGCCACCGCTGCCCGAGCTGCACTTCGCGATCCTGGTCGACGGCCGCGTGGCGCCGGCGGCCGCGGAGGCCGCGGCGTCTCTCACGGTCACGCTGCGCCCCGACGCGCTCGCCGCACTGGCGCGCGGCGAGGAGCATTTCCTGCGTGCGGTCCAGGTGACCGGCAATGCGCGTCTCGCGAGCGAGGTCCTGCTGCTGGTGCGGCATCTGCGCTGGGACGCCGAGGAAGACCTGGCGCGTCTGGTCGGCGACGTCGCGGCGCACCGGATCGCGGCCGTCGCCCGCGATCTCGCCGCGTGGCAGATGGAAGCCGTGCGCCGCCTGGCCGACAGCCTGGTCGACTACGCGGTCGAGGAGCGGCGCATGCTGGTCAAGCGGGCGGAGCTCGATTCTCTCGCGGCGCAGTCCGTGCGGCTGCGCGACGCGCTCGAGCGGCTGGAAAAGCGCATCGGGCGCCTGGCCTGACGCCGATGCTGCAGGCATTTATCCGCCTTCTGCGCATCCTGTGGATCGGCCTGCGCTTCGGCCTTTACGAATTCGTGCCGCGGCTGGGCGATAGCCGCCTGCTCGCCGCACTTACCCGTGCGCCCCGGGCGCCGCGCGCCGAGCGCCTGCGGCGCGCGCTCGAAACGCTCGGTCCGATCTTCGTGAAGTTCGGCCAGGTCCTCTCCACGCGGCGCGACCTGCTGCCCGCTGACATCGCAGACGAGCTGGCGAAGCTGCAGGACCAGGTGCCGCCGTTCGCCTCGTCCCTGGCGAGCGCCGAAATCGAGCGCGCGCTCGGTAAGCGGATCGAGGAGGTCTTCGCCAGCTTCGAGCGCGAGCCGGTGGCGAGCGCGTCGATCGCACAGGTGCACCTCGGCGTGCTGCACGACGGCCGCGAGGTCGCGGTCAAGGTGCTGCGCCCCGGGGTGGAGGGGGCGGTGGCGCGCGATGTCGCGCTGCTCGAGACCGCCGCGCGCGTGGTCGAGCGGCTGGGGCAGGACGCGCGACGCCTCAAGCCGCGCGAGGTCGTGGGCGAGTTCTCGCGTCACCTGGAAGACGAGCTCGATCTGATGCGCGAAGCGGCGAACGCGAGCCAGCTGCGGCGCAACTTCGCCGGCTCGGCGCTCCTGCAGGTGCCCGAGGTCTACTGGGACTGGTGCTCGCAGCGCGTGATGGTCATGGAGCGCATGCACGGCACGCCGGTGTCGCAGACCGAGACGCTGCGCGCCCGCGGCATCGATATCCCGAAGCTGGCGCGCGCAGGCGTGGAGATCTTCTTCACGCAGGTGTTCCGCGACGGCTTCTTTCACGCCGACATGCACCCGGGCAACATTTTCGTCGCCGACGACGGGCGCTACGTGGCGCTCGACTTCGGCATCATGGGCGCGCTCACCGAGACCGACAAGAACTACCTGGCGCAGAACTTCATCGCCTTCTTCAACCGCGACTATCGCCGGGTGGCGCAGGCGCACCTGGACGC
>DASPRB010000111.1:0-8144 GCA_035624675.1 Burkholderiales bacterium
GGGCGCCTTGTCCGCGATCTCTTCGATCGTCGCGGTCGCGGTGGTGGAGAGCGTATACGGGATGCCGCAGGCCGCAGCGCTGCGCGCGATCGCGAGGTCGGCGCCCGGCCAGCCCATGCCGATGGCGCCGGTCGGCGCGACCACCAGGGGGAATTTCGACGGTCCCCCCAGGACCTCGGTCGAGGGATCCACCTTCGCGACGTCGCGCATCACCCGGGGCGCGAAGCGCAGTCGCTCGAAGGCGGCGCGGTTGGCGCGCAGCGTCACCTCGTCCTCGGCGCCGCCGTCGAAGAAATCGAACACGATCCTGGGCAGGCGCCGGCGCGCGAGGGCGCGCAGATCGTCGATGTTCGCGACGCGGGCGAGATCCATGGGCCGCGAGTCTACCGCGGGCGCGCCGGTTACATATAATTGCGGCCATGAAAACCTTCGAGCGTATTACCGGCGTTCTGTCGCCCGTCGTCACCCCCTTCGGCAAGGACCTCGCGCCCGACGCGCAGCGCTTCGTGCGCCACTGCAAGTGGCTGCTCGCGAACGGCTGCTCGGGGCTCGCGGTGTTCGGCACCAACAGCGAGGCGAACTCGATGTCGGTGGCGGAGAAGCTCGAGCTGCTGGATGCGCTGGTGGCGGGCGGCGTCCCGGCCGCCGCGCTTATGCCCGGCACGGGGCACTGCGCGCTCACCGACTCGGTGTCGATGACGCGCCGCGCGGTCGAGCTCGGCTGCGGCGGGGTGCTGATGCTGCCGCCCTTCTACTACAAGGGCGTGAGCGACGAGGGCCTGTACCGCAACTTCGCCGAGGTGATCGAGCGCGTCGGCGACCAGCGCCTGCGTCTTTACCTGTACCACATCCCGCCGGTGTCGCAGGTGCCGATCACGCTCGCGCTCATCGAGCGGCTGCTGAAGAATTATCCCGGCATCGTCGCCGGCGTGAAGGACTCCTCGGGCGACTGGAACAACACCAAGGCGATGCTGGATGCCTTCGCGAAGAGCGGCTTCGACGTGTTCGCCGGCAGCGAGGTCTTCCTGCTCGACACCATGCGCCACGGCGGCAAGGGCTGCATCACCGCCACCGGCAACGTCAACCCGGGCCCGATCGACCAGGTGTTCCGCAAGTGGCAGTCGGTCGACGCGGACCGGCTGCAGGCCGGCATCACCGCCACGCGCAAGATCGTGCAGAAGGTGCCCATGATTCCGGCGCTCAAGGCGATCATCGCGCACTTCGCCAACGACCCCGCGTGGCGCAGCGTGCGCCCGCCGCTCACCGAGCTCGCGCGCGACCAGGAAGAGGGCCTGATCGCGGAGCTGCGCTCCTCGGGCTTCAGGATGCCGGGGCTCGCGGCCTGAGATGCCGGTCGCGCTCGTCACCGGCGCCGGCCGGGGGATCGGGCTCGAAACGGCGCGCGCCTTTGTCGGCGCGGGGTTCGAAGTGCTCGCCCTGGACAAGGATTTCTCGCACTGCGACCTTTCCACGAGGCGGATCGAATACGACCTTACGAACCTCTCCGGCATCCCGGCGCTTGTCGCCCGGCTCGGCGAGATCGATACGCTGGTGAACAACGCCGGCGTGCTCTACTGCGAGCCCTACGACGCGATTCCGGATGGCCACCGGCGCGAGATCATGGCCGTCAACCTCGAGGCGCCGGCGGCGCTCATGCTGGCGCTCGCCCCGCGGATGATGAAGAGGAGGTCCGGGCGCATCGTCAACGTGGGCTCCGTGGCGGCGTTCACCGGCCATCCCGACTTGTGGTACGGCGCGAGCAAGGCGGCGCTCTTGAACATCACCAAGAGCTACGCCGGCTGGCTCGGGCGCCACGGCGTGCTGGTGAACGCGGTGGCGCCCGGCCCGACGCAGACCGCGATGTACGAGCGGCTGCCCGAATCGCGCAAGGAGGGCGTCATGCGCGCGGTGTATTCGGGCCGCGTGTGCACGCCGCGCGAGGTCGCGCAGGCCATCCTTTGGCTCGGCAGCGCCAGTCCCGAATACCTGAACGGCACCACGCTCGACGTGAACAACGGCTCGTATCCCCGCTGATGCCCGGCACGCTGTTCGACAAGGTCTGGGACGCGCACGTCATCGAGCCGCTTGGCGGCGGCACCGACCTGCTGCACGTCGACCGCCACCTGCTGCACGATCTGGGCGGGGCCAAGGCGCTCGCCGAGCTTGCGGAGCGCGGCCTGAAGCCGCGCAATCCCGCGCTCACTTTCGCGACGGCGGACCACGTCGTGTCGTCCGCTCCCGGCCGCACCGGCGGCGCGCACGACTGGGCGCAGGTGCTCGTCGACGGCCTGCGCCTCGAGACGCGCAAGGCCGGCGTGCGGCTGTTCGACGTCGGCGGCGACGAGCAGGGCATCGTGCACGTGATCGCGCCCGAGCTCGGCATCACCCAGCCGGGCACGCTCGTCGTGTGCGGCGACTCGCACACCTGCACCAACGGCGCGCTGGGTGCGCTCGCCTTCGGCATCGGCGCCACCGAGATCGTGCACGTGCTCGCCACGCAGACGATCGAGCAGCGCAGGCCGAAGACGATGCGCGCGCGCTTCGAGGGCGCGCTCGCCAAGGGCGTCTACGCCAAGGACATGATCCTCGCGCTCATCGCCCGGGTCGGCGCCGCGGGCGGAACCGGCCACGCCGTCGAATACGCCGGGGCCGCGGTGCGGGCCCTCGGCATGGAGGCGCGCCTGACCCTGTGCAACCTGTCGATCGAGCTCGGCGCCAAGATCGGCATGGTGGCGCCCGACCAGACGACCATCGACTACCTGCGCGGCCGGCCCTTCGCGGCGCGGGGCGAGCTGTGGGATCAGGCGCTCGGCTGGTGGCGGACGCTTGCCTCGGACGCGGGCGCGAAGTTCGATCGCGACATCGAGCTGGACGTCTCCGGCCTCGCGCCGCAGATCACCTGGGGCACGAGCCCGGAGGACGCAATCGCGGTCGACGGATCGATTCCCGATGCGAAGCCGGAAGCGCTCGAATACATGGGGCTCTCTGCGGGCCGGCCGATCGCCGGCACTCGCGTCGACCGCGTGTTCATCGGCTCGTGCACCAACTCGCGCCTGTCCGACCTGCGCGCCGCGGCCGGGGTCGCGCGCGGGCGCCAGGTCGCGCCGCACGTGCAGGCGTGGGTGGTGCCCGGCTCGATGGGCGTCAAGGGCGCCGCGGAAGCCGAGGGCCTGCACCAGGTTTTTCGCGACGCCGGTTTCCAGTGGCGCGAGCCGGGCTGCTCGCTGTGCGTCGGCGCGAACGGCGAGCTGGTCGAGCCCGGAGCGCGCTGCGTCTCCACGTCGAACCGCAACTTCGTCGGCCGCCAAGGGCCGGGGGCACGCACGCATCTCGCGAGCCCGGCGACTGCCGCAGCCTGCGCGCTCGCGGGCGAGATCGCCGATGTCAGGGACTTTCTGGATTGAACATGGAGCGATTCACCGTACTGCGATCCACCGCCGCGGCGCTACCCTGGTCGAACGTCGACACCGACATGATCATCCGCGTGGAGCGCTGCGTGCGTACGCCGCGCGCCGAGATGGGCCGCTGGGCCTTCGAGATGACGCGCTTCGATGGCGAGGGGCGCGACGATCCCGCATTCCCGCTGAACCAGGACAAGTTCGGCGGCGCGCAGACCCTGGTCGCCGGCGAGAACTTCGGCTGCGGCAGCTCGCGCGAGATGGCGGTGTGGGCGATCGCCGGCATGGGCTTTCGCTGCGTGGTAGCCCCGTCCTTCGGCGACATCTTCTACAACAACTGCTTCCAGAACGGCGTGCTGGCGATCCGGCTGGCTAAGCCCGCAGTGGAGGGCCTGCTGCGCACGCTCGCAGCGGCTTCCGCGCCGCTCGAGCTGACGGTCGATCTGCCGGCGCAGACGCTCACAGCGCCCGACGGCGAGACCTACGCCTTCGATATCGACCCGCTGCGCAAGAAAGCGCTGCTCGAGGGTCTGGACGCCATCGGCGTCACGCTCGCGCGCGAGCGCGCGATCGCCGCGTGGCAGGCAGCGGACCGCGCGCGCCGCCCCTGGGTGTGGACCTGACGCGCGCTACTTCACCTCGTAGATCTTCTGCGCGAAGTCGCCGCGCGACACCTCGAGCCGTCCGTAGCGCGTGCCCAGACGCACCGTCACCTGCGCCGTGACGTCGCCCTTCCGCCAGGCCGCCTTGTAGATCTTCTGTTCTTCCTTGCCGGGGCGCGTGATCGTCTCGGTGCGCTCGGAAGCCGGCGCGCCGTACTGGCTCTTGAGGAACGCGACGACCCGCTCGAGGTCGCGCGGGTTGAAGCCGACGTCGAACGCCTGCACCGCGCCGTGCTTCAGGTAGAACGTGACGCGCGCCGGCACCCCGCCGAACGAGATCCTGGAATCGTCGCAGCGCCGGTCCGCCGCGACCGACTTCCATTCGAGCGGCTGGCAGAAGGCGCTCGGGAAGGCTTCCCTCACCTCGCTCTCGCGCGCGCCGAGCGTGATGCCGTTCACGTCGTACGGCGCCGCTGCGCCGGCCGCGGGCGCGGCGGCTGCGCCGAGCAGCGCGACGAGCGCGAGCAGCGCTCTCATCCGCGCGCCAGCCCCGCGTGCCGGAAGCAGCCGACGACGTGGTCGTTCGCCATGCCGACCGCCTGCATGAACGCGTACAGGATGGTCGAGCCGACGAACTTGAAGCCACGCTGCTTGAGGTCTTTCGAGAACGCATCCGAGACTTCGGTGCGCGCCGGGATGTCGCCGGGACCCCGCCGCCGCCCCTGCAGCGGCCGGCCATCGACGAAAGCCCAGGCATAGTCGGCGAAGCTGCCGAACTCCTCCTGCACCTCGAGAAAGCAGCGCGCGTTCAGCACCGCGGCCTCGATCTTGGCGCGGTTCCTCACGATGCCCGGATCGGCGAGCAGGCGCGCCTTCTTCGCCGCGCCGTAGCGCGCCACCTTGCGCGGGTCGAAGCCGTCGAACGCCTCGCGGTAGCGCGCGCGCTTGGCGAGGATCGTGTCCCACGACAGCCCCGCCTGCGCACCTTCCAGCACGAGGAACTCGAACAGCTTGCGGTCGTCGCGCACCGGCACGCCCCACTCCCGGTCGTGGTAGGCGATGGCGAGCGGCGTTTTCGCCCAGGCGCAGCGCTTCATGCCGCGATCTTAGCGCCGGACTTGGTCTCGTCCTTCAGCTCGTGGCTCGCGGGCCGCGCCCGCAGCCGCACGTCGGTCAGCTCGGCGCGCTCGCGCGGCGCGTTGCGGAAGGCCTGGTCGCGGCCCGACAGGTATTGCGGCGGCCACTGCTGCGGCGCGTGCTGGTACCACGCCGAGGCCTGCAGCGTGAAGTACGGATTGGCGAGGTGCGGGCGCGCAAGCGCCACCAGGTCGGCCTTGCCCGATGCGAGCAGCGTGTTGACCTGGTCGGCGGTGGTCACGGCCCCCACCGTCATGGTGGCGATGCCGACCTCGTTCCTCACCCAATCGGCGAACGGCGCCTGGTACATGCGCCCGTACACCGGCTTCTGCTGCGGCACGGTCTGCCCGGTCGAGCAGTCGATCAGGTCGCAGCCCGCGTCCTTCAGCATGCGCGCGAGCGCCATCAGGTCCTCCCCCGACAGGCCCCCGGGCGCCCAGTCGGTCGCCGAGATGCGCACCGACATCGGCTTTCGCTCGGGCCAGGCGGCGCGGCAAGCGCGGAACACCTCGAGCGGATAGCGCATGCGGTTCGCGATCGGCCCGCCGTATTCGTCGCCGCGCGTGTTGGTGAGGGGCGAGATGAAGCTCGCGAGCAGGTAGCCGTGCGCCATGTGCAGCTCGAGCATGTCGAAGCCCGCCTCGTCGGCGTAGCGCGTCGCGCGCTCGAACTCGTCGCGCACGCAGTCCATGTCGGCGCGCGTCATTTCGCGCGGCACCTGCGACTCGCCCTCGTAGTAGGGGATCGGCGAGGCCGACACCACCGGCCAGTTGCCGCGCTCGAGCGGATGGTCGATGTCCTGCCAGCCGAGCTGCGTCGAGCCCTTGCGACCCGAGTGGCCGATCTGCATGCACAGCTTAGCCCTCGAGTTGGCGTGGCAGAAGTCCGCGATGCGCCGGAATGCGTCGCGCTGCGCCTCGTTCCACAGCCCGGTGCAGCCGGGCGAGATGCGCCCCTCGGGCGAGACGCAGGTCATCTCGATGTACACCAGGCCCGCGCCGCCGATCGCCCGCGAGCCGTAGTGCACGAAGTGCCAGTCCGTGGGCATTCCGTCGACCGCCGAGTACTGGTCCATGGGCGATACCACGACGCGGTTCTCGAGCGTCATGCCGCGCAGGCGGAACGGCGTGAACATCGGCACCGGCGGATTCGCGCGGTCGATGTCGAAGCCCTTCGCGCGCACGTCGGACGCGAACCAGCCCTGCACGTCGCGCACGAAGCCGGGGTCGCGCAGCTCGAGGTTCTCCCAGGTGATCTGCTTGGAGCGCGACATCACACCGAAGGCGAACTGCAGCGGATCCATGCCCCAGTAGCGCTTCATGTGCTCGAACCAGGCGAGCGACACGTTGGCCGCGTGCTGGGTCTTCTCGACTTCCTCGCGGCGCACCGTGTCGTAGCGCAGCAGCGCGCCATTGACGGATTCCTCCGCCTTGAGCGACTCGAACAGCGCGATCGCATCTTCCATCGCGAGCTTGGTCCCCGAGCCGATCGAGAAGTGCGCGGTCGCCTTCGCGTCGCCGACCAGCACCACGCTCGGCTTGCCCTCGGTCATCACCCAGGTCTGGTTGGTGATGGTCGGGAAATTGCGCCAGATCGAGCGGTTGGCGATCAGCGGGTGGCCGGCGAGCTCTTCGGCGAACACGCCCTCGAGCACGGGGAGCATCTCGGCTTCGCTCATGCGGTCGAAGCCAAAGTTCTTCCAGGTCGTCTCGTCGGTCTCGATCACCCAGGTCGAGCGCCCCTCCTCGTACTGGTAGCAGTGCGCAAGGACGATGCCCTTGGGGGTCTCGCGGAAGAAGTACTTGAACGCGTCGAGCGGCCGCGTCGAGCCGAGCCAGGTGAACTTGTTCGGACGCAGGTCGACGCTCGGCTTGAAGTGCTCCTTGTGCTGCTCGCGGATGCGCGAATTGATGCCGTCGGCCGCGATGACGAGGTCGGAATCCGCGAACGGCGCGAGGCCCTCGACCTCGGTCTGGAAGCGGATGTTCACGCCGAGCTCGCGGCAGCGGTCCTGCAGGATGGCGAGCAGCGCGTTGCGCGAGCAGCCGCAGAAGCCGTTGCCGCCCGAGCGCATGGTGCGCCCCTTGTAGACGACGTCCACGTCGCCCCAGTAGGCGAAGCGGCGGCGGATGCGCTCGTAGCTGACCGGGTCGTAGGCCTTGAACGTGTCGAGCGTCTGGTCGGAGAACACCACCCCGAAGCCGAAGGTGTCGTCCGGCCGGTTGCGCTCGTACACCGTGATCTCCCAGCGCGGCCAGGCCTTCTTCGCCAGCAGCGCGAAGTAAAGGCCCCCGGGCCCGCCGCCGATGACGGTCGCTCTCATCGCTTTTCCCCTTTCAGTCCGGGACGACCGCGGTCGCCTCGATCTCAAGCCGAGCCTGCGGCTCGACCAGGCCGCCGACCTGCAGCACTGCCATGGTCGGGTAGTGCCTGCCGATCAGCTCGCGGTAGGCCGCGCCGACCTCCCTGAGCGATTCGAGGTACTCCTGCCGGTCGAGCACGTACCAGGTGAGGCGCACAAGGTGCTCGGGGCGCCCGTTCGCCTCCGCGAGCACCGCGACGATGTTGGCGAGCGCCTGGCGGAACTGCCCGGCAAAACTGGTCTCCTTCCACTCGCCCTCGCCGGTCCAGCCGACCTGCCCGGCGATGTACACGGTGCGCCCGCCGCGCACCGCAATGCCGTTGGAGAAGCCCTTGGGGCGGGCCCAACCCGGGGGTTGCAGAATCTGCATCATGGCGCCTTCCTCAGCTTGAAGCGCTGCAGCTTGCCGGTCTCGGTGCGCGGCAGCGCGTCCAGGAACTCGATCGCGCGCGGGTACTTGTACGGGGCGATCGTCTTCTTCACGTGCTGCTTGAGCTCTTCGGCCAGCGCCTCGCTCCTCGGGTTTCCGGGCTTGAGCACGACGAACGCCTTGACGATCGTGCCGCGCTCCTCGTCCGGCCAGCCGACGACCCCGCACTCGGCCACGGCTGGGTGGCCGAGCAGCGCGCCCTCCACTTCGGGCCC
>DASPRB010000115.1:0-11624 GCA_035624675.1 Burkholderiales bacterium
GGCACGGCGGGCATGGCGCTGCATCACAAGCTGTGCCACACGCTCGGCGGCAGCTTCAACCTGCCGCACGCCGAGACGCACGCCATCGTGCTGCCGCACGCGGCGCGCTACAACCGCGACGCCGCGCCCGAGGCGATGGCGCGCATCGCGCGCGCGCTCGGCGCCGCGGACGCGCCGCGCGGGCTGTACGACCTGGAGGCCAAGCTGGGACTGAGGATGCGGCTATCCGAGATCGGCTTGCGCGAGGCCGATCTCGAACGCGGGGCGCGCATCGCCACGCAGAGCCCCTATCCCAACCCGCGGCCGGTCGAGTACCAGGCCGTGCTGGCGCTGCTGCGCAGCGCCTACGAGGGGCGGCGCCCTGAGGCCTGAGCGCGGCGCGGCGGCTCTGCTCGCCGGCGCGCTGTGCGCCACCGCGGTGGCGCAGGGCGCGGGGCGCTTTGTGCTGACGCCGCTCCTGCCCGGCATGCGCGCTGCGGCGGGCCTGGACGCCGCGCAGGCGGGCCTGATTGCCGGCGTCAACTTCGCCGGCTACCTTGCGGGCAGCCTGTGGGTCGCGAACCGGGCGCACGAAGGGCGCCTGGGCACTGTGCCGCTGGGCCTCGCGCTGGTGCTCGGCGGCGCTGCGGCGATGGCGCTCGCGCCGGCGCTCGCGCTGTGGCTCGCCGCGCGCTTCGTCTCCGGCTTGGGCGGCGCGCTCCTGTTTCTCGGCGCGCTCGACACCTATGCGCGCGCCGCCGCCTCGCCGGCGGACGTGCGCCCGCTCGGGGGTGTCGGCCTGGGCATCGCGGCGACCGGGCTGGCGGTTCTGCCCTGGCTCGCTGACTGGCGCGCCGGCTGGCTCGCCGTCGCGCTGCTCGGCGCGCTCGCCGCGCCGCTCGTGCTGCGCCTGCCGCGAGGCGAGGCGCACGGCGCGCGCACGCACGAGCCGCCGCCGCGCGCGAGCGGGCCGCTCGCGCGCCTCGCGCTGTCCTACGTCGGCTACGGCTTCGGCTTTGGCGCCGCGGGCACGTTCTTCGTGAACGTCGTGTCCGGGGGCGCGCCGCGCGCGGCGGCCCTGGTGTGGGTGCTGGTCGGGCTGTGCGCGGCGCTCTCGATCTGGCTGTGGTCGGCGCTGCGCCGGCGCACGACGGGAACGCGCGCGCTGTGCGCCGCGAATGCGGTGCACGCACTGAGCATCTTTCTCGTGGCGCTCGACCCGCGTCCCGCGACCGCGGCGCTGGCAGGCGTGTTCTTCGGCGGCACCGTGGTGGCGATCACCGCGCTGGCGCTGCCGCTCGCGCGCGTGCTCGCGCCGCGCTCGCCGCGGCGCGCGGTCGCGTGGGTGACGGCATTGTTTGGGATCGGCAACATCGCCGGCCCGCCCGTGGTCGGCTGGCTCGGCGAGCGCGCGGGCTCGCTCGCTCACGGGCTGCTCGCGGCGGCCCTGGTGGCGGCCGGCGGGGCGCTGGTGCTGCTTCCCGATCTGCGGCGCGGGCACTAGCACTTCGGTTACCATGGCGCCGTCGTCCTATAAGAGGCGGTCGGCAAATGGACGCGGGAGCCGTGCTGGTCGTGGAGGACAGCGAGGAAATCGCCTACATCCTTCGCTACCTGCTCGAACGGGAGCGCTTCCGGGTCGACTTCGCGCGCGACGGCCGGGCCGCGGAGAGTCTGATCGACACCCTGCCGCCGCCGCGGCTGGTGATCCTGGACGTCATGCTTCCGTTCGTAGACGGCTACCAGCTGCTGCAGCGGGTACGCGCACGCAAGGACTGGAAAGGCGTACCTGTCCTCATGCTGACTGCCAGATCCCAGGAGAGCGACATCGTGCGCGCGCTCGAGGCCGGCGCGAACGACTACGTGGTCAAACCGTTCAAGCCGAACGAGCTGCTCGCGCGCGTCAAGCGCCTGGTGAAGGGGGGCGCGGCATGAAGGGGTGCTGCGCGCTCGGCGCGCTGCTCGCGGCATTCGCCGCGGGCCAGGCCGCGGCGCAGCAGGCGGGCTACCGGGTGGAGGCCGAAGCGGGGGGCTCGCTCGAGCACCTGAGCAATAACCAGGCCGATTGGCGCAGCGCCGGCGTCTCGCTCGAGGCGCGTAACGCGGAGCGGCGAAGCTACTACGGCTACCTGCGCGGCACAGATCGTTTCGATCTGCGCGACAACGAAGGGATGGTGGGAACCTACCAGCCTTTCGGCGGCTCCTGGGGCGCCCAGCTGGAGGGGACCGTGAGTCCCACGCACCGGGTGCTCGCCAAGGGGTCGCTGCTCGGCGCGCTGGAGAAACGGTTCGAGCACGGCTGGGGCGTGCAGGCCGGCTACCGCCGCAGCGACTACGAGACCGACAGCTCCTACGTGTGGATGGGTACCGTGGACCGGTACTTCTCGGATTTCCGTGCGGCCTATTCGGTTTACCTCGGCCGTCCGGACGGGGCGGGATTCAGCCCCAGCCACCGGCTGCAGTTCAGCTACTACTACGGCGACCACAGCTACGTCGGCATTTCCGGCGCGCGCGGCCGCGAGGTAGAGAACGTCGTGCCGGTGGGGCTGGTCGTGAGCCAGGTGCGCAGCTTCTCGCTCGCCGGCCGGCACGAATTCGCCCCCGGCTGGGAGCTCACCTACGAGCTGTTGAGGCACCGGCAGGGCGACTTCTACACCCGCCGCGGACTCGCGCTTGGCATTCGCCACGCCTTTTGACGCGCTGCTGCGCGCGTTCCTTTATGCATCGGTCGCCGCGTTCGCGCTGTCGGTCGTGCTGCTGGCCGCGGTCGTGGTGCTGCGCATCCGGCTTGCCGCGCGCGAGGGCCGGGCGAAGGCGATCCGCGCGCGCTGGCGGCCGCTGCTCGCCCGCGCGGCGCTCGGCGAGCCGGTCGCCGCTGCGACGGTGCGCGGCGCCGAGGGCGAGATCCTGCTCGCGCTGTGGAACGAGGTGCGCGAGTCGGTGGGCGGGGAATTCGAGGCATCGCTCGATGCGTTCGGACGCCGCGTCGGCCTCGACCGGATAGCGACGGGTCTGTTTGCCGCGCGCGGCGTGCGCCGGCGCCTGCTCGCGATCAACACGCTCGGGCGTCTGGGGACGGCCGAGCTCTTCGCGCCCATCGAGACCGCCGCGCGCGAGCGCGACCCGGTCGTCTCGCTCGCTGCGGCGCGCGCGCTGCTGCGCCTGGACGCGGCACGCGCGCTGCCGCGGCTCCTGCCGCTGATGCTCGAGCGCGCCGACTGGTCGGTCGCGCGGCTGGTCGCCATGCTGCGCACCACCGACCTGGCGCGTCTGGAGCTCGTGCTCGCGGGCGCCTTTCCCGCGGCGCAGGGCGCAGCGCTCGAGAGACTGCTCCTGCTGGCCGCGGTGCTGCCGCAGGACCGCACCGAGCGCTGGGCGCGGCGCGCGCTGCGCAAGTCCGGCGACGCGGCGCAGCTTGCTGCTGCCCTGCGCCTGGTGGGCGACCCGCACGACGCGCCGATCGTGCGGCATTACCTTCGCCACCCGAGCTGGCAGGTGCGCGTGCGCGCGGTTACCGCCATGGAGCGGGTCGCCGCGCAGGAGGATCTGCCGCGCCTGGTGCACGCGCTCGCCGACCGCGAGTGGTGGGTCAGGCTGCGTGCGGCGCGCACGCTCGTGCGGCTGCCGTTCATGGATCGCGCGCAGCTCGCGCGCCTGGGCGAGACGGTGTCGGACCGTTTCGCGCGCGACGCCCTGCGCCAGGCGATCGCCGAGGAGCGGCCCGCGTGACGCTCGCCGGCACGCTGTATGCGGCGCAGATCCTGTTCCTGGCGTATTTCATCGCCATCAACTCCGCGTACATCGTGCTCAGCCTGCTCGCGCTCGCGACGCTCAGGCGTCACGTCGAGCGCCACGCCCTCGACCGGCTGCCGCGCCTGTATTCGGGGCTCGAGACCCCGATCTCGGTGCTGGTGCCGGCCTACAACGAAGCGCAGACCATCGCCACCTCGGTGCGCTCGCTGCTGCAGCTCGAGTATCCGGAATTCGAGATCGTGGTGATCAACGACGGATCGCAGGATGCGACCCTCAAAGTGCTGATCGAGGAGTTCCGCATGGCGCCGTTTCCGGAGGCATACCGCAGGAAGCTCGCCTGCGCGCGGGTCCGCGGCGTGTACCGCTCGGCCGAGTTTCCCAACCTGCGCGTGATCGACAAGGAGAATGGCGGCGGCAAGGCGGACGCGCTGAACGCGGGCATCAATGCGGCGCGCTTCCCGCTGTTCTGCGCGGTGGACGCCGACTCGATCCTGCAGCGCGACAGCCTGTGGCGCGTCGTCGAGCCGTTCTACGAGGACCCGCGCACCATCGCCTCGGGCGGCACGGTGCGCATCGCCAACGGCTGCAGCGTCGAGGGCGGATTCCTGACCAATGTCGGCCTGCCGCACAGGCTGCTGCCGCTGTTCCAGGTCGTCGAGTATATGCGCGCGTTTCTGTTCGGGCGCCTGGGATGGTCGGCGCTCAACTCGGTGACGCTGATCTCGGGCGCATTCGGCGTGTTTCGGCGCGAGCGCGTAATCGACGCCGGCGGCTACCGTAGCGACTGCCTGGGCGAGGACATGGAGCTCGTCGTGCGCCTGCACCGCGTGCACCGGCTGGCGCGCAGGCCTTATCGCATCAGCTTCGTGCCCGATCCGGTGTGCTGGACCGAGGCGCCCGAGTCCCTCGCCATCCTCGGCAAGCAGCGCATTCGCTGGCAGCGTGGATTGGCCGAAAGCATCTTCATGAACGTCCGTCTGCTATTCCATCCGCGCGGCGGTGCGCCGGGTTGGCTGGCAATGCCTTTCCTGCTGCTGTTCGAGCTGGTGTCCCCACTCGTCGAGTTCGCCGGCTACGCCTTCATGCTCGCCGGCCTGGCGCTCGGCATCGTCGCGCCCGCGGTCGTGCTGCTGTTCTTCGCCGTCGCGCTCGCATTCGGGCTGCTGTTATCGGTGACCACGCTGCTGCTGGAGGAGCTCTCGTTCCATGTCTACCGCGGTCCCGGCCGGCTGCTCGCCTTGCTCGGCGCCGCGCTGCTGGAAAACGTCGGCTATCGCCAGCTGGTCACCGGCTACCGGCTGGTCGGTACCTGGCGTTGGCTGAGAGGCAGCGAGTCGAGCTGGAGCGCGACCCCGCGCGCGGCGACCTGGCAGAAAACGCGCTGAGCGATCCGCTCAGCCGAACTCCCTTTCCTGCAGCGCGCGCCACATGAGCTTGCCCGAGGCGGTGCGCGGCAGCGCGTCGCTGAACTCGATCAGGCGCGGCGCCTTGTAGGCGGCCATCTGGCCGCGCGCCCAGGCGAGGATCTCCTCGCCGGACAGCTTGCCGGCGAAATCGGGCTTCAGCACCACGACCGCCTTCACGGTCTCGCCGCGGCGCGCGTCGGGCGAGGCGATGATGCAGCACTCGCGGATCGCGGGATGCCGGTACATCGCGGCCTCCACCTCGGCGGGCCAGACCTTGAAGCCGGCGGCGTTGATCATGCGCTTCAGGCGGTCCGAGATGAAGAAGTAGCCGTCCTCGTCCATGCGGCCGAGATCGCCGGTGCGAAAGAAGCTCCTGCCGTCGATCTCCGCCCAGGACTCGGCGTAGGCCTTCTCGTTCTTCCAGTATCCCGTGAGCAGCTGTGGGCCGCGCACCACGATCTCGCCCTGCTCGCCGGGCTCGAGCACGCGCAGGGATTCCGGATCGATCACCAGCGACTCGGTATCGAAATACGGAAAGCCCAGGCACTGCTTCTTGGGGTGCTCGGGCGGGTTCATATGGGTCTGCGAGATGGTCTCGGTCATCCCGTAGCCCTCGAGGTAATGGATGCCGCAGGTGTCGTACAGCTTCTGCGCGATCGCCTCGGGCATCGCCGCGCCGCCGCCGAAGATGCAGGTGAGCGAGGAGACGTCGTGCCCGAGCGCCTCCGGATGCGACAGCAGGTCGACTACCATCGTCGGCACGTTCGCCCAGTGCGTGCAGCGGTGGCGCTCGATCAGGCGCGCCGCGAGATGCGCGTCCCAGCGCGGCTGGATCACGATCGTCGCGCCGGCGTAGACGGATGCGTGCAGGCTGTGCACGAAGCCGGTGACGTGGAACATCGGTGCCGTCGCGAGAGCCACCGTATCCTGATGCATGTCCTCCCAGAGCGCCGCGCCGGCGACGTTGAACATCGTCGTGGCGTGCGTGTGCATGCAGCCCTTCGGTCGCCCGGTGCTGCCCGAGGTGTAGGGCATGACGCACAGCGTGTCGGGCCGCGCGCGCGAGGGCTCGGGCAGGTGCCCCAGGGCGAGCGCGTGCGGCCATAGCGTCGCGCCGTGCGCGCCGATGCGCTCGCGCTTCGCGGCGACCGCCTCGGGGAGCGGCAGGTCTGTTTCAGGCGAGGCGTAGTCCGAGTAGGCGGCGATCAGCACGCGCTCGAGCGGCGTCCTGCCGACGAGCTCGGCGATCCGGGGCCACACCTCCTGGCCGACGATCGCGACGCGCGCCCCGCTGTCCTCGATGGTGTGCGCGAGCTCGTCGGCGACGCACATCGGGCTCACCGGCACCATCACCGCGTCGGCGCGCAGGATCGCGTGGCAGGCGAGCAGGAACTGCGGGCAGTTCTGCAGGTCGACCAGCACCCGGTCGCCCGGCCGCAGGCCGCAGGCCTTCTGCAGGAAGCCCGCGAGCTGCAGCACCTGCTCCTGCGCCTCTTTGTAGGTGAGCCGCGACCCGAAGAACACGGTCGCCGCCTTGTCGGGATAGCGGCGCGCCGAGACCTCGAGCAGCTCGTGCAGCGGCGTGCGCGGCACGCTCAGGTGATGCGGCAGCCGCTTCGGCCAGAAGCGATAGTGGCGTGGGGACATTGCGGTGCAGAGTATATTTGACCGTTCAGGGAGGGGTCATGATCGCGGTCATCTTCGAACTCACGCCGGCGCCGGGCCGCAAGCAGGAATACCTCGATCTGGCGGCGGCGCTCGTGCCGGAGCTCGAGCGCGCGGACGGCTTCATCTCGATCGAGCGCTTCGAGAGCATCACCCGGCCCGGCAACTTCGTCTCGCTGTCGTTCTGGCGCGACGAGGAGGCGGTCAGGAAATGGCGCAATCTCGAGCAACACCGCGCGGCGCAGGCAAAGGGCCGCGCCGGCATCTTCGCCGGCTACCGGCTGCGCGTCGCCGCGGTGCTGCGCGACTACGGCCGCGAGGCGCGCGCCGAGGCGCCCGCCGACAGCCTCGCCGCGCACCGCTAGACGGCGGGCGAGGCGAGCCAGGCGAGCGCTTCGTCCAGGCTGGTGAACGCGCGCAGCCTGCGGCCGCCGCCCTCGGCGACGAGCTGCGCGAAGCGCGGCTTGGCGGCGTGCTCGCCGGCCGCGGCGAGCATCGCCGTCCGGCAGCGCGCGGCGAGCAGCTCGCACAGGCGATAGAGCTCGAGCACGTCGTGCGCCGCATCCGCCTCGCGCAGGTCGACCAGCAGCGCGCAGGGTGCGGGAAGCGTTCCGGCGAGGCGTTCGGCCATCGCCTTGCTCGCTTCGAAGTCGAGCGAATCGTCGGCCCGCGTCATGACGAACTCGTGCCCGCGGACGAGCTTGATGTCGACCGGCATGGCGCGCGCCGCTAGGAAGTAGAGAGGCCCGAGACGTCCGGCATCCGAAAGGGCTGCGCGGACTCGAAGGCGCGCGCAGCGCGCAGCACGAGCGCGTCGGCGTAACGCGGCCCGACGATCTGCAGGCCGACCGGCAGACCCTCGGCGGTCAGCCCGCAGGGCACCGAGGCGGCTGGCTGCTGCGTGAGGTTGAACGGATAGGAGAACGGCGTCCAGTCGGTCCAGCGCTTTTCCTTCACCACGTCGGCGACTTCCTTGCCGGCCTGGAAGGCGGCGAGCGGCAGCGCGGGCGTGAGCAGCAGGTCGTACTTCTCGTGGAACTGGTTCATGTGCACGCCGAGCGCACCGCGTTTCTGCGCCGCTTCGAGCACCTCGAGCATGCCGATTCTCGCGCCCTGGTCGGCGACCTCGACCAGGCCCTGGTCCATGAGCGCCTTCTGCTGCGGCGAGAAGTTCTTCAGCAGCAGCGCGGCGCCGCTGAACCAGTGCGTGCGGAACACGGCCTCGGCGTTCGCGAACCCCGGGTCGACCGGCTCGACCAGGGCGCCGAGATCGACGAAGCGCATCGCCGCCTGCTCGACGAGCGCCTCCACTTCGGCATCGACCTGCGCGTAGCCGAGCCTGGCCGAATAGGCGATGCGCAGCCCGCGCACACCCTCGTCCAGCCCGACGCGGTAATCGCGCTGCTCGCGCGGCAGCGCGTGCCAGTCGCGCGCATCGGGTTGGGCGAGCACGTTCAGCAGCAGCGCCGCGTCGTGCACGCTGCGCGTCATCGGCCCGACGTGCGCCACGGTGCCGAAAGGCGACAGCGGCCAGGCCGGCACCCGCCCGAACGAGGGCTTCAGGCCGAACACGCCGGTGAAGGCGCAGGGGATGCGGATCGAGCCACCGCCGTCGGTGCCGAGCGCGAGCGGTCCCATGCCCGCGGCAAGCCCTGCGGCGGCGCCGCCCGAGGAGCCGCCCGGCGTGCGCGCCGGGTTCCACGGATTGCGCGTGATGCCCGTGAGCGGATTGTCGGTCACGCCCTTCCAGCCGAACTCCGGCGTGGTGGTCTTGCCGATGAGCAGCGCGCCGGCTTCGCGCAGGCGCGCCACGGCGGGCGCATCGTCGTTCCACGGACCCTTCGAGTCGACCGTCTTCGAGCCGCGCAGCGTCGGCCAGCCGCGCGTGAGCAGCAGGTCCTTGATCGACGCCGGCACGCCGTCGAGCGCGCCCTTCGGCGCGCCTTTCATCCAGCGCGCTTCCGATTCTCTCGCCATCGCGAGCGCGTCCGGCGCGAGGTAGCAGAAGCAGTTGAGCAGCGGATTGAGCTCGTCGATCCTCTTGAGCACCGCGCGCGTCACCTCGACGGGCGAGGCGCGCTTGCTGCGATACAGGCGAAGCAGCTCGACAGCCGACAGGGTGAGCAGATCGGAGGACATTCTTGTTCAGGCCCCTTCCAGGAATCGGGTGATGGCGGCTCGGCTGCCGAACAGCCACGCGCTGCCGAGCGCCGGCGGCAGGCTCGCAGAATACAGCTTCCCGCGCGCGCGAGCGACTACGCCGGCGCGCCGGCAGCGAGCAAGCAGCTTCCTCGGGTCGCGGCAGGCCAGCGCATAGCCCGCGAGCGCCGGCGCCGCCGGAGCGCCGCCGAGCAGGCGGGCGAGATCCTTCCTGGCCGAAGACCAGCTCGCCGCGCGCGGTCGGCAGGCGCACCAGCGCCCCCGCCGGGCGCGGCGCCAGGGCGGCGAAGCGGGCCCAGCGCGCGGCGGCCGCGGGCGGATCCTCCGCCACCACGAATGCCGCGGCGAGCGCGGCGACGCCGTTCGCGTGCGCGAGCCAGCGCCCCTGCCAGAGCAGCTCGGGAGTCCTGTGCTCGACGAACTGCACGCGCCCTTCGGGCATCGCCTCGGGCGCCGTGCGCACGACGGCGAAGCGCGCGCGGCCCGTCGCGCCGTCCGGCGTGCCGAGCTCGCGCTCCAGGTCGACGCGCGGCAGCGGCGCGAGGCCGTGGCGCTCGAGGCGCGCGCGCTCGGCCTCCGCATCGGGAGTGCCGAGCGCGAGGATGTGCACGCCGGCGTAGCGCGCCATCGCCTCGCGCGTACGGCGCGCGTGCGGCGTGTCGGCGACCGGCGCGAGCAGCTCGATGTAGCCCTGCTCGAGCATCACGCAGCGGTTCGCGGTGCCGGTCGGGCCCTCGGGCGTCGCCTGCGCCGAGTACGGCGTCAGCACGAAGCCGAGCGCCTCGAGCGCGGCGGCGGCCACGCCGAGCTCCGGCACGAAGTGCCCGACATGATCGAGGACCAGCGATCCGGCGATGGCGGCGTGCGGCACGGTGTTTGTTCCCGGCAGTGCGGGTGCAATAATAGCCGCATGATCGAGCGCGGACACCACGACATGGGCGGCCTGCCGGCGGGGCCGGTGCAGCGGACCGAGCACGAGTACGCGGAGTGGGAGCGGCGCGTCGACGCGCTGATGGTGCTGCTCTCGGGAGTGTTCGGCGGCAAGCGGCTCATGACCGTGGACGAGCTGCGCAAGAACATCGAGGCGCTCGGCCCCGAAGCCTACGACGCCATGGGCTACTACGAGCGCTGGGTCAGCGCGATCGCGCAGACCATGCTGCAGCGGGGCGTGATTACCACCGAGGAACTGGCGCGCAAGATGCTCGAGGTGGAGCGGCGTGAAGCCGGTTGAGCCCCTGTTCCGGCCGGGCGAGCGGGTGCGGGTGATGAAGGCCTACCCGCTCGGCCACGTGCGCACGCCGTACTACATCCGCGGCGCGCGCGGCGTGATCGAGCGCCTGTGCGGCGCCTTTGCGAACCCCGAGGAGCTCGCGCAGATGCGCGACGGCCTGCCGGCGAGGCCGCTGTACCGCGTGCGCTTCCTGCAGCGCGAGGTCTGGCCGGACTACCGCGGGAGCTGCGACGACACGGTCGACGTGGAGATCTTCCAGCACTGGCTGGAGCGGACATGAGCGACCTCGGCAAGTACGCGCCGCTGACTTACTTCCAGTTGATGGAGGTCAGCCTGCGCGAGCTGCTGGTCGAAAAGGGCGTGCTGAGCGAGCGGCAGATCGAGGAGGCCGTGGCCGATATGCGCGCGCGCGGGTCCGAGCGCGGCGCGCGCGTGGTGGCGCGCGCCTGGACCGACCCGGCGTTCAAGGCCCGCCTGCTCGCCGACGGGACCGCCGCCTGCCAGGCTCTCGGCCTGGAAGTTCCGGCGTTGCGGCTGATCGTGGTGGAGAACACCCCGGCGGTGCACAACGTGATCGTGTGCACGCTGTGCTCGTGCTACCCGAGGATGCTGCTCGGCTTGCCGCCGGAGTGGTACAAGTCGCGCAACTACCGCAGCCGCGTGGTGCGCGAGCCGCGCGCGGTGCTGGCTGAGTTCGGCACCGTGATTCCCGCGCAGGTGACGATCCGCGTGCACGACTCGACCGCCGACATGCGCTACATGGTGCTGCCGATGCGCCCGGCGGGCACCGAGGGCTGGGACGAAGAGCGCCTCGCGGCGCTGGTCACTCGCGACTCGATGATCGGCGTGGCGCTGCCGACGGCGCCTTGAGCGACAAGGTTCCCAAGCCGCTCGGCGTGCTGCCGCTGGGCGACGGCGCGGCCTACGTCGAGTTCTCGGACTCGCTCGACCTGGAAGTGAACGATGCCGTGCAGCGGCTCGCCGCCGCGGTGCACGCACGCGCGCTGCCCTGGATCCGCGACGTCGTGCCGGCGCTCGGCGGCCTCGCGCTGCACTTCGACGTCGAGCACGAGGCGCTGCCCGCAGCGCCGCTGCAGGAGGCTGCCCGGCTGGTCGATGAATGCCTCAAGCAGGGACTGCCCGACGCGGACGCCGTCGGGCGTACGCTCGAGGTGCCGATCTGCTACGACCCCGAGCTCGCGCTCGACCTGGCGGAGCTCGCCGCGCGCCTCAAGCTCGCGCCGGAGGAAGTGGCGCGCAGGCACGCCGCGGCCGAATACCGCGTGCTGATGATGGGTTTCGCGCCGGGACTGCCGTATCTCGGCGGCCTGCATCCTTCGCTCGCCGTGCCGCGCCGCGCCACCCCGCGCGCGACGGTGCCTGCGGGATCGGTGGCGATCGCGAACCTGCAGGCGGTGGTCTATCCCTAC
>DASPRB010000118.1:0-15428 GCA_035624675.1 Burkholderiales bacterium
GAACGGATCGCGCCGCGCCAGGCGGCGCTCCTCCCGCGCGCTGAGCAGGGGGTAGTGGTGCAGCGCGTCCAGCCGCTCGGCGACCGTCCACGCGCCCTTGGGCGCGGTGACCCAGGCGCCGGCCGGCAGCACGCGCAGGTCGAACGGGCGCGAATATTCCCGCAGCGTCTTGTGGTCGCGCCGGTTGAAATACTCGTGCAGGTAGGACATCGCCAGCTCGCGCAGGCTGCGGTAGACCGGGTCGCGCCAGCGCAGGTACGCGCCGTTGGTCTTGGAGATCGCGCCCCAGAAGCCCCGGCGCCGGAACAGCGCCACCACGTGGTCGAAATCGTGCTCCGCGCGCATATCCATCAGGAGCGGCGGCTCGCCGTGCACCCATAGCGCCGCCGCGGCGAGCATCGCGCCCTCGATGCAGTGCGCGCTGCGCTCGCGCAGCACGACGCGCACCGGACGGCAGGAGTCGCCGTGGGGCTCGAAATTCTGCTTCAGGTGAAACAGGAAGTCCTGGATCTTCGCCGGCGTCCCGAGGCGCCGCAGCACCGCGAACTCCGCCTTGCTCAGGCTCAGATCGTCGCGGCGGGCGCGGCGCTTGCGGATCATCGTTCGGACGGCGGTATTTTTCTGATAACTTGCCGCGCAGATTAGCATTGGGCCGGAGAGGCAACCATGACGAAGGCGAGGATCGGTTATATAGGCGTGGGACTGATGGGGCTGCCGATGGCGACGCGGCTGGTCGCGCTCGGCTATCCGGTGACCGCCTACGACGCCGCTCCCAGGCGCATGGACGCTGCGCGCAAGGCCGGCGCCCGAGTCGCGGCCTCGACCGCCGACGCCGTGCGCGCGGCCGATTTCGTTCTGCTCAACCTGCCCACGACCGAGGCGGTCGAGCGCGTGGCGCTCGGGGAAGGCGGCCTGTGCTCGGTGCTCGAGGCGCGGCAGCTGGTGATCGATTTTTCGACCATTCGTCCGGCGACGGCGCGCGAGCTCGCGGCGAAGCTGCGCGCTGCGAGCGGCGCGGGCTGGGTCGACGCGCCGGTGTCCGGCGGACCGCCCGCGGCGGGCGAGGGTACGCTGACGGTGATGGCCGGCGGCGAGGGGGCGGACTTCGAGCGGGCCGCGCCGCTGCTCGGAGACGTGGCCGCGCGCGTCACGCATCTGGGGGCGCCGGGCAGCGGGCTGGCCGCGAAGATGATCAACCAGCTGATCGTCGGCGTCGGCCACGCCATGCTCGCCGAAGCGATCGTCCTGGCGGAGGCGAGCGGTATCGACGCGACGGGCGTGCCGGGTGCGCTGGCGGGCGGCTTGGCCGATTCCAACCTGCTCCAGCGCTTTTACCCCCGCATGGCGCGCCGGGAGTTCGCGCCGCACGGCTACGTGCGGCAGCTGCTCAAGGACCTGGAGATGGTGCACGAGTTCGCCGCGGCGACGAAATCGCCGCTGCCGATGACCGCGCAGGCGCTATCGCTGTATCGCATGCTGGCGCACCTCGGTCACACCGAGCTCGACAGCACAGCGGTCATCAAGCTCTACGACAAGACCTGATCTTTTGCTCCGTGCGGGTCATTGCGTAAGCGTGTACTTACTGTAACTGGTCGACCGAGGGCGCGATCCCATAGTACTCGGCCTGTATAGCGGCCAGCTCCGCTTGCGCACTCGGCTTTTTCAGCAGCGAAGCGATCACCGGGTAGGTCGGAGAGAAAAGGACCGTCAGGGCCAGCACGACCATCAATTTGCGGATCAGGGATTTCATATTGTTCCTCTCGCTGTCTCGGTGCCTGCTAGACGCTGCTGCATCGCAGCAACTTACAGCGCGAAGTCTGATCCTTCTCTTATCTGAAATAAACTATCCATAGCGCAAATATTTATTCCGAGATTCGGGATAATATCGCCGTATGGATCGCTTCGACGCGCTGCGCGTATTCACGCAAGTGGTTGAATTCGGGAGCTTTGCGCGTGCCGCCGAGCGGTTGCGGATGTCGACGTCGGCCGTCTCGCGCCATGTCGCCGAGCTGGAGGCGCACCTTCAGAACCGGCTCCTCAACCGCACGACACGGCGCGTTACGCTGACCGAGGCAGGGCGCGCGTTCTATGACCGTAGCGTGCAGCTGCTGCAGGACCTGGAAGAGGCCGAGAACGAGGCGGCGCGCTCGGCGCGCCTGCCGCGCGGCACCCTGAAGGTCAGCACCTCGGTGAATTTCGGGGTGCGTCATACCGCGCCGGCGATCACCGGGTTCCTCGAGCGCTATCCCGAGCTTTCGTTCGACATCTCCCTCTCGGACCGCGTCGTCGATCTGGTCGAGGAAGGCGTCGACGTCGCGATCCGCATCGGCAGCGTCGGCTCCGATTCGGTCGTCGCGCGCCGCCTCGGGGAGACACAGGTGGTGCCCTGCGCGTCGCCCGAATATCTCGCGCGGCGCGGGGCGCCACGCACGCCCGAGGAGCTGGCTGCGCACAACTGCCTCACCTACGAGTACGGCCCGTCGCGCGACCTGTGGCGCTTCGTCGACCGCGACGGGCGCGAGCGGCTGGCGCGGGTCTCGGGCAACCTGCATTCCAACAACGGCGACCTGCTGGCCGAGGCTGCGGCGCAGGGCGCGGGCATCGTGTATCAGCCGACGTTCATTGTCGGGGACGCGGTGCGCGCCGGACGGCTGGTGCCGCTGCTGCAGGATTTCCAGGCGGCCCCGCTGCCGATCTACGCCGCGTATCCGAGCCGCAAGCACCTCTCGGCGAAGGTGCGCCTGTTCGTCGATTTCCTGGTGGAGCGCTTCGCCGAGTCGAAGGACCTGCTCGCCTCGCCGCCGGCCGCTCCCTAGAACCTGCGCGCTTCGCCCAGCTGGACCCAGTGCGCGCAGGCAAGCGTGCGCCCATCGTCGCCGATGCGTCCGATCACCTGCACGCCGAGCGGCAGGCCGAGCGGCCCGGGGCGCACCGGCACGCACACCGCCGGCGCATGCAGCAGCGTCCACATCCTGTTGAAGATCGAATCGCCGGTCGACGAAAGGCCGGCCGGCGCCTCTCCCGGGGCGGCGGGCGCCACCAGGGCGTCGCAATCGCGCAGCGCATCGGCGAGGCGCGCCCGGCAGGCGCGCACCGCACGCCGCGCGGCGTCGTAGGCGTCCGCGCTCGCCGCGTGGCCGCGCTCGAGCTTGCTGCGCAGCGCTTCGCCGAGGCGCTCGCGGTGCCGCGCGTATTCGTCGGCCAGGCAGCGCGCGATCTCGTAGTCCCACACCGTGCCGTGCAGCGCCGCGAGCGCGTCGAACTCCGGCGGCAGCGCGAGGCGCAGCACGCGCGCCCCGCTGCGCGACAGGTGGCTGGCGATGTCGTCGAACAGCTTGTGCGTCTCCGGCCGCGCCGAGGGCCACTGCGGCGTGAGGCACAGGCCGAGTTGCGGCGCGCGCAGCGCGCGCGGAATGCGCAGCGCCTCGCGCCCGCTGAGAGCGGCGGCGAACAACGCCGCGTCCTCGACCGAGCGCGCGAACACGCCCACCGTATCGAGCGACTCGGAGATCGCCTTGACGCCCGCGCGCGGCAGCAGGTCGAAGCTCGGCTTGTAGCCGACCACGCCGCAGAAGGCCGCCGGGCGGATGACCGAGCCCCCGGTCTGCGTGCCGAATGCGAGCGGCAGCATGCGGTCGGCAACCGCGGCGGCCGATCCCGACGAGGAGCCGCCGGGGGTATGTGCCGTGTTGCGCGGGTTGGTGGTCGGGCCCGGCGCAAAGGTGGCGAACTCGGTGGTGACCGTCTTGCCCAGCACCAGCGCGCCCGCGGCGCGCGCCAGGGCGACGCATGCCGCGTCGCACGCGGGCTGGTTGCCGGCGTAGATCGCCGAGCCGTGCTCGGTCGGATAGTCGAAGGTGTCGATGATGTCCTTCACGCCCAGCGGCAGGCCGTGCAGCGGGCCGCGCACTGCGCCGCGGTCGAGCGCGCGCGCGCCGGCGAGCGCGCGCTCGGAGTCGAGATGCGCGAAGGCGCGCACGACGGGCTCGCGCGCGGCGATTCGATCGAGGCAGGCGCGCGCCAGCCGTTCGGCGCTCAACTCGCGGCGCGCGAGCAGAGGCGCGAGCTCGGCCGCGCCCAGCTCGTTCAGCGGCTTCATTTCTGCCCGAGGGTGGGCGGACGCCAGCTGTAGGCCGGGGGTCCGGGCACGCGCAGCATGCGCAGCATGCGCAGCGCCGCTTCGCGGCCGCGATAGTAGCCCGGCACCGTGACCGTCTCGCAGAAGTCCATCGCGCGATAGAACGCGCGCGCGGCTTCGTTGCCCGCGCGCAGCTCGAGATGCACGCTTTGCATGCCGGCAGCGTGCGCCGACTCGATGAGCCATTCGAGCAGCCGGCGCCCGATGCCGTCGCGCCGTCGCGCCGGCCGCACTGCGAGCAGGACCAGATGGGCGCGCTCGTCGCCGAATTCCATGATGGCGAAGCCCGCGACGGCGGATTGCGCATCGGCCACCAGCACGGTCGTGTCGCGGTTCCGGATCGCGCGCAGCACGCGCGCCGCATCGTACTTCCATCCCAGGCCGGCTTCGATCAGGTCGCGCGACATGAGCGCGATCGCTTGCGCGTCGTGCGCCTCGGCGAGCCTGATGCGGATGCCCTGCGCAGCCATCGATTGCATTTTGCCACGACGGAGTTGCGATAGATCAAGAACGCCGGGTAGGGTTTGCTGTCTCATGGTCACGTAAGCGGGAGACCGGCATGCTTTGCCTGGAAGATTGCATCGCCCTGAGCGAGCTCACCGAGGACGAGATCCTGGCGATCGCCCAGCACGAGCACATTCCGGAGATGGCCGCGGCGGAGCTCGGCAACTATCTCGTGCATGCGCCGGATGGCGAGCAGTGCATCCGGGCGATGATCCGCGACGATATCGCCGCGGCCGCTGCGAGCGGCGACCTCACGCGCGAGCTCGCGCTCAAGCTCGTGCTGCGCAACTACATTTTGCAGCATCCGCGCTGCGACGAGCGCCTGCGCCGCGAGCTGCGCATCCCGGAGCGCCGCGCCGGCTAGGCGGCGCGGCGGGGATTGCATCCGCTGTACAAAGGTCTACCATCTAGTTGGCCAGGACTGCCGGAGGGCCAGCATGCGAGTCAAGGAGATCCTGCGCGTCAAGGGCAACCGCCTGCTCAGCGTCGGGCCGGACGGTCGCGTCGCCGAAGCCGTGAAGACCATGGCCGAGCAGAACCTCGGATCGCTGATCGTGCTCGACGAGGGCCGCATGCTCGGCATCCTGACTTTCCACGAGATCATGCAGGCGCTCGCGGCGCGACAGGGAACGCTCGGCGAGCTGCGCGTGCGCGACGCGATGGAGCGCGATCCGGTCACCACCTCTCCCGACATGGAGGTAAACGAGCTGCGACGCACGATGCTGGAGAGCGGGGCGCGCTATCTTCCGGTGCTGCAGGGCGGCCGGCTGCTCGGCGTGATCTCGTTCCGCGACGTGGCGAAAGCGGTTCTCGAAGAGCAGGACTTCGAAAACAAGATGCTCAAGGGCTACCTCAAGAGCTGGCCGGCCTGAGGGCGCGCGTCCGGGGCGGCGCGCGATACCCCTATGCTAAGCTTTTCCGCATGTCCGGCAACACCTTCGGCACGCTGTTCTGCGTCACTTCGTTCGGCGAATCGCACGGCGTGGCGTACGGCGGCGTGGTCGACGGCTGCCCGCCCGGCCTCGAGCTGTCGGCGGCCGATCTGCAGCGCGAGCTCGACCGGCGCAAGCCCGGCAGCTCGCGCCACGTGACGCAGCGGCGCGAGTCCGACGCAGTCGAGATCCTGTCCGGAGTGTACGAGGGCCGCACCACGGGCAGCGCGATCGGCTTCCTGGTGCGCAACGAGGACCAGCGCTCCAAGGACTACGCCGCGATCGCAGCGAAGTTCCGGCCGGGGCATGCCGACTACACCTATTGGCAGAAGTACGGCCTGCGCGACCCGCGCGGCGGCGGGCGCGCCTCGGCGCGCGAGACGCTGGTGCGCGTGGCCGCCGGCGCGATCGCGAAGAAATGGCTCGCCGCGCGCTACGGCGTGCGGGTGCGCGGCTATCTCGCGCAGCTCGGGGGTCTTGCGGTGCCGTTCGAATCCTGGGACGCGGTCGACGGAAATCCCTTTTTCGCCGCCAACGCCGCGCTCGTACCGCGGCTCGAAGCGTTCATGGACGAGCTGCGCAAGAGCGGCGACTCGTGCGGCGCGCGCGTGAACGTGGTGGCCGAAGGCGTGCCGGTGGGCTGGGGCGAACCGGTGTACGGCCGGCTGGACGCCGACATCGCCTCCGCGATGATGTCGATCAACGCGGTGAAGGGCATCGAGATCGGCGCGGGCTTTGCCGCGGTCGCGCAAAAGGGCAGCGAGCACGGCGACGAGATGACGCCCGAAGGTTTCCTGTCGAACAACAACGGCGGCATGCTCGGCGGCATCTCGACCGGTCAGGACGTCACCGTGTCGATCGCGCTCAAGCCGACCTCGAGCATCCGGCTGCCGCGCCGGACGATCGACACCGCGGGCCGGCCGACCAGCGTGCAGACCGAGGGCCGCCACGATCCCTGCGTGGGCATCCGCGCCACGCCGATCGCAGAGGCGATGCTCGCGTGCGTGCTGATGGATCACGCGCTGCGCCATCGTGCGCAATGCGGCGACGTCGTGCCGCCGACGAAGCCCGTTCCCGCGCGCGCGCGCTGAACCCGCGCCAGCTAGAAAACCCCAACAAATTCAATTAGAGTATCGTCCCGACCACTCCGCGCGAGGAATAACATGAGCAACAAGGGGCAGCTGCTACAAGACCCGTTCCTGAACACCCTGCGCAAGGAGCACATCCCCGTGTCGATCTACCTGGTGAACGGCATCAAGCTGCAGGGGCAGATCGAGTCGTTCGATCAGTATGTCGTGCTGCTGCGCAATTCGGTTACGCAGATGGTATACAAGCACGCCATTTCCACCGTGGTGCCGTCGCGCGCGGTCAGTCTCGGGGTCGACAAGGAAGCCGACGCATAGCCGCGCCGCGTCCGGTGTCCGCGACACCGAATCGATGAATCAAGCTCCCTCTCAGGCCCGCGATCCGCGGGCCGCAGTGATCGTGTGTCTCGATTTCGGCGGCGCCGGCTACGAGGAGGGCATCGAGGAGATCGTGCGGCTGGTCGAGAGCGCGGGCGTCGCGCGCCACCGCGTCGTGCGCGGCCGGCGCCAGCGGCCCGACGCGAAACTCTACTGCGGGCGCGGCAAGGCGGCCGAGATCGCGCGCGCGGCCGAGGAGCTGAACGCTGCGTTCGTGGTGTTCAACCACGATCTCTCGCCGGCGCAGCAGCGCGAGCTGGGCCGCGAGCTGGACGCGCGCGTCATGGACCGCACCGAGGTGATCCTGGAGATCTTCGCGCAGCGCGCGCAGACGAGCGAGGGCAAGCTGCAGGTCGAGCTCGCGCAGCTCGAGCACCTCTCGACGCGGCTGGTGCGCGGCTGGACGCACCTCGAGCGCCAGCGCGGCGGCCTCGGCAAGACCGGCGGCCCGGGCGAGAAGCAGATCGAGCTCGACCGCCGCTATATCGCGCAGCGCGTGCGCGTGCTGCGCGGCAAGCTCGAGCAGCTGCGTCGGCGCCGCTCGGTGCAGCGCCGCGCGCGCCAGCGCGCCGCGGTGCTTTCGGCGTCCCTGGTGGGCTACACCAATGCGGGCAAGTCGACGCTGTTCAATGCGCTCGCGCAGGCGCGTGCTTACTCGGCCGACAAGCTGTTCGCGACGCTCGATACGACCACGCGCAGGCTGTGGCTGCCCGAGGCGGGAGAAGTCGTGCTGTCGGACACCGTGGGCTTCATCCGCGATCTGCCGCACAGCTTGGTGGCGGCGTTCCGCGCGACGCTGGAGGAGACGGTGCAGGCGGATCTGCTGCTGCACGTGATCGATGCCGCCTCGCCCGTGCGCGCGCAGCAGGTCGAGGAAGTGAACAAGGTGCTCGCCGAGATCGGCGCGCAGGACGTGCCGCAGATCATGGTGTGGAACAAGATCGATCTCGCGCGCCTCGAGCCGGGCGTCGAGCGCGACGAGTATGGTAAGATCCTGCGCGTTCGGGTGAGTGCGCGGACCGGCGCCGGATTGGACGAATTGCGCGCGGCCATCATCGAGGCGGCGCGTGCGCGGACCGCGGGGCGCGGCAAACCCGCTCCCGAAGCGTTTTACCTGCAAACTCACTGAGCTCCTTTCCGCAGCCATGTCGTTGAACGACCCGAACTGGGGACGAGGCGGTCCGCGCGGCCAAGGGCCCTCGGGCGGCAACCAGGGTCCACCCGACCTCGACGAGCTGTGGCGCTCCTTCAACCGGCGCCTGGGCGAGCTGTTCGGACGGCGCGGCGGCGGCAACGGCGGCGGCGCGGTCGAGCCGCCCTCGCCGGGGCGCCTGGGCGGCGGCGCGGCGGTGCTCGTGGGGCTGGTGCTCGCGGTGTGGCTCGCGAGCGGCTTCTACATCGTCGATGCGAGCCAGCGCGCCGTGGTGCTCACGTTCGGCAAGTACGCCGAGCAGACCGGTCCCGGCCTGCATTGGCGCCTGCCCTGGCCGATCCAGTCGCAGGAGCTCGTGAACGTCTCCCAGGTCCGCACGCTGGAGGTCGGCTATCGCAACAACGTGCGCGCGAAGGTGCAGCGCGAGTCGCTCATGCTGACCGACGACGAGAACATCGTCGATCTGCAGTTCGCGGTCCAGTACACCGTGAAGGACGCCAAGGATTACCTGTTCAACACGCGCAACCCGGACGAGATCGCGATGCGCACCGCCGAAAGCGCGATGCGCGAGGTGATCGGCAAGAGCAAGATGGACGGCATCCTGTACGAATCGCGCGAGGAGATCGCGATCAAGGCGCGCATGCTGATGCAGGAGATCCTCGACCGCTACGGCACGGGCATCTCGGTGAGCTCGGTGACGATCCAGGCGGCGCAGCCGCCCGAGCAGGTGCAGGCCGCATTCGACGACGCGGTCAAGGCGAATCAGGACCGCGCGCGCCAGGTGAACGAAGGACAGGCCTACGCGAACGACGTGATCCCGCGGGCAAGCGGCAGCGCTGCGCGCCTGCAGCAGGAAGCGCAGGGGTACAAGCAGCGCGTGATCGCCAACGCCGAGGGCGAGGCGTCGCGCTTCACGCAGGTGCTAACCGAGTACGCCAAGGCGCCCGCGGTGACGCGCGAGCGGATGTACATCGACACGCTGCAGCACGTGCTGTCGTCGACCAACAAGATCCTGCTCGACTACAAGGGCAGCGGCAACCTGCTCTACCTGCCGCTGGACAAGCTCATGAAGCAGGCCGGCGCGACGCCGGAAGCGGAAGCCCCGACGCTGCCGCCCGCGAGCGCTCCGGAGACTTCCAGTTCGGACGTGAGCCCGCGCTCGCGCGATCTGCTGCGCAGCCGCGAACGGGGGGAACGCCCATGAGGGCCGTCGGACCCCTGATCGCGGCGCTGGTCGCCGCCATCCTGGTGATATCGGGAGCGCTGTTCACCGTCGACCAGCGCTATAACGCAATCGTTTTCCAGCTGGGCGAGATCAAGGACGTGGTCAGCGCACCCGGGCTGCACTTCAAGTGGCCGCTGATCCAGAACGTGCGCCAGTTCGACATGCGCATCCTGAGCTACGACGACCCCGAGCCGCTGCGCTTCATCACCTCGGAGAAGAAGCCGGTGCTGGTCGACTCGTTCGTCATGTGGCGCATCCTGGACGTGAAGCAGTTCTACGTCAGCGTCAGGGGCGACGAGTTCGCCGCGGCGACCCGAATCCGGCAGACCATTTCCGACAGCCTGCAGGCCGAGTTCGGACGGCGCACGCTGCACGACGTCGTGTCCGGACAGCGCGACGAGATCATGGCGGTAGTGCGCGACAAGGTCGACAAGGAGCTGCGGCGCATCGGGGTGGAGATCGTCGACGTGCGCCTGAAGCGCGTCGATCTGCCGCAGGAAGTGAGCGAATCCGTGTACCGCCGGATGGAAGCCGAGCGCAAGCGCGTGGCGAACGAGCTGCGCTCGACCGGCGCCGCGGACGCCGAGCGCATCCGCGCCGACGCCGACCGCCAGCGCGAGGTGATCCTCGCGGACGCCTACCGCGATGCGCAGCGCGTCAAGGGCGAAGGCGATGCCAAGGCGACCGACATCTACGCGAAGGCCTTCTCGCGCGATCCGCAGTTCTATTCCTTCTACCGCAGCATGGAGGCCTACCGCGCGACCTTCCAGGGCAAGAACAATCTGATGCTGCTGGCGCCCGAGTCGGATTTCTTCCGCTTCCTGAACGATCCGAACGGGCGCGCGCCCGTGAGAAAAAAATGAGCGATGGGCACCACCTTTCTCATGGCGCTTGCGCTCATGCTCGTCATCGAAGGCGTCCTGCCGTTTCTCGCGCCTAGCCTGTGGCGCGACACCTTCCGTCGCATCACGCAGCTGAGCGACGGGCAGATCCGTTTCGTCGGCCTGACCTCGATGCTGATCGGGCTGCTGGTGCTGGTGTTCGCGCGCTGAACGTGGCTTCCTTCATGCGCTGGCTGCTGCCCGAATACATCGAGGATATCCTGCCGGACGAGGCGGCGAGGATCGAATCGCTGCGCCGCAGGATTCTCGACGAGTTCGCGGCGTGGGGCTACGAGCTGGTCATGCCGCCGCTGCTCGAATATCTCGAGTCGCTGCTCACCGGCACGGGGCGCGATCTCGACCTGCGCACCTTCAAGCTTGTCGACCAGCTCTCCGGCCGCATGATGGGCGTGCGCGCGGACATCACGCCGCAGGTCGCGCGCCTGGACGCGCACCTGCTCAACCGCCAGGGCGTCACGCGCCTGTGCTACTGCGGCAGCGTGCTGCACGCGCGTCCCGCCGGGCTCGCGGGCACGCGCGAGCCGCTGCAGATCGGCGCGGAGATCTACGGCCACGCGGGCGTCGAGAGCGACATCGAGATCCAGCGCCTGCTCGGGCGCGCGCTGGGTCTGGCGCGCGTCAAGGGCGCGCGAATCGACATCGGGCACGTCGCCGTGTTCCGTTCGCTGGTGCGCGCGGCAGCGATCGGCGCCGAGCTCGAGGCCGAGCTGTTCGAGGCGCTGCAGCGCAAGGACCGCCCGGCGCTCGAGTCGCTGGTGCGCGCCTTGCCCAGGCGCGTCGGGCAGGCGCTGCTTCTGCTTCCGGAGCTCTACGGCGGGCGCGAGGTGCTCGCGTTCGCGGCGCGCAGGCTGCCGCCGCTGCCCGACATCAGGCGCGCGCTGGCCACGCTGCGCGCGCTCGCCGACAACAGCGAGCTGCCGGTCGGCTTCGATCTGGCGGAGCTGCGCGGCTACCACTACCACTCCGGCGTGGTGTTCGACGCCTACTGCGCGCAGCTGAGCGGCGCGGTGGCGCGCGGCGGGCGCTACGACGAGGTGGGCAAGGCGTTCGGGCGCCCGCGACCGGCGACGGGATTCTCGATCGACCTGCGCGCCCTCGCGGGCGCGGCCGCGCCGCCGCGGCCGCGCGACGCGATCCTGGCGCCGTGCGCGAACGGCAATGCGAAGCTCGCCGCCAAGATCGCCGCGCTGCGCGCCGCGGGCGCGGTGGTGATCGAGGAGCTCCCGGGGCACGCGCGTCACCGGCGCGAGCTCGGCTGCACGCGCCAGCTCGTCCTCGTGCGCGGCGCGTGGGTCGTCAAACGGATCGGAAAGGCAAAGTGAGCGCGAGAAACGTAGTCGTCATCGGCACGCAGTGGGGAGACGAAGGCAAGGGCAAGATCGTCGACTGGCTCACCGATCACACGCAGGGCGTCGTGCGCTTCCAGGGCGGGCACAACGCCGGGCACACGCTGGTGATAGCCGGCAAGAAGACGGTGCTGCACCTGATTCCTTCGGGCATCCTGCGCGACGAGGTCGAGTGCTACATCGGCAACGGCGTGGTGCTGTCGCCCTCGGCTCTGGTGCAGGAGATGGACGAGCTCGAGGCGGCCGGAGTGCGCGTGGCGAGCCGCCTGCACGTCTCGGAAGCCTGCCCGCTCATCCTGCCGTACCACGCGGCGCTCGACCAGGCGCGCGAGGCGGCCAAGGGGACGCAGAAGATCGGCACCACCGGGCGCGGCATCGGACCGGCCTACGAGGACAAGGTCGCGCGCCGCGCGATCAGGCTGCAGGACCTGTTCAAGCCGGTGCGCTTCGCGGAGAAGCTCGAGCAGCTGCTCGACTTCCACAACTTCGTGCTGAAGCGCTACTACCAGCAGCCCGAGGTCGACGTCAAGAAGACGCTGGACGAGGCGCTCGCCGTCGCGCCGCGCCTCGCGCCGCTGGTGGCCGACGTGCCGCTCGCCCTGTACAACGCGAACCGCGCGGGCAAGAACCTGCTGTTCGAGGGCGCGCAGGGCAGCCTGCTCGACATCGATCACGGCACCTATCCTTACGTCACCTCCTCGAACTGCGTCGCCGGCGCGGCGGCCGCGGGCGCGGGCATCGGACCGCACCAGCTGCACTACGTGCTGGGGATCACCAAGGCCTACACCACCCGCGTGGGCGGCGGGCCGTTCCCCACCGAGCTCACCGACGACGTCGGGCGCTACCTGGCCACGCGCGGCGCGGAGTTCGGCGCCACCACCGGGCGGCCGCGGCGCTGCGGCTGGTTCGACGCCGCGGCGCTCAAGCGCTCGATCCAGCTGAACGGCGTCTCCGGCCTGTGCATCACCAAGCTCGACGTGCTCGACGGGGTGGAGGCGGTGAAGATCTGCGTCGGCTACGAGATCGACGGCAAGATGAGCGACATCCTGCCGGTGGGCGCCGAGGAGCTTGAGCGCTGCGTCCCCGTGTACGAGGAGATGCAGGGCTGGATGGAGAGCACGGTCGGATTGAAGAGCTTCGCCGCGCTGCCCGACGCGGCGCGCGCCTACCTCGGCCGCATCGAGGCGCTCACCGGCGTGCCGATCGACCTCATCTCGACCGGGCCGGAGCGCGACGAGACGATCGTGCTGCGCCACCCGTTCGCAGCCTCGCTCTAGGGGCTTTGCGAAGCCCGCGCCTGGGCGTAGGATGATTCCCGAACGAAAATGGTGACGAGGCAACAGCGATGACCAAGAAAATCCCGGCACGTTCCAAGGAGGACGATCACACCCGCGTCGTCGAGCGGCCGGACGGCTTTTATTGGCAGGCCACCGACACCGGCAAGGAGTACGGTCCGTTCGATTCGCTCGAGGAAGCCGTCGCGGACATGCAAGCTGGTGGCGAAGCCGGAAGTGAAACCGACTACGAGCCGAGCGAGACGCTGGAAGAGGCGGAGGCGGAGCTCGGCGTGGCCGAATGGATCGATCCGGACACGGGCGAGCCGGCCGAAGAATCGGTCCCGCGGATCGAGGATCACTAGCCTCAGTGGCCTAGCACGCACTTCTCGTACAGCTCGGGAAACACCCGGGCCGAATCGTATTTCTCCTTGAGCAGGTAGTAGGCATCCCCGCCGTAGATGCGGTCGAACTCCGTGCGCTCGTAGAAGCTCTGCGAGTAGAGCGACTTGATGCCGCCCAGCTCGCTCACCTTGTCCTCGACCATGCGGTTGAAGTGCCCCGCGGGTTGCGGGCTGCGCGTGCGGATCACGTCCCAGAAGCCGAAATTCACGTAGGTGCCGGGGTTGAGCGGATAGAGCACGAAGCGCTCCGCGCCCGGGCGCGCGCCGATCGGGCATACCCACGTCGGCCAGATGCCGATCTCGCGCGCGTGGAAATCCAGGTACTGGGCGGCGCGCGCGACCGGAATGTCGATGTCCTGGATCACGGATTCCGAATGCAGGCCGCGCATGCGCTCGATGCGCCGCGTCAGCCCCACGCGGCTGTTCCAGCGCATCAGGCGCGTGTAGGTGCGCGAGCCCAGGCGCTTGCGCCCGAGCAGGCGGCGCACGAGCGGGTGCTGCGCGTACACGTTCTTCGAGCACCAGAACCAGTCGGTGTCCCAGCGCCAGATGTAGTCGCGCACGGTGAGCCAGTCTTCGCGCTTCGCCTCGATCGAGCGGTAGTAGATGTGCTCGAAGCCGTAGTCGCTCGTGTACGGCGCGTCCGCGGCGAAGCGCCCGAGCGACAGATACAGGCGATCGGGCGCGAACACGGTGCCGTCGATGAAATCGGCGTCGTCCTGACTGCAGTGCGACTCGAGCGCCTCGAAGAACGCCTGCGGGTCGGTGAACGGCAGGTGTTCGACGCGCACGAAGGGCTGCACCGGGACTGCGCGCGCCTTGATGCGCAGCGCGTAGCCCAGCGTGCCGTACGAGTTCGGCATACCGTAGAAGAGGTCCGCGTGCGCGTTGTCGGGCGTGCACACGACGAAGCGGCCGTCGCCGGTGAGCACCTCGAGCTCGAGCGCCGTCTCGTGCACCAGCCCGTAGCGATGCGACGTCGCCTCGATGCCCACCCCGGCGAGCGCACCGCCGAGCGTGATGGTCTTCAGCTGGGGCACGACCGCAGGCATGAGACCGTGCTCGAGACAGGCGTCGACCAGCGTCTCGTAGGGAACCATGCCCTCGGCCTCGACGACGCCTTTCTCACGATCCACCTGCAGCACGTTGCGGAAATCGCGCACGTCGAGCGCGCGCTTGGCGATCGGCGCGCGGTCGCGGAACAGGTTCGAGGTGTCCTTGGCCAGGCCGACGATGCCTTCGCCCTCGCGCAGCCGGGCGGCGAGCCGGTCGCACTTCTCCCCGTACTGGGCGCGCGGGGTGCTCACGCGCCTTCGCGGTACAGGTGCCCGCGGCTCATCGGATAGTTGTCCCGCGTGATGTTGCCCTTGCTGAACACGATCTGGAACAGGTGCGTGTAGCCGGCGGGCGAGCGGAACATCTCGGCGCAGCCGTACAGGTACACGCGCCAGATGCGGCGGAAGCGCTCGTCGAAGCGGCGCGGGTCGATGGCCGCGATGCGCTCCCAGTTCCGGTCGAAGCGCTCGGCCCAGGCGTCCAGCGTGAGCGCGTAGTGGCGCCGCAGGTTCTCGATGTCTACCACCTCCAGCCCGGCCTGCTCCATGGCGGCGATCGTGTCGGCGAGGCTCGGGATCCAGCCGCCGGGAAACACGTGCTTGCGGATGAAGAACTCCGTCTGGAAGCGGCCCACGTGGCCGATGAAATGCAGCATGCCCAGCCCGCCGGGTTTGAGGAACTTCGCGTGCGCGCGCACCACCTCGGCGAGCTGGTCGCGCCCGGCGTGCTCGAGCGTGCCGATCGAGACCACCTTGTCGTACTCGCGGCGCGCGTCGCGGAAGTCCGTGTCGATCACCTCGAGCGAGTCGCCCAGGCCGCGGCGCGCGATCTCGGCGCGCACCATGTCGACCTGCTCGGTCGCGGTGTTGATGCCCGTGACGCGCACGCCGCAGCGTTGCTGCGCGCGGAACATGAAGCCGCCGAAGCCGCTGCCGATGTCGACCACGGTCTCTCCGGGGGCGAGGCGCAGCTTGCGGCACACGTGGTCGATCTTGTTCTGCTGCGCCTCCTCGAGCGTGCGCGTGCCCTCC